>JAAUUB010000044.1 GCA_012031215.1 Microscillaceae bacterium | reverse complement strand
GATTATGAGTGTTTTACCCACCTGCAAGGAGGGTAAGCCCACACTTCCGTAGGGAGTTCCCCCTTCATTGACAAACTCGTACACAGCACTAAGCAGATAGGTTCCCCCGCCGAGATTTATGGTGTTAGAAATATCGCCATTCGATTGGATTTCTTTCATCACTCGAATCAAACCGGCTACATCCCCATTGGCGACATTGTAAGTTTTGGCAAAAGAAAATTGAAATGATAATGCACATCCAATCAGGATGAAGAGACGGGTAAATGTTTTCATCTTAACACGAGTTTTTGTGAGTTTTTTGAAAAATAATCGGTGTGCAAAAGCAAATGACTTACAAATGCACTAATATATAAGGGGGTTCAACCAAACTTGGTTTTGAATATTAGCTTGGTATCACAATGATAGGAGATAAATCACACAGCAAGAAATAAACGGTAAAAAATAAATTCACGAGTTAAAAAAAAGTAATTTTTTTTGTGATTTTTTGAAGATGCATTTGTGCTTTTGGTTTATAAAAAAGCACTTTTAGACCATTTGGCACAGGTGCTGGTGCAGGGCCAGTACTTGGGGATAAGCATCTGGGACTCATCATTGGTGAGGATGAAATCAGCCCGGGCTTTTTTCTCCTCTTCGGGCATTTGCTTTTGTATGATGGCCCGAATGTCGGCTTCGCTTCGGTGTGGGTCGCGCAGGAGCACGCGCTCTATGCGCAGTTTTTCGGGTGCCTGAACCACAATGGTTTTGTGGAGGGTTTTATAGCGGCCAGACTCAAACAAAAGCGCCGCTTCATTGAGCAGGTAGGGGTAGTCCTGGTGCAGGGACACCCACTCCTGAAAATCCTGGCCTACCTGGGGATGCGTTAGATGGTTGAGCAATTTCACTTTTTCGGCGTCTTGAAAACCTGCCTGGCCATATACACACGGTCAAGTGTACCGTCGGCCTGATAGGCCAATGGGCCAAAATGCTCACAAATCGCCTGCCTCAGGGCAGGTAAATGATTCATGAGCCAGCGGGCCCTGGTATCAGAATCATAAATGGGCACACCCAGTAGGGCAAATATCCGGCAAACCGTGCTTTTGCCCGTACCAATTCCCCCTGTAATCCCGATGAGCTTGGGTATTTTATTCATAAACAAGTTTTATTCTTTTTTTGAATACAATACCATCACTACGAACGATTTGTGGCTTTCTTCTCATAAAAAGAGCAACTGTGGAGTCGACGGGGTTGAAGGTCTTGAAATCAGCCGTGAGAACAAACTCTTTTAAGCGAATCCGGCCCAGTGCCGATTTGGGAACAGCATACACCACTTCGGTTTGCCGGTCTTCTTTGGGAATGGTGAACCGACTTTGGGAAGGAAAATTTTCTTTTTTGATGACCAGCCGGGCGGTTTTTTCTACAAACTCTGCCACTTTAAAAGAAACCTTGATGTTGGCTTGTTCTTGTACTACAAGGTCAGGATTCTCGAAAGGCAAGTTGAGTTTGAGTTGTGCTTCATAGTTTTGGCGGTGAACTATGTCCGGTAAAAAGAGTTCATAAGGATTGCTCAAGGCTCGCAGGTAGGATTCGGGCCCGATGAGAGTGATTTGCCGGGGGAAAATATTGATTTCGCTCACCAGGTGGTGTCGGGGAGCCAATTTGATTTTGAAAGGATTTACTTTGATGAAAAACGACGTTTTACTTTCCGGTCTAGTTTTAAAGAGAGTGTTTCATTCAAAACATATTCTACTTTGAGGTCCGTAACTTGGTTTTCTATCTCACGACGATAGTGAGCCAGGGTGAGATAAGGGCGGCTTTGAGAATAGCCACGCACCAAAATTCGGATTGGAGCGGTTTGAATGCGGAATATTTTCCATAAAATCTGCCATCCTGTTCCCTTAAGTTTTAAATAGACCTTATTGGGAGGAGGCTCAAGAGCAATAAAGCGGTCATTGTCATAAAGTAACTCCAGGGGATAGGGCACAGTCTCGATGCGGTCTTGATTGAGGGCGTTGAAGACCCAGAGAAGGGTGGCACTTATGAGGCAAAGTAAAAAACCTGCACGTTTTTTCGGCGCAGGTGCAAGAATGCCAGTAAAATCCGGCGAAAACTCGTTTGAAAAATACCTTTATGATTCCTGAACACTGTTTTTATCCGAAGGTTCTTTTTTTAAGCGTAGCGTAGGCTCCATCAATACAGCATTTTTTTCAATAACAAGTTTAGTGCCTTTGTCAACCAGGATGACAATAGTATCTTCTCTCAGGGCGTGAATCTTGCCATGCAAACCGCCCAGGGTTACAATTTCATCACCTACTTTGAGGCTTTGCCTAAATTGAACCTGTTGTTTTTTTCGCCTCTGCTCGGGCAATATCATAAAAAAATAAGTAACCAAAATTACCCCTACTAGGGTAATCCAAAAAGGCAGGCCTCCGCCCGCCGCTTGCAAAAATAAATGAAGTAGGGTCATAGGTCTTTAATCAACAGGCGTTTTAAGTTAAGGAAGCGCTTCTTTGGTGTAGATAGCCCTTCGGAGAAAGGCTAAAAAAATCAAGGATTGGCAAGTGGTCCCATCATTTTGGAAGTCCCTTTGACCATTCCTGACAAGCGCAAAATGGTGGTAGTAGGTTCGGTATTGGCAGTAAGCGTTATGGTCTTGACCTGTTGTCCGGGTTTTCCCTGGGTGTTGAACTCCACTTTGATTTCACTTTCCTTTCCGGGAAGTACAGGTTCTTTGGGCCAATCGGAGGCGGTACAGCCGCAGGAAGCCGAAGCATCGCTAATCAAAAGCGGCACCTTGCCGGTGTTTTTAAACTTAAAACTGTGCTTTACAATCGCACCTTCCTCTACCTGCCCAAAATTGTATTCCAATTCAGGAAAAGCCATCATTGCCTTTTCTCCGGTTTCTTTGCTTATTTGGCGAGCTGGTTCTTGCGCCGGTTCTTTTTGGCCAGTTTCATTGCTTGTGGGGGCACTTACTGTGTTTTGTGGGTTTTGGGGTGCTGAGCTGGCCGTTTCGGCTTTTTTGTTTTCGGCGCAGGAATAGAGGCCCATCAACCCGAAAAATAATCCTACAAATAAAGCCTGGCTGAGGCTTTCCCTGTGATTCCCAAGAATAGTGTATTTCATCATTTGCTTCAAAAATTTGAGGGTTTGACAATGCTAGTGAAACTGTTCAAAGCAAGTTTGGTTAGTCTTTCCCAGAAAAATCTATCCTTTTGTTATTTTCAAAAATGTCCTTAAAAACAGTTCTAAGAATCATTACGTAGCACTCTTCTGTCTCCGGCCAAAACCGAGCAAATATACGGCATTGAAGGAACTCTCCAAGCCAGTATTTAGCAAAGAGGATGCTTGTTTATTTGTCCTTCGTTTTTTTGGAGCGAATTTGTTGATGAATTCCCTCCATTTTCATTTGTAATCTTTGGGCTTCGCGGTTGATAAAGTCCACGTGGTCTTCTCCCTGTTTGCGGGCCTCATTGCTAAATAACTCTTTGTTTTCCCAGAGGCCACGAATTTTGGCCCATACGTTGGAAAATCGGTAGCTGACGATGTCGCGGGTATGTTTTCCGTTGGTAGGGGAGAATAAAAAGGTAAGCACGGCACCAGCTCCCATGCCCGCAACCAAACCCCAAAAAAATGCTTTTTTAGCAGCCATATTGTCTAAATTAGAACCAGAAGGTCATCCGCACCTAATATTCAAAAATAGTAAAATTATTGAAAAACAAGGCCATACCCGCCAAAATTACCGATTATCCATTAGGCCGCGCCCGCTTTTACGGATGATTTTCTGGGCTTGTAATTCGTTGGACAAGGCATCCAGAAGGCCATTGATAAACTGACGGCTGTTGGGGGTGCTGTATTGTTTGGCGATATCAATATATTCATTAATACTAACTTTGACTGGGATGCTGGGGAAAAACACCATTTCGGTCAAAGCCATTTGCAGAATCACCCGGTCGCTCAGGGCTAGCCGGGTAAAATCCCAGTTTTCGGACTTGGCACTTATCCAGGCCCGGGTTTGCTTTTCCATCTGCACCGTTTGCTTGAAAAGCTCCTCAAAAAAATAAAAATCATCTTCCCAATTCAGAGAAAACTCTGCCAGGGCCGGATATTCTTCTTGGGAAGGCGCAGGGAGTCCTTTCAAGGTTTTCTGCACCATACTTTGCAATACCTTTTGGTCTTCTTCCCAAAAAAGACTTTGCTCGGCGAAAAAATCGCTCAATACCGAACCCGTCTTTTCATTTTTTACCAGGAGAGTAAGTTGGCTCAGGGTGGAGCCTGGCAAGCCGATTTGTTCTAAAAAAAAGAAAAGGGCGTGGTCGAGAGCGTGCAGGATTTCTTTCTGGGCATCGGCTCCATTGCGTTTTTGCTCACTCAAAAAGACGGACAAGACGGCTACACTTTCCCGTAACCATTGCTTCAAAGTTTGCTCCATCAAAAAATGCTGTGGGTCTATGGAAAACCCCGGAATTTCTTTGGTTTTGAGGCGGCGATACTCCCGCAGGCTTTCGCTTGCTTTTCGGTCTTTGAGCTCATTTTGCAGGCGATTAAAATAAGCCTGACCACGTTGATAAATTTGTTTTTCCAGGCTGGGCTGGTACTCACCTGAAAGAGCCATGTGTTCTAAAAAGGTGCGCACCAGGGCCCGGGTATCCGTTTGGAGACGGGCCAGCAGGTCTTGTTTTGACAGAAGAGAAAACCATTCTGCCCAGGCAACCGCCGGAATATCAATCTCCGTGATTTCGAAAAAGAGATTCACGGGTTGGCGAAAAGCAACTTCCCGCACCATGTGCAGCACCAGGGTTCTTTCGGTCTCGAAGTCTTGGTCGGGCATTTGGTCAAAGGCCGAGTAGGCGGGGTCTTGCTCCATAAAATCTCGCAGGGCTTGCCGAAGCCGCGATTTTTCCTTTTGCCAGTCAAGTTTGCGATTTTGTATTTCCTTTTGCAAAGAAGAAAAGCCTCTCAGGGAAAGGGCAACCTGGCTATGGGCCAGTTTGAAAAGAGTATCGGTGGGCTTCAATCCTGTGATTTTCATTTTGTCGCGCTGGCGCTGGGCCTCTTCCTCCACAAGCAGGCGGGCTTCTTCGGGAATTTGCAAAGCCAGCAAATACAAATCAAAGATGTGCTCGGGCAAAGCCCTGAGCCACTTTAAATAATGCCGGTGGTCTTCATTGCACTGGTTTTGGTAAAAAAGAATGGCTTCCTGACCCGCCGTCCTTAGTGCTTCGGGCCAAAAGAGTGTAGGACTTGCTTCCTGGGTTTGAAATTGATAAAGCCACTGGTCAAATAATTCCTGGGCTTGCTGGACATATTCCTGGCGGTGGGGAGAGGGGCTTTCGTTCCAATCGGGGGTAAAATGTTCTTCAATCAGCGCCTTGGCCAGGTCGGCATTGGCTTGCAGGTTGGTTTTGTAGGCAAATAAGACTTGAAAAGCCTTTACCCTTAGATTCCAGCGGTTTAGCATTTTTTTATAATATAAATAATAAATATGGTGTCAGGAAGGAAGTATCCTTCTGATTTTTTTTGAAGCAAGGGCTTACCTGCCCACCCAGGGGCTTATCGCCAAGATTTTAAGTGGGCGGCGGCTGCTATACGATTGAGGGCCATTTTGAGGGCCGCCTGATGGGTATTGATTTGTTCGGTTTCGGCCTTTTGCCAAAGATTCCAGGTATAATCGTAGATGCGCTCGGCGTGTTTGTAAACTTGCGCCCGGTTATAATTGCCAGCTATTTCGTAATATACATTGATAATGCCTCCGGAGTTAATCAAAAAATCAGGAGCATATAAGAGGCCTTTTTCACGGCAAAGGTCGGCATGGCGTTGTTCATCTTCCAGTTGGTTATTGGCGGCCCCGGCAATGATGTCGCATTTGAGTTTGGCCAGGGTCTGGTCGTTGATGGTGGCTCCTAAAGCACAAGGGGCATAAATATCTACATCCAAGTCATAGATTTCTTCTTTTTCTACTCCTTTGGCCCCATATTTTTGCACCATCTCTGCGGTGCGTCCTCATAATAATCGGACACAAAGACGGTGGCATTTTCCTTGACCAGGTGTTCTATCAAATATTCGCCCACATGTCCCGCCCCTTGCACAGCTACCCGCTTTCCTGATAAGCTCTCCGAACCATAAGCTTTTTTAACGGCAGCTTTCATGCCCATGTACACGCCATAAGCGGTTACGGGCGAAGGATCTCCACTTCCGCCCTGGTATTCTGGTTTGCCAGCTACAAAAGGGGTCTCCAGGGCCATAAATTCAATGTCATCGGTCGTAATCCCTACATCTTCGGCAGTGATGTATCTTCCGTGGAGGCTATTGACAAATTTTCCAAAGGCCCGAAACAGCATTTCTGATTTATGTTCACGGGGATTGCCAATGATGACCGCCTTGCCCCCGCCAATGTGCAGGCCCGCAATGGCATTTTTGTAAGTCATACCACGAGATAAACGCAGCACATCGCGCAGGGCTTCGGCCTCGTGGGCATACACCCACATGCGGGTTCCCCCGGCGGCAGGCCCCAGCACCGTGTTGTGGATGGCTATGATGGCTTTGAGGCCCGTGTTGGCATCGTGGCAAAAAACAACCTGTTCGTGTTCCATTTGCGACATCTGGGCAAACACCGAGTTGTCCGCACCTTGAGCAATTGTGTTCATAGACTTTCAACGTTTGGTTAGGTATAATGGGACCAGGGGAGGTCTTTGCCTCAGTTTTTTACTTTGTTGTACGCCAAAGTTTGCAAAAATAAACAAAGGCCACCTTATACCCAATTTTTTATTCTAGGAAAATGGCAAAAGATGGCGGTGCTGGCGGTGGTTAAACAAAAAAGTCTTGCGCTGTTGGTTATAAAAAAAATTAACCATATTGACCTGGTCATCAAACACTTCCGTCAGAACAGAATTGAAGAGTTGAAAACCTTTGAGTGATTTTCGCACCGGAATCTCAAAATAAATCCAGGTTACATCAGCTTCTAGCTCTTTCCCAACAAAGGTAAGGGGTTCGGGCTCGTTTTTGGCATTGAGCAAATAAAATGTCCGGCGGATGTATTTTTCAACAAGCGGATTGTGGCGCTCGGATTTGTCAAGGTAAAAACTTTCCAATTGGTTTTGTTGCCCAATGGCTTTTTCCAAATCATCGGTAAAAACGCGCAAGCTTATTTCCAGATATTTGGTCTTCTGATTATAATGCACTTCAGCGAGACTGGTATGGAAATCGTGGGCAGGCAAGGCCAAAGGAAAATGTATATTAAAAAAATACACACAAAACAGGGCTAGCAGCATAATTATCTTCTAATAAAACTGAATGGCTTAGTTTTCAGGCTTTTGGCCTTCATATCAGGGCACAATTAAAAAAATGACACTTCACCTATTTGCACCTTCTTGACAAAGTCAAGGGAAACTTCCAGTACCTCTGCAATTTCTTCGGGAGAGAGCCTGCCTTTTTTGAGCAAGTTTTGGGTGGCAACCAGGCTTTTTTTCAATTCGCCTTGTTTTTCGCCCTTTTCAAGTCCGAGTTTTTCGCCTACATCCATTAGCTCGGTGCGAATAATTTCTTCAATGCCCATATTTGTTCTGCTTTGAGTTATTTTTGAAACTTCCTGATGAAATGAATCACGGGATTCTTTACTCCTGAAATTTACATAATGAGCAATAAAGTTCAAAACACTGCGTACTTTTTTCAACTGGTAGCCCGCATTGAGCAAATTCCTAATCAAAGCCAGTTTCCACTCTTTTGCCGAATATCCGCCAAATCATCCGTTTGGAGGGCCTTGAAAGCCGTCTGCATCACAATACTAAATGGATTGTGGGGCTGTAATAGGGCCGTTTCGGTTTTGTTTTTCAGTTTAAATGTATCAAACCGGTAGGTAAGGCTCGTTTTTAAAAACTGATAGTGATATTTTTTAGGATGATAACGGCTGTTTTTATCCGTAAGAATGGCAAGAGCCAATATTTCCTTCTGATAACGGTCGCGAATCCGGTAGAAATAAGTGAACATACGCGCTGGAAAATCAGCATCCCGATAACCTTGCACTTCTACATGCACCAAAACCCAAAGGTCGGCTCCGGTTTTCAGGGGTACTTGCACCAGTTTATCGGCAAAGCGTGTAGTTTGCGCCGACTCTGGATAAAGTTCCGTGAGTTCTTTGTCCAGAAAAACGACATTTTGACTCCCGTCAACTGCTTCATCCGCCCACTCCGGGTAAAAATAACGGAGAAAATCCTCAAACAAGTCCTCAATAATGCCTTTCCATAGTTTGTCCCTCGAAATCTGGTAGGGTCTCATGGGTTAAGAAAGGGTTTGCTAAAAAAACAAATTAAATATATCGTTGAAAATCACAAACACCATCAGGCCCAGCAAAAGCAACACACCCACGGTTTGAGCATTGGTCAAAAAGCGATCGGAGGGTTTATGCCCCGAAATGATTTCGTAGCTCAAAAACATCACGTGCCCGCCGTCCAAAGCGGGTATAGGCAAAAAATTGAGAAAAGCCAGCCACATCGACAGTACCGCCGTGATTTGCCAGAAGCGAAACCAGTCCCAGTTGGTTCCAAAAATCTGGGCAATGCCAATAGGCCCGCTCAAAGCCCGCGTGGAGACCTCGCCCCGGAAGATTTTGCCAAAGCCCTTAATATTATTGACCACCGAGCCAAAGGCATCGGCAGTGCCTTTGGTCGTAGCTTCGGCCAGGCTATATTCTATTTGCTGATAATTGACCCTGAATTTAGGGAAGAAGCCAATGGTTCCGTCCTTTTGGGTAGTGAGCTGTATCTGGCGGGTTTTGCCCTGACGCAGGAGGGTAAGGCGGATAGTTTTGCCTTTGTTTTTATCTTGTAAGTCTTTGAGCTCGTGGAAAAAGCGGATTTTTTGCTCATTAAAGCCTACAATTTGGTCGCCTTCCTGCATACCCGCTTTGGCCGCTGGCCGCCCCCCGATAACCTGGCCCACCTCAAAAGGCAATTGCATTTCGATAAAACGCCGCGGGGTTTGATTGCGGCCCGAAAGCCGCTCCACCAGGTCATTGGGCAGGGGAATGTCTATTTTTTTGCCATTCCGCTCAATGGTATAGTAACTATTGCTCTCGAGCAGGGTCTTGGCACTCAGGATTTCCTCGTACTTTTGAATTTTTTGCCCATTTACGGCCAGAATCTTATCTCCCGTTTTGAGGCCGATTTCACGGGCCAATTCGTAAGCCACAATGCCGTGCTTTTGCATTTCTGAGGCCGGGATATAGCTGTCGCCCCAATAATAGACAATGCCAATAAACATCAAAATACCTGTGAAGATATTGACCAAAATGCCACCCATCATCACAATCAGGCGTTGCCAGGCGGGTTTGGCCCTGAATTCATAATCCTGGGGTTCCTCTTTGAGGTGCTTGGTATCGAATGATTCGTCAATCATACCCGAAATCTTTACGAAGCCCCCCATCGGGATGGCTCCCAGTTCATAGCGGGTTTCGCCCCAACGCACCCCAAAAATCCGGGGAGGAAAACCAATCGAGAAACGCTCTACCCGCATTTTAAATAGCTTGGCAGTGAGCAAATGCCCCAGTTCGTGCAGTCCTACGATAATAGAGAGGCCCAATAAGAGCTGGGCAATCATAATGAATGTTCCCATGTAAGTGAATTTCTGAGGATAAAGCCCTTTGGCTGGGCTTATCATTTTTTAGGTGGTATATATTGTTTAAAAAGATTCAGGCACACAGCCGCTCCGCCAGTTGCCTTGTTTCCTGGTCGGTTTGTACATAGTCCTCATAATTTGGCCGGGCAATATACGGCATTTTGGCCATACAATCGGCAATGAGGTCCGACATTTCCAGAAAACGCACTTTGTCTTCTAAAAATTTCGCCACCACAATTTCATTGGCGGCATTCAGAACACAAGGCATATTGCCCCCCTGTTGCAGGGCCTCGAAAGCCAGGGCCAGATTGCGAAAGGTAGTCGTGTCTGGGCTTTCAAAAGTGAGTTGGGGATACTGGGTAAAATCGAAGCGCGGAAAATCCGAAGCCAGCCTTTGAGGATAGCCCAAGGCATACTGAATGGGAAGCTTCATATCAGGCAAGCCCAGTTGGGCCTTGATAGAACCATCTTCAAACTGAACAAGCGAATGAATGATGGATTGGGCGTGTACGACTACCTCCACCTGGCGGGCCTCCAGGCCAAAAAGCCATTTGGCTTCAATCACTTCCAGCCCTTTGTTCATCAGCGAGGCCGAATCAATGGTGATTTTAGCTCCCATCACCCAATTGGGGTGTTTGAGGGCCTGCGCTTTCGTTACCTGCCTTAATTCTTCCCGCTTTTTGCCCCGAAAAGGGCCTCCCGAAGCCGTAAGGATGATTTTTTCAATCGGATTATGGGTTTCTCCCACCAGGCATTGAAAAATGGCCGAATGTTCAGAATCTATGGGCAGTATCCGAACCCCCTTTTGCCGGGCCAGGGCCATCACCAATTCACCAGCCACCACCAGGGTTTCCTTGTTGGAGAGGGCAATGTCTTTTCCGGCTTTTATGGCGGCCAGGGTGGGCGCCAGGCCACAATAACCCACCACAGCGGTCAACACCATATCTATCTCTTCTGATTGCACCACCTGGCTCAGGGCTTCCACGCCCGTCATGACCTCAATGGCCAGGTTACTCAAAGCCGATTTTACCAACGAATACTGGCTTTCGTCGATGATGACCGCCTGGGAAGGCAAAAACTGACGGCATTGCGCAATAAACAAATCCACATTGCTCCGGCAGGTAAGCACCTCCACCCGAAAGTGTTGTGGGTGGGCGGCCACCACCTCGAGGGCCTGCGTGCCAATAGAGCCAGTAGAACCTAAAATAGCGAGGCGTTTGAGTGGGGAATTTTTTGACATATTGAGAAAAAATGTGGTCAGGGGCGCATCAAGACGGATTCTTTGCCCGGGCTTTGCGCTTTTGGCTAAAGCGATAATCCATATAATAGCCAATGGCCGGAAAAATGATGCTGCCAATCAACACCAAAAAAACCATAAATTTTACCGACATTGCAATAATTGTTTATTTTCTTAATTTGCAATATTAACCAAATTTTGCCTAAATCGTTTGGCAGCCTTTGGGCTTTTACCACAAATTTAGGGCACTAAACTCAATTTCAGGATTACTTCTTCATTTTTGTACTTATGCAACACTACTACTTCTTTCTGCTGCTGTTCTTTTTGCTGAAGGCCCAACCTGGCCTTCTGGCCCAAGACCGGGTAACGGGGCGCAATTTTGCCACCCGGGCCGAAGTTATTGGCCAAAACGGGATGGTCTGTACCAGTCATCCCCTCGCTACCCAAATCGGGGTGGACATTCTCAAAAAAGGGGGCACGGCCATTGATGCGGCCATCGCCGCCAATGCTGCCCTCGGCCTAATGGAGCCTACGGGCTGTGGCATTGGTGGCGATTTGTTTGCCATTGTCTGGGATGCCAAGACCCAAAAGCTTTATGGGCTAAATGGCAGTGGGCGCTCTCCCAAATCGCTGACCCTGGCCTATTTTCAGGAGAAAAAAATGGAGAAAATCCCCGCCCTCGGCCCCCTGCCGGTCAGCGTGCCCGGCTGTGTAGATGGCTGGTTTTCGCTTCACGGGCGTTTTGGCCGCCTCAAAATGAGCGAAATCCTGGCCCCGGCCATCCAGTATGCCGAACAGGGTTTTCCGGTTACCGAGTTGATTGCCTATTATCTGAGTCGCTCAGTGCCCGCACTGGCCCAGCAGTTTCCCAATGTAAAGGAAACCTACACCATCGATGGGAAAGTCCCCGCAAAAGGGGATATTTTCAAAAATCCGGCCCTGGCCAATACCTACCGCCAACTGGCCCAAAAGGGACGGGATTTGTTTTATAATGGCGAAATAGCCCGCCAAATTGCCGCCTTCATACAGTCGCAGGGCGGTTTTTTGAATTACGATGACCTGGCCAGCCACCAGTCGGAATGGGTGGAGCCAGTCTCTACCACCTACCGAGGCTATCAGGTCTGGGAACTGCCCCCAATGGGCAGGGCATTGCCGCCCTGCAAATGCTTAACATCCTGGAAGCCTACGATTTGCAAAAATTTGGCTTTGGCAGTCCCGAGCATATTCACTATTTCACCGAGGCCAAAAAACTGGTTTTTGAAGACCGGGCCCGCTACTATGCCGATATGGCCTTTGCACAAGTGCCCGTAGCACAACTCATTTCTAAGGAATATGCCGCCGAAAGGCGCAAACTCATCAACGACCGCCGGGCGGGCCGTTACGAAGCGGGCCAAATCAGTGCCGGAGAAACGATTTACATGACCGTAGCCGACCGCGAAGGCAATATGATTTCACTCATCCAGAGCAATTACCGGGGGATGGGTTCGGGCATGGTGCCGCCCGGACTGGGTTTTATGCTCCAGGACCGGGGCGAGCTTTTCCACCTCAAAGAAGGGCAGGCCAATACCTATGCTCCGGGCAAGCGGCCTTTTCATACCATCATTCCGGCTTTTGTAACCAAAGACGGACAGCCTTTTCTGAGCTTTGGGGTAATGGGAGGCGATTTTCAACCTTTGGGTCATACCCAGATTTTACTCAATATTCTCGATTTTGGGATGAACGTGCAAGAAGCAGGCGATGCTCCCCGGATAGACCACGCGGGAGGCGCAGACCCCACCGGCCAGGATGGCGACCCCCGGGGCGAAATCCGACTGGAAAGCGGCTTTGACTACGAAACCATTCGCGCCCTGATGCAAATGGGCCACAAAATTGGCTACTCCAACGGGGCCTATGGCGGCTATCAGGCCATTATGTACGACCCCCAACGCAAAGTATATTTTGGTGCCTCGGAGTCTCGCAAAGATGGCTGCGCAATGGGCTATTGATAAAAAAGGCGGGCAAAACTTGCGAAAAATTTGCCCGCCCTTTTTAGAATGCACGATGTGTCTTGGCCCAATGCATTCTTCGGTAGATTTTCTTCGCTTTGGTAAAAATATAGCCTACCGAAAGGCCCAGATAGCTTCCATTGGTAAAATATTGGCCCGTTGAATAATCGGGGCTGGCGGGAAATAACGCATGTTCATTGAATATGATGTTGTTGGGCGAATAATTATACATCAATGAAAACTGCAATAAATGGTAGTGCGGCATCCGCCAAAGCAGGCTTGTGCCCAGGTGGAAATTGGGCAAAAAGCGATTGTCGAAAGTACTGTAAGAACCAAATATGTCTTGTTGTAGAGAGCCATCATCGTAAGAATGAGTGATTTCCAAGTATTCAATTAAAATATAGCGCAACGATAATCCTGCCTCCGCCTCAATCCAGAGATTTTTGTGGAGGGCATTGCGATAAAGAGCACTAAGGGGAAATTGTATGAACTCAATATAGTCATTACTTAAATTTGGGTAGTTAAAAGGCAGACTTGTCACTTGGGCAGTATCCACCTCAAAGCTATTTCGCCAAGGGATGGCACCGCCTCCGAAGCCAAAAGAAAGGCCCCATTTTTGGCCAAAATTCAGTCTTTTGTGCCAGGCAAAGAAGAAATTGACCACTAGGTGGTCCCGAAGTTGCACTGGACCAAAGTTATGTACATTTCGTCCCCCACTTGCGATGGCACGAAATTCAGCTTGGTGTGAGGGCGTATAAATTGCAGTTTTTCCAGGGATGAGGCCGAGTCGCGGGGAATCTTCTGCGCCTGGGCCTCTTCCCCCGATACAAAACCCAGGGCCAGCCAAAAGGCGATAAAAGCAATGCTTGCAGGGTTTGTTTTACTCATAATCCTTTGGGAAATTACCAAAGAAAAACTAAGCACCATTGTGAAAAGCGGTGAGAGAGGCCATTTCACGACTTAATTCAAACTGAAGATAGGTGAGGCATTGCATAGCCAGCACTACTTCTTCATCCGTGCCTTGCTTCATAAAATCAGGGAAAGTGGTAAAATCGCCCGCTTGGAAATCATTGGGCTTGGATAAAGGTCTTAGCAGTTCTTGATATTTGCCCAGATGCATCAGGAGGCTCTGAAAAATAAGATGTTCATCCCAATAATTCGAAGGAAGTTTGGTCAAAGTAGCCTCAAAATCCAGGGTATCTTGACGAATTCCAAAACGTATTTCTAATTCGGTTTGAATCTCTTGAATTTCTTCTCTCAAGGTATCCCAAAGACTCAAAACAAGGCTCAGAGAAGATGGGGTTGATTTCCGGTGTAATTCAATCTGTGCTTGATAATTTTTACTTTCCTTGAGAAAATTGGCAATGACTTCTTGGGCGAGTATAAAGAGATGTTTTCCATTTTCAGAGTGAATGTTGGTGAGATAAGCTTGAGGTAAATTTTTTACAGAAATCTTTTAGAAAAGTAATCAAATTAGTTTTTATTTGATTTTATCATCATCTCAATAAGGGTATGTATTTTATAAATCCCTGTATCACCACCGCCACCAAAACCCCCACATCCGCCTAAATTTCCATTTGAACAATCAACTAAACATCCATCTGCTAAATCTCTACAATTTGATATTCCTCCAACTCTTTAAAAATAAGCCATGCTTTTTTTAAATCATAGAGGGCCTCAAATTTTTTTCTTACATCTTACCGATTTGATAAGTGTTGTTTTTCATAAGATAACCGCCATTTCGCTTATTTTTGTGGCGATACATTTTCCCAAGTCCCAACCAGATGACAGATACCTCCCAAAGCCCCGCGCTGAGCCATCTCAATGCCGAAGGCCAGCCCCAGATGGTCGCCGTAGGGGAGAAGCCCCTCACACAACGCCAGGCCCACGCCCGGGCTTGGGTACGCCTGCCCCCTGCGCTTTGGGCATTGCTCCAGGCGGGTGAAATCCTGAGTCCCAAAGGCCCGGTCTTCCAAACGGCCATCATTGCGGGCACTATGGGTGCCAAAAAAACCGCCGAGCTGATTCCCTTTTGCCATCCCATTGGACTGGACGACTGCAAAATCAGCATCACTACCCAAGAGCCCCACTGGGTATGCATCGATTGCCGGGTCAGTCTCACGGCCCGCACTGGCGTAGAGATGGAGGCCCTCACCGGGGCCACGGTGGCGGCCCTCACGGTGTATGATATGGGCAAAGCTGTTTCGCCGGATATTGTCATTCACGAAATCAAGCTCATGGCCAAAACCGGGGGTAAAAAAGATTTTCAGCGTGCCGATGAAGCCTGAATTGTATGGCCTGGTGCTGGCCGGGGGCAAAAGCCGACGCATGGGCCAGGACAAAAGCAGTTTGCAATATCACGGACAAACCCAAAGAGGCCATGTATATGACCTGCTGCAAAAGTTTTGCGCCCAGGTTTGGATTTCGGCCCGCCCGGCCCAAATAGCCACCTGGCAGGAAACACGGCCCTGCCTGCCGGATGCCTTCACGGGCCTTGGCCCAATGGCGGCCCTGCTTACGGCTTTTGCCCATAAACCTGAGGCGGCCTGGCTGATTGCGGCCTGCGATATGCCCCAACTGGGCGAAGATGCATTGAGCGCGCTGGTAGGAGCACGCCTGCCCCAAAAAATAGCCACCTATTTTGTCAATCCGGAAGATTTATTGCCCGAACCTTTGCTGGCTATCTGGGAGCCTGCCGCACAGTCCCGTTTACAGGAGGCTTGTCAGGCAGGGCAATACTCCTTGCGCCAATGCCTGGTGCTGGCTGGGCCTGAGGCCCGGGCCATTGTGCCCGTACAGGGCGATTTTTTGGAAAACATCAATGACCCCCAGGCTTGGCAACGCTACTGGCAGAAAAAAACAAACCAAACGGACAATTACCCGGAACCTTTTTAGGGAGCCGGCCTTTCTTC
The DNA here is from genome assembly GCA_012031215.1 of Microscillaceae bacterium. Lineage (GTDB taxonomy): Bacteria > Bacteroidota > Bacteroidia > Cytophagales > Microscillaceae > JAAUUB01. The sequence goes on along the minus strand of JAAUUB010000044.1, from coordinate 10,704 downwards.
ATTGTATAAAAAAATGCGCAAATGACACAGGAAATCTTAGTCTTGCTTTGCTGCCTGGGGGCAGCCTTTTATCTGTTTCGTCGCTTCTGGCGCGACTTCCGCAAAAAAGAAGGCTGTCGTGGCTGTGGAACTTGCGCATCGGTGAAAACCTGGGAAAAAATAGCCGCCACTTCACCCCAAAAACAAAGCCCCCAATGAAAGCCATCAACGTACGTCCGGGCCAGCCCGATGATATTCCGGCGGTGATGCAGCTCATCCGCGAATTGGCCGAATATGAAAAAGCGGCCCACGAAGTCATCCTGGATGAAGCCCAACTTCGTGCAGACGGCTTTGGTCAGCAAGCCCTCTATGGATTATTGGTGGCCGAGGAAGCGGGAGAACTGGTCGGAATGGCCCTGTATTTTTATCGCTACTCCACCTGGAAGGGCAAGCTTTTGTACTTGGAAGACTTTTACATTCGCCCTCATTGTCGGCGGCGCGGGCTGGGGCAGTCATTTTTTCGGGCACTGGCCCAGATTGCCCACCGCGAACAATGTGCCCGTATTTTCTGGCAAGTGCTGGACTGGAACACCGAAGCCCAGGCTTTTTATCAGAAAATGGGGGCCCGATTTGACGGGGGCTGGCTCAATGGCTACCTCGAGCGGGCAGCAATAGACCTCCTCCGGCAAAGCCCCACAAGCTTGTTGTGAGCATCGTACCAGCCCATCAAAAAAAGAAAGAGCAGGCTCATGCCTGTTGCGAAAAAGCAATGCACGCACACCACTTTGCATAAACTCTTTTGGCTTGTATATTGGCCCACACAGTATTCCAATGCCGGTAAAGCGGAATTTTGCCCCTTCTAATTCAGGTAAGATGTTTTCTGAATTATTCTCATCTTTGGTTTTTTTGAGAATAAGTACCTGCAATTAATTATTTGATAGAAACCTGACAGGTTTAATATGCTGATTATCAGATTTTTGTAACTTAAAACCTGTCAGGTTTTAATATAAACTAATTTTGGGCATAGACTTACACGGGCTTGTGCTACTTCTAAATTAAAAAAGGGAAAATTGAACCATGGAGAAATCACACGACAAGAAAAAGGGTAGCGAAATACCGGAGAAATCTTCTTCTTCCCTTCCTCAGATGGTTCATAATCCTTTTGTTTCCTCCGCCCCCCACAACCCTTTTGTTTCTTTGGGGGTCGACAATCCCTTTGCCACCGTCCCCACTGTACAGATGGGGCGAAAAAATAAATTTGCGGCCAAAACGCCCGAGCAAATCGCAATGGAAAAAAAAGTAAAGGCCGCCGTCAAAGCCAGAAATGAGCAAAAAAAGGAGGAAGAGCACGGCTGGTTTGGCTCCAAGACTTATTTGGGAATGGGATACAATTTTTTGAAAGACCGGGTAGGCTATGGAGACAGCACCCTGAAATCGGAAGGCGACCTAAAAAATCGCGAGACTTCGGGCGCATACAATGAAAGTTTTCTGGAAGAAAACGAGCAGAAAGACGAGCAGGAGGCCAAAGAACTTTTGGGCATTAAAAAGATAGAAATTACCCTAAAAGAAGCCGAGTGGGACCAAGAGATAGGAGGGATGGGCAAAGCCAGTGCCAAAGCGGGCCTGAAAGGAAATGTGGAGGGGCTGGAAGGAGAACTAGAAGCTAAAATAGAAATGGGCAAAGGCGGCAGCATAGGCAATCTGCAAAAAATGGACTATGCCATTGGTGGCAACCAACTCACCGCCGGAAGCACCGCGACGGGCTTTGTGGGCACACAAGCCGAAACGAAAGGAAAAGCCAGTGCCAGTTATGATTTGTCGGAGGCCAATCTGAGTGCAAAACTTTCGGCCCTGGCGGGCCTCAAAGTAGAAAGCACTACCGAAATTGCTTTAAAAACGGGCGATGGACAGGAAATGTTAAAAACATCGGCCACCGTAGGGGTGGTGCTGGGAGTGGGCGGCGAAGCCCAGTTTTTAGTGAAATGGGAAAATGGCACATTTAATTTTGGGGCCAAGGCCACTGCCAGTGCAGGCTGGGGCTTTTCCGGCGGAATTACCCTGCAATTGAACGTGGTTTCTTTTCTCAAAGGGCTCTGGAACTGGCTCAAGTCATTTAGTGAATGGGCCGATGATTTGAGCGATGACGATGATTGCCTTTGATATTTTAAGTAAAAAAAGATGCAAAAATACACACTTTCATCAATGGGGATTTCTTTTGAAATTCCGGAAGACTGGAAAATCAGAGAAAATCCTGATTTCCCCTTGATTTTATTTGCTCCCGAGGAAAAAGACTACCAGGCCAACATAAATTTCCGATGGCATCGGCAGTCGGTGCTTAACCCGGATGAATTTGAGGCCCTCGCCACGCAGGCGCATCACCAACTTTCGCAGCTAGCCCATTATGAGGAAAAACAAAAGCAAAAGATTTTTTTGAGTAATCTGCCCGCCTATCTCCTTTCTTTTTCCTGGAAAATGGACGAAAGCCCTTTTGTCCGGTTTTCTCAATTACATATCCTGACGGCTACCGGGCCTCAAAACGTGCTCGAGATCAATGCGGCCACTTTGTATGACCTTGCCCCGAAGCATTTTCCGGTCTTTAAATCTTTTTGCAATCCATAGCCATTGTTCCGGGCTTTGAAGAAGGAAGTTCGGCTTAGCCAGCCCACCAGCCCAGGCCAATGCGCAATACCAGCCAGGCGCGATAAACAAAAGAATGTCTCCCACATAAAGCAATAGCCCTCCACCGATGAAGTTTGGCCCTGGAAAGCCTCTTTTATGAGTTGAGGATGTCATCGGCTTATTTTTTCAAGATGTTTTTGCCTTTTCCAGAAAGGCCCGCACGACCGCCTCCGTGAGGCCGGGATAAAGATGTTGGGCCTGCCAGTCCCGGTTGGCCGAATCGGCCAGGCATTGGAGCTCGATGCGGTCGCGAAAAGCGTGAATGAGCTCGAGCGACCAGGGAATGCCTTTGTTGCCCGGCAAGCCATGTATGAGGGGGGTATAGTGCGTTCGCTGGATGCTTCCCCAATGCCATCGGTCTTCGTATTGCCGGATAAATGCCTGCGACCAGGGCAGGGCCGGGTTGTTGCTCAGGGCCGGCCAGTGCCAGCGGTCGGCAAACTTCTCTACCAGCGCCAGGGACCAGGGCAGGTGGGTATTCTCGCTCAGATGGGGCCAGGAGAGCAAATCGGCCAGGGCCAGCAAACAGCTTTCATCAAGGCAGGCGTTTTTGCTGAGTTCTTCGGCGTGGGTGTGCCGCCATTCTGACTCGTAAGTGTTTAGCAGGGCCGGGGTCCAGGGCATGTGAGGATTGCGGAAAAGGCTTAGCCAATGAATCTTAGATTCATATTTTTGAAGGAAAGCCTCCGTGAGCGGAAATTGCGGGTGCTGACAAAGGGCCGCCCAGTCTTCAATCTTTGCTTCATATTGTTCTACGAGGGTCGGGGTCCAGGGAAAATCAGGGCGATGCAAATAAGTATTCAAATTGATTTCGGCCTCATATTGGCTCAGGTAGGCTTGTGCCTGGGCTTCTTTTTCAGGCTTTGAGAGGCTTTCCCAGGCAGTTCCGCCAAATTCTGGCTGGGTCAGTCGCAGCCAGGCCTGCCAGGCAGGGGCTTGGTCTTCAAAGAAAAAGGGCTTGACCCTTTGCCCGTAGCGGCTTCCATATTTCTCAAAAAATGCCCGCTGGCACAAAATAGGACGGCTGCCGGGATTATAAAAGAGCTTCTCCCACTCCCATTGCTCGGCAAACTGCTCAATGAGGGCTTCGGTAAAAGGAATTTTGGTGTTTTGGCTCAGATAAGGCCAGAACCAATGTTCGGCAAAGGCGGCGATAATTTCTGCCGTCCAGAAATCGCCCGGATTGCGCCCCAGCCGGTTCCAGTCCAATTGCCGGGCGTATTTTTCTCCCAGCTCCAGTGTAAACTGAAAACGGGGATTTTCGCACACGCGCTCAAGGTCATGCCCGATATAGGCATAAAATCGCGTAATCAGCGGCTCGTCCCAGGCAATGGCCGGATTGAGCAGCAGTTGATACCAGGGCCATTGTTCGGCATATTTTTCCAGTATTTCGGGGCTAAGTTTCAGGGCCGGGTTCTTGGCCAGGTCATCAAAGATTTCGTATTCATCCTGACCCACCTGCATAAAACAATCTTCCGGCACTGCGCCCTGGGTGCGTACCAGATAAAAAGAATAAAATTCCTCCTGCTGGTGGATGCTCATCAAAATATCCAGGACTTGCTGTTCGCTTGGGCTAAGGGTATTTGTGCTCATGACATAAGATTTTTTGGGATGAGTACGCTGTTTTAAGGACAATTTTAATAAAAAAGACCAACAACAACACAAAAGATTTTGCTTTTTGACAATTTTTGGGGGAGTAAAGCCAAACGGCCGGGCTCGCTTTAAGTGCCCCCGGCCTAAGCGACAAAATAGTCAAGAGTAGCAGTCTAAAATCAATCCTTGCAGATTTATCACAAAAATTATCTGATAAACAAAATTATTTCAAAGACAAAAAAGCCCGCACAAAGAGCAGAAACTGCTTTGCAAGGTATTTTGGAAAAATCTGGGCCAATAAAATTTCTGGCAAACTGCGCTTAATTTTTGCTGGTATATAAGAAATGGTTAGTTTTAAGCCGCTAACTGCTATCATCACAAAAACAAAGTATGAATCAGATTCCTGTTTTTGAAGAATCGTTTCTCCAGCCTATGACCAGTGTCATCAATTCCGATTATTGGGGCACCGTGATGAAAACCTACGAAGAAAAAAAATTTCGGGAGAGTTTTTATGCCGTTCTTGACTATATCCAGGAGGGGCTGTCCAGCAAAGCCCTGGATGAAGGCAAAACCCGCTATTCTTTTCCCCACGGTTCCATCGTGGTCAATCTGGAAATACGAGACGAGCATCTCTACATTGACGCGCCTTTTTTGCGCATTCCGGCCAAATACCTGCTGCCGCTGATGCGCCAGGTGGCCGAGCTCAACTTTGGCACGCTGGTGCTGGCCCAAATACGGCTCGAGGAAAATGACATTTATTTTCGCTATGATGCCCCCCTGGAGCTTTGTGAGCCTTATAAGCTCTATCGGGTGATTGAAGAAATCTGTATTCAGGCCGACTCAAATGACGATGCCTTTATTGATAAATTTGTCGCCCAGCGTTTTGCCGAGCCCCACATTGAGCGCTTTTCCAATGAACAGATTGAAATGGCCTGGGAAAAATTTCAGGCTTATCTGCAAGAGGCCCTGCAATATGATGATTATTATATTCAAAAAAGATGGGAATCTTTTGGCTGGGATGCCTATTACCTGGCCTTTACCCGCATTGATTATTTTATGCGGCCCCAGGGGGTGCTCAAAACTGAGCTCGAAAAAGCCGTGAAAGACCTCAATTCCAGTACGCCCTTCAACGAAAAAATACTGCGGGGCCGTAAAGCCGCCGAAAAACTGCTTAAGCTGGAAAAGGAAAAGTTTGCCGAATCGATGTATCATTCCAAGCAGTTTATCTCCGAAAAGCCTACTTTTGATGTGGCGGGCCTGCAAAACTACCTCAGCAAAAGCCACAATACGGCCAAGGGTGAAATGGAAAAACGCGACCACGTGGGGGGCTTCGCTCACGATGCTCACCGGGTTGTATGGGCTGATGTACTACTACATCATCCCCCAAACCAGCCACCGAATGGTAACCGATGCCCTCCTGGCAGCCTCGGGCAAGGAATGGAACCCCGCCGCCCAGACCCTCTGGGAGCACTACGAAAAAATTATGGGCCAAAGCCAGAAAGGCGTCAATCGCTACGGCATCCGCGATATTTAAATCCTGCAAAACCAAAAGAAAATGGAAGATATTCAAAGAATTATTCCTTGCGTGGTCAAGATTGGCACGGCTTCCGGCTCCGGAAGTGGGTTTTTCTTAAAACAACAGGGCATTGTCGTAACCAATAACCACGTGGTCTCTGGCCATAAGGTGGTTTCTATCGAGACCCAGGACAAGGCCCGCATCACGGCCAAGGTCGTTTTTCTCAACCCTATCGTGGATTTGGCCTTCTTACTACCTTCCAAATCGCTTGACCATTTGCCCGAAATGTATGTCCAGCCTGCGGGCACGCTCCAAAACATGGACCGGGTGGCAGTGCTCGGCTATCCCTATGGCATGCCTTTCACCGTTACGGATGGCATTGTCTCGGCCGTGAAGCAGCAAATGGATGGCCGCTACTATATCCAAACCGATGCCGCCGTAAACCCCGGCAATAGCGGCGGGCCCCTCGTAAACCTGCGCGGCGAAGTGATAGGCGTAACCACCAGCAAATTTACCAATGCCGATAATGTAGGTTTTGCCATTCCGGTAGAAGACCTGATGCACGACCTGGAATCTTTTGCCGAAAACGTGGAGATGCAGTTTTCGGTTAAATGCCCTTCCTGCGGCAGCCTCCTTTTTGAAAAAACAGAGTATTGCTTTAACTGCGGTGCCGCAATTGACCAGGAAACCCTTTTTGATGAACCCAGCCTCACCCCCCTGGCCATCTTCGTAGAAACCGCCCTGCAGGGCCTGGGCATAGACCCTGTCATCGCCCGCAATGGCTTCGACTACTGGGAGTTTCACCAGGGCAGCTCTATGGTGCGGATTTTTGTCTATAACAAAGACTACCTCTACACCACCAGCCCCCTTGTCAACCTGCCTAAATCTGATTTGGAAGCCGTCTATCGCTATATCCTCAGCAATCCCCAGCCACCTTTTAGCTTTGGAATTTTTCAGGGCCGGATTTATATGTCGTATCGTCAGCACCTGAGCGATTTGCAAACCAGCCGCAAGGAAGAAATCCAGCAAAATATTGCCCTCTTTGCCCAAAAAGCCGATGAAATGGACAATTTCCTGATTGAGCAATATAGTTGCATCCGCTCCGAATATTCAAAATTTGACTGAGCACCCTCGCTCCGCCATCCAAGACCAAAGCCCGGAAAATTTCTTGCGGGCTTTGGTTTATTTTTTAACGAAAAGCCTTAGCTTTGCCAACTAAATAAACATTAAAGCACCCCATTTATGACCACCTGGTTTGTTTGTAAAGTAAAATACCTCCGCATAGATGAACAAGGCAATGCCAAACAAGTGGTAGAGCCTTACCTGGTTGATGCCGTCTCTTTTTCAGATGCCGAAGCCCGGATTTATAAAGAAATGGCCCAAATCATCCCCGGAGGAGAATTTACCGTAGCCGACATCAGCCGCAGCCCTTATGAGGATATTTTTTACTTTGACGATACCAACCGGCTCTATAAGTGCAAAATCACCTATTCGGACCTGGACCCCCGCACCGACAAAGAAAAAAGGTAACCAAGCACATGCTGGTTTCGGCCCACAACATCAAAGAAGCTTTTGAACGCCTGGAGCAAGCCCTCAGCACTATGATTGTGCCCTACGAAGTGCCCAGCATCGTGCAAAGCAATTTCCTGGATGTCTTTGCCTATGAGTCGCTTGCTTCTTCCGAAGAACCAGCCCCCCTTGCATCTTAATCGGGCGTAACATTTTTTCTTTCCGGCCTCTCAGATAGCAAATGGAGGGCTTCATCGCCCCCAAAACGAAACCCTTAACCCTTCGTTTGCTATGTACTTAGACAAAGCGCCGGAAAGAACCGAAAATAAGCCCGCCCTGTCCGACAAGAAAAAAAGGCTTGAGCTCAAAATTGCCCTCGTCATTACCCTTTTTGCTGCTGTGGCCGCCGTCAATGGCCTGTATGGGGGCAAATACGGCGACGACGAAATGATTTGCCACAACAAAGAAAGCCAAATGGCCGCCTGGTATCAGGCCAAAAGCACCAAGCAGATTTTGGCCGAAAACCAACGCGATATGTTGCGCGGTTTTGTAGTTTCAGAATTGCTGCCCGCCGAGCGCAGCCTCGTGCTTGACAGCGTTATCTTGAACCTCAACCAGGAAATCAAACGCTACAAAAAGGAAAAAACCGAAATCCTGCTGGGTTCGGCCACCGTAGGGCCCCAAAACTGGGCCCAGGACCTGGAAGGCGAAATGGGCAAAATCAAGGGGGTAAAAGAATACCAACAAAAGGCCGAGGTACTGGGCAAAGCGGGCGATAATTTTGACAAAGGCGCCCTGCTGCTCAATCTGTGCCTCGTGTTTGGTGCCGTAGCTTTAATTGTCGAGTCCCTGGGCATCAAAAAAATCCTGCTCTGGCTTTTGTTCGCCTTGGGAAGCCTCGGGGCGTACTTCACCACCCTGGCCTACCTCGAGGCCCTGCCCATTGTGGTCTGAGAAAATGCCAAGTCTAGTCCGGCCCGGAGGACCTCGCAGCAGGCAGAAAAACCGCTAAGAAGTCGGTGGGTCGGCTTGACTTTCCCAATAGCGGGCTTCGGCCCGGAGCCCCGCCAATGTTTGCGCACACTTCTGAATGGCTTGGCGCACATCACTGTATTCAAACTTTGCCCTTCGCCCCAGAAGCGAAAGCCAGTCCTGGGTGTGGGCCTCCTCGCGGAGCGCAGGCGGCAGATAGCGGGCAAGGCTTTCGGCCAGATGCCCTTGGGCGCACAGCTTGGCTTCTCTTTCCTGTAGTTTGGCCAGCTTGCGTTCGTAGCGGGCGAGGGCGACCCGGCATTTTTTGAGGGCGGCGGTTTTTTGCGCGCCAAAGCGGGCCTGGTCTTCGGTGGCCCACTGTCGGCCCGTCTGGGCCGGGGCTTCGGCCTCGCGTTCCGAAGCATAGCGCTCTAATGCGCCAAAATAAGCAGCATATCGCGCCGGAATGATGCGGGCGCGATTCAGCCAAGAGTGTACCGTCTGTTCGGGGAGCAGGAGCAAATCGGCAAAAGCCCTTACCGAAAGCCCCAAAGATTTGAAAAGCTTCTTCTTCATTGCTTGGTATCTCTAATTGGGTTTGGCTAAGCAAGGTCTGCATAATTATTTTCTTATGCAAACAATAGTTATTCAAAGCTACAAAACAAAGGCTTGCATAACAAAATGCAGCATAATACTTTTCTTTATGCAAACAATAGTTATTCAAAGCCACAAAACAAAGGCTTGCATAACAAAACGCGGCCTAATGCTTTTCTTATGCAAACAATGCGCATTCAAAGCGACCAGGCTGCGGGTCAACCCCAATCACGCACTTTTGGCCCCTTGCCGGAAAGCGAAACCACTCGGCAGGAAAAGGCGGGCGAAAATGGGCGCAAAGGGTTTGGATAATTTATTTTCCCGACGTACATTTGGTATCAGGCATTAAGCTTTGCGCACATAAGCAAGCAGACTTTGCCGGCAAGGGGGCAAAGTTTCTTGGATAGGCGGATGGAATCTGAAAATGCGAACTGAAGTTCGTATAGTTACATATTATGCAACATTATATGGAAGACGCAGACATTAAAAAATTAAGAAAAGTTTTGACCTACAAAGGACGACAGGACTTAGCAGACTTGCTAAGACATTCTGTGTCTTTTCTGGACGAATCAAGCACATTCGGTAGTCGTTCGTACTCGAGACTAAGCAAATTCCACATCAAATCGCATCCAAGTATTCAAAAAAAACTGGACAACCTATTAGAGAAAGATAAGGACGTAATTTTTCAAGCATTACTTTTAGTTTATCCGCCTCGAGACAGCGAGCCTGAAATAACAGAAATAATTTACTACCCAGACTTTGACATTGATGTTGCCGAGCTTGTAGAGACCAAAGAACTTGACAGAATCTCCTTTGAATATATTCACGAACAAATCAAAAAGTGTAATTCAAAAATTGCTGAAAAAGGACTTTGACGGTGCTGTAACAAACGCAAGAACATTAATAGAGTCAATTTTGCTTATTTATACTTGAATCCAAAACAAAGCAAAAACACAACTATGATGGAAACCTAATTAAGCTTTACAAAAGCGTTGCTTCCCTTTTAAAAATGTCACCAGGAGACTATGTAGATGATAATCTAAAACAAATACTTTCAGGCGTATTCAGTATCATTAATGGAGTATCGGGACTGAGAAATACATTTAGCGACTCTCACGGTTCAGCACCTTCAAAAGCAACTTATAAGATTGACGAAAGACACTCCATTTTGACTGTGAACCTCGCTAAAACGATAACAGAATATTTGTTTTTAAGCTATGAAAGATCTGAATAGACAGAGCACAACGTTTCATGATATCCGTTTGGCGTCATGCAGGGTGACGTACTTACATTCAAGTTCAATTTTCCAATTGGGCTTTAGTGCTGAGTTGGCAGTTTTGTGCTCCGAAATCCCACACGACGCTGAGTGTGGGAACGTTGGAAGCCATTTTAGAAACAATAATAAAACAACATTATGGAATTTTTAGCAGGAATAAGCCCTAAAACAGATATTAGTTTCTTCACACCAGAAGAACAAGATATTATTGCCTATCTCGCGACAAGAGATTGGTATGTAACACGAACAGAATATGTTAAGATTACAGAGGCAAGCCGCTATAAGGTTATTTTGATGAAACCTTCCGATTGGATTAAAAATGCCTTTAATATCAATAGAGAGATTGTCGTAGCGTTTAGTTCTTATCGTACTTTTGAACCTCGTTCAATAGATGCTATTGATTATTTGGATGTTCAAGAATTGCGACTTGAAGAAATTTGTAGTATCATTATTAGCAAAGATGATGATATTGAAGCCAAGTTAAACTCAATACTAAAAAACAATGAAGAAGCAAGGGTTATCGTTCCTTTTTCTTATTCAGAAATATTAGGCAATAAAGACAATCCAAATTATTTAAGAAATAAAA
>JAAUUB010000263.1 GCA_012031215.1 Microscillaceae bacterium | reverse complement strand
TTTGTCCCTCTTTACTATTGCCCAAGAGGAGGGAGGGCCTAATGAATGGCTGCATAAACTGGACGAACATTACGCTTTTTTTAACAAAAATCGGAGCACTCCAGAAGCTTGGCAAAAATTAAAAGCACTAGAGCAAGACTTCCAGCTTTATACAGGCGCCCACCGGGCATTTTTAGAGACCGAAATGCTGTTTCACCGCGCCCGATTTATTTCGCGGCAATTTCCTTACCTGGCCCCAGGAGAAGATGAAGCCTTGCTGGATACCGCTTTTCAACGTTTAAATGCCCTGGATACTACCCAATTGCCAGATACACTTCGCATACGCTATGCTTGGCTGGAGGCCTCACTGCTGGGAGAAAAGGCCATTTTTTTTCAATATGAACTGGAAGATTTGAAACAAGCAGATAAGCTGTGGCGAGCCGCACAACTTGCTTTTAAACGCTTGCCGATGTCTCCGAAAGTGAAAAGAGGGCTTTATGTGGTCTATGTCAACTGGCTCAACGTGAAATTCTTTCTTTTGGATTTAGAAGAAGGCATTCAAATTGGGCAGGAAGCCCTGCAAATGGCCCAACTGGAGAAAGAAACTGCTTTTGAAGCGTATCTGGCCCATAATTTGGGGAACATCTTTAAGGAACAAAATCAGATAAAAGAAGCCGAAGCTTTGTATAATAGAGCCAGGACTTTATACGAAGCGCTGGGAGATACCCTGCACTTGGGGGCATTGTTGAATAACCTGGCCATCCTGCTAGACCGTCAATTCCGGGAGGGAGAAGCCTATTTACTTTATCTAAAAGCGCTGGAAATGATCGGGGAGGCGCAAGCGGGCAATGTCCGGTCTAGAATTAATGTACTTTGCTGTCTGGGCACCTTGACCAACCAGTCCGAAGACACCTGGGGGTATTTGGAAGAGGCAGAGCAATTGGCTTTAAGGTTTAATTTACCTAATTTTTGGCTCTGGGACATTTATGAAAAGCAAATTTTTCACGCAAATGTGCGCAAGAGGGAAGGCCTTTGGGTCGCAGCTATCAAGAAAGCCGAAGAATTATACCCCCGGCTGGATTGGGCCAATCACCCGGGTTTACACGCTGACTACTTTGAAGCGCGCGGAGATTACTTTCAGCATCGGGGGGAATTAGGGGCAGCGCTCGAGGCCTATCATAAAGGGCTTAACTTGTTGAAACCCTTGTCTCATTTTCATCTGAAAAGACAGATTATTCTCCACAACAAAATCGCCCAAATCTTACTGCAACAAGAGCAATACGAAGAAGCCCTGGCCCAATACGACCAGAACCTGGCGAATAATCCTTTATCACAGGCACAGATTGAAGATATGCCTGAGGAAGCCCTGGTTTACTTTAAAGCTTATTTTGCCGATATGGAGGGCCGCATGGGGGTTTGCCAGGCCCTGGCCCAGAAAATGCCTCAGCAAGCCCTGTTTTGGCTGGGCCAGGCCGAGGAAGGGGCGCTTCGCTTGGATAGCTTACTGGTGAAGGCCGAATCGCCCGATTTTTTCCGCTTGACCGATGGCTGTGGAGCCATTACCGCATCCGATGCGCCGAACAACAACTGGGCATTTATGAAGCATATCTGAGATCCGGCCCGTACGCCGAGGAATATGTGCAGGGGGCTTTTCGCGCCCTGGAGCGCGGAAAGGCCGTGCTTTTGCTGGAAACACAGACGCGGGATGAAGCCGCCCGGAAGGCAGGTTTGCCGGACACCCTCCGGCAAAAGGAAAAACAATTGGAAGCCCGCCTCCTGGATTTTCAACTAAAAACAGAGCTTGACCAAATAAATCAAAAGGGTTTGCACTATGCCCAACAGGAATGGGAGGCACTTCAGCAGCGCCTTGCGCAGCAATACCCGCTTTATTATCAGTGGCGCTATACCGCTTCACTCCTTCCTTTGCCCCAGGTGCAGGCGGCATTGACAAAAAATCAAGTAATGCTTGCTTATTTCATCGGAAAAAAAGCAAGCTATGTCCTGGTCATTACCGCTAAGAAGACCGACTTGGTGCGCCTCTCCGACCAGCCAAGTACCGAAATTAATCGGGTATTGCACACTTATTATCTGGCTTTGCAGCGGGGAAGCCAAGTGAGCCGATTGGCACCGGCGGCCCACCGGGTGTATGAAATATTTCTGGCCCCGATAGAAAAATATCTCTCTGCTGATTCGGAGATTATTTTAATCCCGGATCAGAATCTGAATTTTACACCCCTTGAAGCTACCTTAAGACAGATGCCCTCGGCAGAGGTAGTGGAAGAAAATCTATTTGGGAAGCTGGATTATTTTGAGCAGCATTTTCCCATTGCTTACCAATATTCGGCTTCGCTTTGGTGGCAGGGGCGGCAGAAAACAAGCGTTTTGCCCCCCTCCTTTGCGGGTTTTGCTCCTTTTGCCGAGTTAGAGTCGCTTTCCAGCGAAACCCGGAGCGAAAATGACCAAAGATTGCCTGGCACCGGGCTTGAGATTGCTTATATCACGCAGATGTGCCAAGATAATAACATTCCAGCCTTTGGCCATTTTGCCGAAGCGGCTAGTAAGGCCCAGTTTGAGGCAGCCTGCCGCCAGTATCGCTGGGTGCACTTTGCCGGGCATAGCCAGGGCCAAACCCGGCAAGCCGAAGCCCGCCTACTTTTTAAGACGAGTGCCACGCCAGTATCCAAAGAAACTTCGCTTTTGATGGGTGAAATTTTTAGCTGGAAGCTCGACAATGAACTGATAGTGCTGAGTAGCTGCGAATCTGGTTCGGGGTTTTGGTATCACGGTGAGGGGGATTTTACCCTGGCCCGGGCCTTTCTTCAGGCCGGGGCGCAAAACGTCGTCTATTCGCTCTGGGTGGTCAATGATGAAAATACCCGGAAATTGATGACACTCTTTTATGAATACATCTTTGCGGACAATACTGACGTTTCGGATGCCTTACACCGGGCCAAGCAAGCCCTGATGCAAAGCAATTTGTACCTGCCCCCCGCGAATGGTGTGGCTTTCGTCTGGTAGGCAGTGGATTCTGAACCTGGCCGCATTTTCCCCTGAAAAAAAACGTGATTTTTAGCCAAAAAAACCTTCGTCTTGGGGCTAAAAACTATTTTTTTAAAAAAAAGTTTTAGTCAGGCTTCCCAATCATATCATTGATTACCAATGTTTTATATTTATTTCGGCTTCAACCTGTAATTTTTATTACATTTCCAAACTTTCACAAGGTTGCAAAAGTACTACTCACCCCGGCGCAAGTGCGTATTTTTGAAAGTATTCATTGGGGAAACATCCAATATCTCTACAAGCAGCAAATAAGCCCCTTCGGGGCTTCCCTTTTTCGGTTACACACAAATTTCCTGAAAAGCCAACCTGCACTTCTTCTACCCGGAAAGGTGCAGGTTGGTATTAGCGAAGTTTGAGCGTAACTAAGGTCAAAATGGCCAGCATAATGCCTACAATCCAAAATCGGCTGACAATCTTGGCTTCGTGATAGCCCAGTTTTTGGTAGTGATGGTGCAAAGGAGACATTTTAAAAATCCGCCGGCCTTCGCCAAACTTTCGTTTGGTATATTTAAAATAACTGACCTGGATGATGACCGAAAGGTTTTCTATTAAAAATATACCGCAAAGGATAGGAATCAGCAATTCCTTGCGCAGCGAAAAGGCCAGCACCGCAATGACTCCCCCCAGCATCAGGCTGCCCGTATCACCCATAAAGATTTGGGCCGGATAGGAGTTATACCATAAAAAGCCAATGCAGGCTCCCGTAAGGGCCGTGCAAAAAATCACCAGCTCGCCCGAATAAGGAATATACATAATGTTGAGGTATTGGGCAAAAATCACGTTGCCCGATACATAGGCCAGCAGCGCTAGGGTTACACTGACAATCGCGCTTGTGCCTCCGGCCAATCCGTCCAGCCCGTCCGTGATGTTGACCCCATTGGAAACCGCCGTGATAACAAAAATGGCCACCAGTACATATAAAAGCCAGGTGAGGTCTATAAAGCCCCAATTCCCAAAAAAGCGGTAATTGAATTCATTGTTTTTGAGAAAGGGAATAGTAGAAGTAGTGGCCTTCACATCGCGCGAAGGCGATTGGCTGCTTCTTACAATGCTTTCATACTGCCCGGTAGTCGGGTTTTGGTATTCCCGCACCAAGACATTGGGACTAAAATACAGAGTAAGCCCTACAACCAGCCCTAGGCCAATTTGGCCGAAGACCTTGTATTTACCCCGGATGCCCCGGTCGCCCACCAGCCAGTTTTGTTTTTTTTTGATGAGTTTGGTGTAGTCGTCCAGAAAGCCAATAAAGCTCAGCCAAAGGGCAGCCATCAAGAGCAAAATAATATAGACATTGTCGAGGCGGGCAAAAAGCACCACTGGAATCACCAGCGAGGCCAGAATGATAAGGCCGCCCATTGTAGGCGTTCCTTGTTTGAGTTCCTCTCCGGGCAGGCCCAGTTCTCGGCTTTTTTCGCGTACCTGAAATTTTTTGAGCAAATTGATGAGCCTTCGCCCATAAATGGCACCAATGAGCAAGGAAACCAGCAGCGCCATACCTGCCCGGAAAGAAATGTATTGGAAAACACCCGCACCGGGAAAGTCAAAATTTTTGTCGAGATAGGTAAAAAAGTAATACAGCATTTTGTGGTACTTGGGAGTATTTTGAGATTAGGAAGACAAAGCAAAATAGCGGGCCAGTATCTTTCGGTCGTCAAAATCAAAGCGTTGGCCTTTGATTTCCTGATAGCTTTCGTGCCCCTTGCCCGCTACCAGCACAATGTCGCGGGTCTGAGCCATTTGGCAGGCCTTTTGGATGGCCGCTTCCCGCTGCACAATCATTTCGGCGCGGGCGCGTGCCTCGGGCGAAAGGCCCGCCCACATTTGGTCCAGAATCTCCTGGGGGTTTTCAGTGCGCGGATTATCGGAGGTCAAAATAATCCTATCGCTGTATTGGCAGGCCATACGGGCCATTAGAGGCCGTTTGCTTTTGTCGCGGTCGCCACCACAGCCTACCACCGTGATAATCTTTTGCCCAGCCTGGCGCAAATCCACAATGGTTTGCAGCACATTTTCCAGGGCATCGGGCGTGTGGGCATAATCCACAATCCCGATGATGCCCTTAGGCGAGACTACCTGCTCGAAGCGGCCCGGTGCCGCAGGCAAACCGGATAATATGGTCAGTACCTCCGGAGCCGGTTCGCCCAAGAGGCAAGCCGCGCCAAAGACTCCCAGTAAGTTATAAGCATTGAATTCGCCAATGAGCCTAAACCAAACTTCCTGATTTTCAAGCTCTAGCAGCAGTCCTTGCAAAGTATTTTCAAGCAAGCGGGCTTTAAAGTCAGCCAGGTTTTTCAGGGCGAAGGTTTTTTGAGTATAGGCCGCACAATTTTGAAGCATCACGCGGCCCCGCTTATCGTCAATATTTACCAAAGCAAAAGCGGAGCGGGGCAATTCATCAAAAAGCTTTTTTTTCGCGCGGATATAATTGTCAAAAGTCTGGTGAAAATCAAGGTGGTCGTGGGTGATATTGGTAAAAACC
>JAAUUB010000043.1 GCA_012031215.1 Microscillaceae bacterium | reverse complement strand
GTCCAGTAAGTAAGAAGCCCGCTATTTCATATTTTCTATAAATGCCCGCAAATCACTAATGGTTTCTATTTGGTGTTTTTCGGCCTGTGCCTGGCGCATCATCAGGGCATAGGTATTATTGAAACCAAGGGGCTCGAGCCAGGTGAGGCCGTATTGCCGGGCCGATTCTTTCTTGACAAATTCATAGACGGCCTTTTCGCTGCCCAGCTTTGCCAGCACCCTGGCCTCGGGTTTTAAAATCACCAACAGTGCTGTTCCGGTATATTCAGGATAAAGCGCAATTTCGCCTTTGCGCACGGCCTCGTGGCAAATTTGTGTCCCCCCCAGCCCAGCCTTTATTTGCACGGTGAGGGGGCTATAGTTTTCTATCAGCAGTTTGAAAATTTCCAGCAGGATGTATTGTTCCGTAAATTTCTTTCCCCCAATCAAAATATCCGGTTTCCCACTGCGGGTGGTTTCGGTTTTCAGCCCCAGGTTTTGTAAAAACGCGCGGGCCACCTCGCGGGTAGGCCTTTGATTTTCATCTACTTCATAATTAAGGCGGCGCATTTGGACATCACTAATTTTGCCCGCCAGCTTTTGCAGCACGTCTTCCAGGTAGGGGTATTTTTGCAAGACCCGGGCATTGACCACCGGGGCCACTTCATAAGGGGGAAAGCACTTTCGGTCGTCTTTGAGCACCTTGAGCCGGAAAGCGTCTATCTTGCCTTCGGTGGCATAGCCGCTAATGACATCTACCTGCCCATTGCGCAAGGCCAGGTACATCAGTCCAGCATCCAGGTCGCGGGTTTTGTCAAACTGCAAGCCATACACTTTTTGCAAATTGGGATAGCCATCGGCCCGCTCTTTAAATTCGGCATCAAAACCTGCCACGAGGGTTTGTCGCTCTGTCAGGTATCCCCTTGCCAGTTGGCCAAAAAAAACAAGTAGCCCCAGCACCGAAAGGCCGAGCAGGGGTCGCCAAAGCTGATAAATGAAGCGTTGCATCAGGCCCAGCAAGCTGTCTAAGGCCAAGGCCAGGAGGGCTGCCGGAATGGCCCCCGCCAGGGTCATGTGGGCATTGTTGAGCGCAATGCCCCGAAAGATAAACTCACCCAGGCCGCCCGCCGCAATCAGGGCACAAAGCGTGGCAATGCCTACATTGATGACCACCGCCGTGCGAATGCCCGCAAAATGATAGGCAAGGCCAGGGGGATTTCCACCTGCTGCAAGACCTGCCGATAAGACATGCCCATGCCCCGGGCCGCCTCTATCACACTGGGTTCTACCTCTACAATGCCCGTAAAAGTATTGCGCACAATGGGCAGCAAGGCATATAAAAACAAAGCAATGATGGCGGGCAAGGCCCCAATGCCCAGCAATGGCAGCATAAAACCCAACAAAGCCAGGCTGGGAATGGTCTGAATAACTCCCAAAAGACCCAAAACCCCCGCCGACCAGCGACGATAGCGCGACAACAAAACGCCAATGGCCAGCCCCAAAGCCACGGCCAGTAGCAGGGCAATGGTGGTCAGGTAGAGATGCTGGAGGGTTTGCGAAAATATTTCGTAGCGCCTTTGGTAGGCAAAATTCCAAAATGCTTCCATACAATAATCTTTGGGGTTTAGCGGGCCGGACTGCACCAGGGATTGTCCCGAATGCGAAAACGCCAGGGCAAGAGGGCATCTTCCTGGGCATAGTCAATCCCGATACGTGGACTGGCCACTATTTCTTCGGGGCCGAGGACCATTCCCCGGTCTTCTATCCAGATAAGGTCGCTCTGAAGGTCGGTTTGGTTGTGTTGTGTGCCAATGCCCAGGGCTTGGCTCATCACGCCCGGGCCAGCCGTGAGGCGGTAAGCCACCTTGGCCATTTGCCGACGGGCACACATGGCTTCCAGGCCCAGCGTAGGTTCAATGGCCCGCACCAAAACCGCATCCGCTTCGCCCGGCTCATTGGTTACAATGTTAAATAAAGCATGCACCCCATAGCAAAGATAGACATAAGCCCGACCCCCAGGGCCAAACATGACCTCCGTGCGGCGGGTGCGGCGGTTTAGGTGCGCATGGCAGGCCTTATCTACCCGCCCGGCATAGGCTTCGGTTTCGACAATAGCCCCCCCGCATTGTACCCCATCCAGGTGGGTAAACAAGTATTTACCCAATAATTCCCGGCTTATTTGCACTACATTAGGGCGCTCATAAAAACACAAAGGCAGTTTCATACCGTCCAATTTAGGGCAAAATTTCTAATTATGGGGCAAAGTTCTTTTTTTAGAATTACAAGTCCCTGAATATCTTTGTATTCTCTAAAACAAAGCCCAATGGCTTTTGGCATGACCCATTTATTAATTTATCTGTTTGTCTGGCTTTTTTTCCCTCTCTCGGCTTGTCAGGAAGCCCAAAACGCCCCCCTGCGAACGGGACGGGTGGTTTTGCCCAAGCGAGAATTTCGGGCTTTCTGGATTGTAACGCTCGACAATAAAGACTTCCCTTCCCAGCCGGGCCTGAGCACCGAGATGCAAAAAGAAGAGCTCCGGGCGATTTTGGATTTTCACCAGGCCAGGGGAATGAATGCGGTCATTTTTCAGGTGCGCCCCAGTGCCGATGCCTTTTACCACAGCAAAATAGAACCCTGGTCGGAGTGGCTCATGGGCCGGCAAGGGCAGGCCCCGCAGCCCTTCTATGACCCACTGGCTTTTTTGGTAGAAGAATGCCATCGCCGCAATATGGAGTTACATGCCTGGTTCAATCCTTACCGGGTAGTGTATAACAAAGAGGTCAATGATGTTTCGGCCCAGCCCCTGCTTCGCCAACATCCCGACTGGGTGCTGACCTATGGCAAACACCAACAACTGGACCCGGGCCGGCCTGAGGTGCGAGCCCACATCCTGCGGGTGATGATGGATGTGGTGCGTCGCTATGATATCGACGGCTTGCAGTTTGACGATTACTTTTATCCTTATAAAATCTGGAAAGAGGAATTTCCGGATGAACGCACTTACCGCCAGTATGGGGCCGGGTTTGGCGACAAAGCCGCCTGGCGGCGACACAACGTTGACTTGCTGGTGCAAATGGTGCACGACAGCCTGCAAGCCGTGAAACCCCACGTCAAATTTGGGGTAAGCCCGATTGGGGTATGGCGCAACCGCCAGGACGACCCCCTCGGCTCGGCAACCCAGGTGGGACAGGCCAGCTATGATTATCTCTCTGCCGATGTGCGCAAATGGCTCGAAAAAGGCTGGATTGATTACGTAGCCCCTCAATTGTATTGGAGCATAGGCCATCCCCGCGCCGATTATGAAACCCTGGTGCAGTGGTGGAGCCGTAACAGCTTTGGCAAGCATCTCTACATCGGGCAGGCTTATTATAAGGTGAATAATGACGACGACCAACGCTGGTTTCGCCTGGCCGAACTGCCCGACCAGCTAGCCCTCAACCGGCAAAGCCAGGCCATCCACGGCAGCATCTTTTTCCGAGCCCGCTTTCTGATGGAAAACCCCCGGGCGCTGAGCGATACCCTGCATCGACGCTTTTATTCTTATCCGGCCCTTATTCCCCCTATGCCCTGGAAAGACGCGATTCCGCCCCCAGCCCCGGCCCGCCTGCGTAAGCTCCGCACCCCACGCCACCTGCAACTGCGCTGGGAAGCACCCGCCCCGGCCTCAGATGGCCAAACAGCCAGCTATTATGTGGTTTATCGCCTGGAAGAAGGGCAGGATGACCATCTTCAGAAGCCTGAATGTATCGTGTCTATCCAGAAAAATACCCAGTTTACGGATAAAATCCCACCCTTGCCCGCCAAAAGCCGGGTGTACCTCATTACGGCCGTGGACCGGCTCCATAATGAAAGTGAGCCTGCGGTGATGCGCGTTACTTTTGAAGAGTGATAGCAAAAAGACGGTTCATGCCGATAACCCCGGCCTCTACATTCAGGGCGGATATAGCCAAAGGCGGCTTTCTTTTACCTAAAAAAAGGCCGCGTGATGGCCACGAAGCCTTTCTTGATGAAAAAAGCCCTCACCACTCCCTTCATTCCAGGCGCAATATTTCCATGAAGCTGGCCTCGCCCGGGCTATGATACAAACGGTGGGTCGCTTTGATAAAATCTTCGGCATTGGCCTCAAATATATTGGGCACAAATTTTTGAGGATTGCGGTCAAAGAGCGGAAAGGCCGTACTCTGCACGTGTATCATCAGCCGATGTCCCTTTTTAAAGGTATGGAGCACATCCTGCAATTGGAAGCGAATCATCGTAACCTGGTTGGGCACAAGCGGTTCCGGTTTCTCGAAGCTGTTGCGAAAGCGCGCCCGCATGATTTCACTCCGCACCATTTGCTCATAGCCACTCATCAGTACCCGACGGTTGGGCTGATGGGGGTGGTTTTGGGCCGTATCAGGATAGACATCAATGAGCTTCACAAAAAAGTCGGCATCCGTTCCGGTGGTGCTGATTTGCAGGTGGACAGCAATCTCCCCGCTCAGGCACAGGTCTTCGCTCAGTACTTCCGTCTGAAACACCAGCACATCCGGGCGCGAAGAGGCAAAGCGCTGGTCTTCGGACATATACAAAAGGGTGTAAAGCCCGACATTTCGGCTTCTATCTCGCTGGAGGGAACCGGGCGATGCGGATCGCTAAGATATTCGGAATAGGGGGCACCTGTGCTTGGGGGTTCAAAACTGAGGCGGCCTTCGGGTTGGAAATAAAGTTTCTGGGTTTTTGCTTTGGCGGGCGGCCATTGGGCAAAGGGCAGATACACCTTTTTGCCCGTATCAAACATATACGCCTCGGGCAAATCCACTCGTCCATCGCCTGACTCTTTAAGAAAATGCCGGAAAAATTTGGCTTCAATTTCCCTTTGATAAAAAGTAGCCAGGCTATCGCCAAAGTAAATATCGCCGTGCAGGGTAGGTCCGGTTTCGCGCGACCAGCGCCCGTGCCCAAAAGGCCCCATCGTCAGGACATTGAACCGTCCCGGATTATTCTTTTCCAAAGTTTTGTAGATGCTCAGGGGGCCATACATATCTTCGGCATCAAACCAGCCCCCCACCGTCAGGATGGCCGGTTTCACATTTTTGAGATGCGGGATAATGCTGCGTTTTGCCAAAATACATCGTAGTTGGGATGGGCAATGGTTTCTTGCCAGAAAAAATTATCGGCGTAGTATTTTTGGGCATTTTTGAGTGGTCCCAGTTCCAGATAAAACTTGTAGCCATCGCGGCTGCCGGGCTGGGCTACCATTTTTGGGGCCCACCAGTCTTCGGGAGTCGGGCCGGGGGTCTGGATGCCAAAAAGCGGGTACGTCAGGAAATATTGCAGGGTAAAAGCCCCGTTGTGGTGAAAATCATCAAAGAAAAAATCGCCTACCGGAGCCTGGGGCGAGGCCGCCTTTAGGGCCGGATGATTGCACAAGGCACTGGCAATCGTATAAAAGCCGGGGTAAGAAATGCCCCATTGGCCAATGCGTCCATTGTGGTGGGGCACATTTTTGAGCAGCCATTCAATCGTATCATAGGCATCTGAGGACTCATCGGTTTCCTTTTTTCCCTTTTTCTGGGGCTGGTGTGGGGTCATATTGGTCCAGGTTCCTTCCGACATATACCGCCCCCGCACATCCTGATAGACAAAAATATATTTTTCGCGCATCATCAGCGGCGAAGGGCCCAGGCGGTTGGGATACTTATCCGGGCCATAAGGTTCTACGCTGTAGCAGGTGCGCTGCATCACCATAGGATAGCGCCGGGTGGGCGAGGCATCTTTGGGCACATAGACAATGGTGAAAAGTGAAACCCCGTCGCGCATCGGGATACGGTGCTCATATTTCTGGTAATTTTCGCGGATAAAGTCTGGCGAAGGCTTGGATTGGGCAAGCAGCCCGGTAGAAAAAAGGCCTAGCCATAAGCCCAGCAAAGCCCACTGAAGTACATTTTGCTTCATCTTTCAAAAAAAAGGACTATAGTATAATTTTTACAAAGAAAAGGATTTTTTTGTAATTGCGGGTGGGGCGGACGGAAGCTTCCTTTAAAAAAAGATTTAAAGATGCATTTCCTAATACATCTTAAAGGTTTGGTTTTCAGGATTTAACCAATTCCTTTTTTTTCGCAAAAAGGAATTGGCTTTTTCTAGTAAGGCATAATGGTTTGGTTCCTAACGGATGTTATTGTAAGGCTTGGCCGAAGGGTCTTCAAACCCCTTGAGTTGGCTCAAAGCCTTCACTCTTTGGGCCTCAAAATTGATAAAAAAGCGATTATCCGTAACCCATTTTATCCAACCCTTATTTTTAGTGCCCGGCACTTCCACCTCCATCCATTTTTCCTTGATACGCAGTACATTGAATTGGTTTTGGCTGAGGTCATCCCAAGGGGCAAGTGGGGCACGCTCCAAAGGCTCTAAGCGGGCTGTGTTATTATTTCCCTCCAGCCGGGTAATGACCTTTACATTAGGCAAAAACTCTTCCCAGCGAATAAAGCGGTAGCGAGTGGTATCGCGGGGAAGGTACAGCATTTTTTTCTTCTCGTCCACAATCACGTAATAGCGGTCCGGATCCCAGCCTGCACATAAGAAATAGCAAATATCGGCTTCGGGGGCATAGAACTCCGGCTGTAAAGTAGGCGTGATGGGGGTTTTTGAGAAGTCAAAGGCCTTGCTTTTTTTCTTCAAGTCCGGGCCTTCGTAAAAATCAAAAGTAGTGCGTTCACTTTTCCGGGCTTCATCCTTTAGGGTAATCAACCCAATGCCCGAGTCACGTTTAGAAAGGGCTTGTTTTGGCGTTTTAACTTCAGGCGTTGCGCACTGTCCCAGCCCCAGGGCCAGCACAAGCCAACATACATTGAATAATTTTTGCATGATTTCAAGTTTTTTGAGGCGGCAAAATTAATGGCTTTGGTCGGAAAGGGGGAAAAACAAGTCTGCTCTCCGCTTATTTTGGAGGTGCAAACCCTGCTTATGCAAAATTTATGTTAAGGAATAAACGCAAATATTTTGCACTATAACACGCTTTAAGCCATGTAAATATCAATTCAATTAGAAAAAACAAAGAATAATTGGCGGGGTTGCCTGATAGAGATTATTTGTATGTTAATTTTTTTTCGCCTTATTATTAAGAAATTGTAAAGTCTTTCTTTTCAATTTTAAAGATTATATAACCTAAAACAGCCCATAAAACGCCCTAAGCTTTTCTAGCTTTGTGTCGGTTTTTTAAACAAACTAAATTTTACGTTCTTATGAAAAAATTACAAATCTTATGGCTGATGCTACTGGGTCTGACCATTGGCTTAAGCTCTTGCGGCGACGATGATGAAGTTACGGTAGTAGAAGATCCTACCATCACCGCTTCGGCGCAGACTACTTCTATCAACCAAGTTCTTACCTTTCCGGTAAACATTCAGGCCCCGGGAGGCTTTGCCAGTGCCACAGTATCAGCGGCCAATGGCGCAGCCACTATTAGCGGTTTGCCTTCTGCCGGTACTACCACCAGCACCGCCGCTACCGTTACCTACAATGCCCCTGCAAATGCTGTGAACGACATTGTAACTGTAACCGTAGAAGACCAGGCTGGTAATTCCACCGTAGCCACCGTACAAGTAACCGTATCTGCCAAGCCGATTGTGGATGTGTTTGCCTCCGCAGCTGGCGTAGGAACCACTACCTGGACTGCCGACAACATCTATGTATTGCGTGGTTTTGTATTCGTAAACAGTGGCCAAACCCTCACTATCCAAGCGGGCACAGTGGTAAAAGGTCAGCCTGGCGCAGGTGCAGGTGCTTCAGCTTTGGTTGTGGCTCGTGGTGGTCGTCTTATTGCGGAGGGAACTTCTTCTAACCCCATTATCTTCACTAACCTGGCCGACGATGTAGAAGACCCTGCCGACCAAAGCATTTCTACGCGTGCCGCTTGGGGTGGTTTGATTATCTTGGGTAATGCTTTCATCAACCACGCCAACCAAGTTACCAATATTGAAGGGATTCCTGCTGAGGAACCACGTGGTTTGTATGGACAGTTGGTAGCCACAGGTGGAGCACTCAACCAAAATGATGCCCACGATGGCGGGATTTTGCGTTATGTTTCTCTGCGCCACGGAGCGACCAATATCGGGGCTGGCAATGAAATCAATGGTTTGACAATGGGTGGCGTTGGTACAGGCACTATTGTTGAGTTTGTTGAAACTTTCGCTTTTGACGATGACGGATTTGAGTGGTTTGGTGGTACTGTTAACAGCCGTTACTTGGCTTCAGTTTATAATCAAGATGATGCTTTTGACTGGGATTTCGGCTGGCGTGGTCAAAATCAATTCTGGCTGGTTTATCAAGAGCCTGGTTTTGCTAACTCTGACCGTGGTATTGAAGCGGATGGTGCACACAGTGGAAACCTTACAGCGTCGATATTCTCACAACCTCAAATTTACAACATGACCCTGATTGGCCAGGGCAGCACAGGTAATTCTGATAACGTGATTTTCTTTACCGAAGGAAGTGGCACTTTTATCCATAATAGTATTATTGGCAACTTCCCCTTTGGTATTGATGCCACCAATGCTGGTACTCCTGCTGGCCAAGACCGTATTGCTGACGGAGCTTTGTTGTTCAAAAACAACATCTTCTTTAATATTGGCTCTGGCAACACGCTTGCTGGTGTATCTACTCGCGCTACAGGTAGCACCAATGCCGCCCTTCAGACGATGTTGGAAGACAATGACAACGAAGCAGTGACCACTGTGCCTGTACAAGGCATTGCCGCCAATGCTTTTAATCCGCTTCCGGCCGCTGGAACTTTGGCTTTCACAAAAACCCGCTCTGCTTTGCCAGGTGCTGCCGTAAATGGCTTTACTTATAGTATGGCCAATTATATCGGTGCTTTTGGTGATACCAACTGGTTGCGTGGCTGGACCGCTACCGACTTTTATGGTTTGATGCCTTGATATTAATTAATCATTAATTCTACGCCTGTGCCTCTAAGGGGTACAGGCGTTTTTTTTATACTTGCACCACTTTGCTAAGAAACATGTTTGATTCGGAAAAATACAATTTTATGCAACATTTCAACAAAAGAATTATACTCTTATTCAGCCTAATCTTTTGGGCTCTAAGTGTACAAGCGCAAACTGGAACCATTCGGGGCCAAATCATCGACGATGAAACGGGCGAAGCCCTCATCGGAGCAACCGCCGTGATTGTGGGCACTCAGACTGGGGCCCCCACAGATTTGGACGGAAAGTTTGAAATTGCCGGCCTGGCCCCGGGGGCTTACTCTCTTCAGGTCTCGTATGTATCTTATGTAAGCCAAAAAATTGAAAATGTGGAGGTTACACCAGGGGGGAATACCGTGCTCAATATCCGCCTGAAGCCCGAAAGCATGGGCCTGGAAGAAATCGTAGTGGAGGCCAAACAAATCCGCGACAATGAAGCCGCTTTGCTTACCCTACAGAAAAAATCTAACCTGGTTTTAGACGGCATACCGGCCTCACTATTTCAAAAAACTGGTGATTCTGATGCCGCCGCTGCCATTCGCCGGGTAACTGGGGTATCCGTAGAGGGAGGTAAATATGTGTATGTGCGGGGATTGGGCGACCGATACAGCAAAACGGCCCTGAACAATGCCGAAATCCCTGGTCTGGACCCGAACAAAAACACCGTGCAAATGGACCTTTTTCCGGCCAACTTAATTGATAACCTTATTGTCTACAAAACCTTTTCACCTGAATTGCCCGGAAGTTTCTCCGGAGGTTTTGTCAATATTGTCACCAAAGATTTTCCTGACCAGTTTACCCTGCAGGTTTCCGGTTCTCTGGGCTACAATGTCAATGCAAGCTTCAACAATGAGGTCATCAACCACGAGCTTGGGTCCACCCATTTTCTGGCTTTTGCACCCGAAAGTCGTAACCGCCCGGCAATCCTGGCGGGGGGGGTGCCCGGATTTACCGTAGCCAATGATGCGGAGAGGTTGCAATTAGACCGGGTAAGCCGTTCTTTTAACCACACTTATACGCCCGAGGCCAGTACGCCTTTTATGAACCACAGCTTTTCTTTTTCCATTGGCGACCAAAAGAAGCTTTTTGGCAAACCCCTGGGCTTTATCGGGGGAGTGAGTTATAGTCGAAATTATGAGTATTATGATAATGGACGTACAGAGCGATATGTCCTCTTGGGCGATGTGGCTGGTACAGAGGCCCTCACCCCATTGTATTTATTTAATGATGAGCGGGGTGCCGAATCGGTGCTTTGGGGAGGCTTGCTCAACTTATCTTATAAAATCAGCTCGAGTAACAAGGTAAGCCTTAATTTTACTTACAACCGCTCCGGGGAATCGGTTACACGCTTTCAGGAAGGGATTTTCCCTTTTGATGCGGGGGGGATTAATGAGAATCGTCGGATTGAAACCCGTTCTTTCTTCTATACCGAGCGTTCACTTTCTTCCTTGCAGTTATTAGGCGAACATAAACTCTCCGCAAACAAAAATATAAAACTTGATTGGCTGGTTTCTGGCACCCGTTCTACCCAAGACGAACCAAATCTTCGCTTTTTTAACAATCTGTTAGAAATTTTACCCGATGGCACCATTTTCTACGATTTGTTTAGCAATAATGTGGACAGACCTGCTCAATATTGGCGGGAAATGGAAGAAACCAATTTAGATACCAAAGTGAATCTGGAAATTCCCATTGGCAGCAATGCGGATAACAAAATCCGCATGGGGGGGCCTTTTTACGTAAAGACCGTGATTTTTTGGAAGAAGCCTATGATTTTGGGGCCGGGGTTCAGTCATTAGTGCAATTTAATGGGGTGCCTGAGGATGTCTTCCTCGATTTTGGTGGGTGGATAGGTCCCGGATTAAATGATTTTGGCTTGTTTGCCCGGGTTGTGCCTAATCTCGGAAGTTATGAAGCCAGTGAGCAAGTAACAGCAGGGTACTTGATGGCGGACTTCCGTCTGGCTCCTAAATTTAAGGTGAGCACCGGCATTCGTTTTGAGCGAACCGATATTGCCCTGGAAATGAGGGATGCTTTTATTGCCCCCGAGCTGAGGTTTGCCGATTTGGAACGGAATGACTTCCTTCCGGGCATTAACACTACCTGGAATATCAAAGAAAATATGAACTTAAGGGCTAGTTATGGCCGCACTATCGCCCGTCCTACTTTCCGTGAATTGGCCCGTTTCACCACCTTTGACTTCTTGGGCGACTTTACCTTGATTGGAAATCCTTTTCTTGAGCGTACGGTCGTAGATAATATTGACTTACGCTGGGAGATATTTCCCCGCACTGAGGAGATATTCTCATTAAGCCTATTTTATAAGAGTTTTCAAGATCCTATTGAAAGGGCGGTTAATCCAACCACCTCGGATCTGGCTATTCAATTTGAATTTCGTAACGTGGAACAGGCTTTTGTGCTTGGCGGTGAGTTGGAAATTCGCAAAAAATTGGATTTCATAAGCCCTACACTTAAAAATCTTTCTGTGGGAGCCAATATCACGGTCTTAACTTCTCAAGTGGATATTGCCCCTGGTGAGTTGGCCTTGATTCGGGTAAATGACCCGGCAGCAGAATCCACTCGCCCACTTTTTGGTCAGTCGCCTTATATTATCAACGCTTTGCTCTCTTACAACAACCTGGACAATGGCTGGGCCGCCAACCTGAGCTTCAATGTGCAGGGAGAGCGCCTCAGCGCGGTCAGTGTGGGGGGTACGCCCAATGTGTTTGAACAACCCCGGCCTATGCTGGATTTCAACGTAAGCAAGACCCTAGGGAATTTCAAAATCAAATTCTCGGCGGGCAATTTGCTCAATGCCAAGTATAAATTCACCCAAGATTTTAATAACACCGAGTACATCTACCAACTCTATCAGTTAGGCCAGACTTTTGGTTTGAGCCTGAGCTATGGCCTGGAGCGATAGTCAACACTTTTACTTATTTTACCAAAGCCTTCTTTCCAATGGGAAGAAGGCTTTTTTTATGGCCAACCTTTTGGCCCATCGCAAGTTGTATCAGCAAAAAACAAATCGTTTTATGTCGCAAGCCATTCTCCTCACCGGAGGCACGGGCCTCATTGGCCCTCAGATTATTGACCTGCTCAAGGCCAAAAATTCCCCCTGCGCAATCTGAGCCGCCAGGCTGCCACCCTGGCCGGGGTGGAGCACTTCGCCTGGGACACAACCCGCCGCCAACTGGACCCTAAAGCCCTGGCGGGCACCGGTGCCATTATCCACCTGGCCGGGGCTGGGGTGGCCGATAGCCGCTGGACCGAGGCCCGAAAAAAGGAAATTCTCGACAGCCGGGTACACGCTACACGCCTCCTGGCCGAAAGCCTGAAAAACCACCCGCATTCGGTCAAAACCCTGGTGGCCGCCTCGGCCATTGGCTTCTATGGGGGCGATAAGGGGGCGGCTTGGTGCGACGAAAATACCCCCCCCGGTTCTGATTTCCTGGCTCAGGTAACCCAGGCCTGGGAGGCCGAGGTGGATACCCTGGCTGCGCTGGGCTTGCGGGTGGTGAAGCTCCGCATTGGCATTGTGCTGAGCCGCGAAGGGGGCGCATTGCCCAAACTGGTGCAACCCATTCGCTACGGGGCCGGGGCCGCCCTGGGCTCAGGGCAGCAATACCTGGCCTGGATTCATATCCGCGATTTGGCCCGGATGTTTGTCTATGCCCTGGAAAACGAGGCCCTCACCGGGGCTTACAATGCCGTAGGGCCGGACCCGGTTACCAATGCCCAAATGACCAAAGAAGCGGCCCGAGTCTTGCAAAGGCCCCTGCTCCTGCCCAATGTCCCAGCCTTTGCTCTCCGGTTGATGCTGGGCGAAATGGCCGAGATGGTGCTGGGGGCTGCCGGGTGCGCAACGATAAAATGGTGCAGGCGGGCTTTCAGTACGATTTTCCGAACCTGCCCGGCTCGCTGGAGGATTTATTGAAGCCGCATTAAGTGAAATCCGCGGGCGGGGGGCTTGCCCAATGCCGCTTTCTTCTTAATTTAGCCCCTCAGAAAAAACCAAACCTGGCCTCTGTATGATGAAAGAAACCCTCGCCCTCGGCCTGATTCAGACCCCGCTCCACTGGCACCAGCCGGAAGCCAACCGGGCGATGCTGGAAGAGAAAATCTGGCAACTGCCTCCAAATTTGGATGTGATTGTCTTGCCTGAGATGTTCACCACGGGCTTTACTATGGATGCCCCCCGCCTGGCCGAACCGATGAACCTGCACACCTTTAAGTGGATGAAGCAAATGGCCGCCCAAACGGGAGCCGCCCTCACGGGAAGCTATATCGTGGCAGAAAATGGGGCTTATTTCAACCGCTTGCTTTGGATGCAGCCCGATGGCAGTTTTTGGCAATACGACAAACGCCACCTCTTCCGCATGGCCGAAGAGCACCATACTTACACCCCAGGCCAGCATCGCCTTGTCATTACCTGGAAAGGCTGGCGCATCTGTCCCCTGATTTGCTACGATTTGCGTTTTCCGGTCTGGAGCCGCAACCAAGGCCTGGCCTACGACCTGCTCTTGTATGTGGCTAACTGGCCCCAGGCCCGTCAGATGGCCTGGGAGGCCCTTTTGCCCGCCCGGGCCATCGAGAACCTAAGTTATGCCCTGGGGCTCAATCGGGTGGGCGAAGATGGTAAGGGCATTGCCTATGCCGGGGGAACGGCGGCTTATGACTTCAAAGGCCAGGCCCTGGCCCATCTGGGGGCGGAGGAAAAGATCACGACACTCAGCCTGGAAGCCGGGATGCTGCACCAGTATCGCGAAAAGTTTCCCGCCCATCTGGATGCCGATGCCTTTGACTGGGTCTAAGGCCTTTGAGTTACGGCGGTTTTTCAGCCTCCTACCAGGGGGGTCAGTTTCACAAAACTAATCCGGGTTCCTTCGCTGAGCAGGATTTCTTCGTCCAGTTGCTCGGCCTGCCGATTGTCCACCAGGATAAAAAAACCATTGTTTTGGAAGGCTTCCAGGGCAATGTAAAATTGTTGTTCGGCATCGAGCGTGCGGCGGGTTTTGAGCTTGTAGCCATTCAGGCTTACTTCGGCCTCGGTAGGCTGCACCAGGCCCGTAAAATATTCCGAAAGGTGGGCATTGTGGCGGGCTACTTCCTGATAGACCCGCGCCTGGATAAGGTCGCGCACAGTGGTTCTTTCTGATTCAATCTGAACCAGGATTTCGTTCAAAATATTGCCACTCAGGCTTTCGTCGCGTAGTTTGATTTCTTGCATAATCAGGGGAGGGTTTGAAAAATCTACTTTACAAAGATAATAAAAAATCGCGGAGGATGTCTTTGTGCCCCACGTGGCCCTGGCATGCCAAGCCCGGACTTAAAAAGCTATGATTTTTTCTTTTGGGCAATGGCTTCGCGCACCAGATGGGCTTTGTGGTAGTCTTCGGCAGCAAGAAATTTTTGCAAGAGATTTTCCAGCGTGGGCAGGTCATATTGTAGCCAGGGATTTGAAGCAGGCACTGGAGCAGAAACGGGCAGGCCGCATTTCTCGAGAACCGAAACGGCGACCCGTATCGGGGCATCCAAACGAAAAGAGAGGGCCAGCGCATCGGCTACCCCTGTTTCCAGATATTTTGGGGCTTGGCTTTGCTTTCGGAGCGTGAGCCGGGTCAAAAAGCAGCTTTCTTCGTAGGCATAAATGAGTACCTCATCCAGGGCAATTTGCCAGTGCCGGAGGGTATTGGCCAGCAGGTCGTGGGTGAGCGGGCGAGTCGGCCTTATCCCCTGCAAAGCAATGGCAATGGCCTGGGCTTCTGTTGCCCCCAAGAGGATGGGCAAGCGTAATTGCGAAGCCTGGTCTTCTAAAATCAAGACATACCGCCCCGGTTGAGAGGTGCTCTCCGCCAGGGCAATGCCGTACAGCTCAATTTTTTCGATTTTTTCCATGAATATCACCCTTACACTTAAAGCAACACGGGCTGGAGGTCGCTTCTCTTGAAGAGACAATCAGTCGCTGCTGCGGATAAAATCGCACAATTCTTCTACATCATTAAAAGGCGCAATCACGCTGCCTTCCGAAAGTAGCTTAAACAGTTGGTCGTTTTCTATCTCAATGCAATAGCCTTTTTCTAAGTAGATAAAGCGTTCTTCTTCGCGTAAGACCGTAATATTAAAAAAATCTAAGACATACCGCAGGAATGCCTGGGTGTCGGAGGAGAAAGAATGCACCATGGTTTACAATTGCTAAGTTTTGTCAAAAATATTCGGCCTTAAGTCTATGCCCAAAATTAGTTTATATTAAAACCTGACAGGTTTTTTTTTTACAAAAATCTGATAATCAGCATATTAAACCTGTCAGGTTTCTATCAAATAATCAATTGCAGGTACTTAGGCCATTAAGTTTTCATACAATACCCAGGACCCAAAGCCCAGGCAGGCCAGGGCCGAAAGCAGGGTCAGGAAAGCTTTGATGCGCATATTGAGCGAAAGTGCCTTTGAGAAAGGCAAGCTGAAAATGCCGGAGGCCACCAGCATTCCCACCACAGACCCGAGGCCAAAAATCAGCAGGTATAATATACTGGACGTTGCTTCTTTGATTTCGGTCATCACCAGGAGCACCATAGCCCCGCTGCCCGCCAACCCATGCACGAGCCCTACGCCATAGGCCAGATGGTGCTGATGGCGGTGGTCAATCACGTGCGATTCGGCCTGACTTTGCTCAAACTGCCAGAGTT
The DNA here is from genome assembly GCA_012031215.1 of Microscillaceae bacterium. Classification (GTDB taxonomy): domain Bacteria; phylum Bacteroidota; class Bacteroidia; order Cytophagales; family Microscillaceae; genus JAAUUB01. Next base: position 10,821 of record JAAUUB010000043.1, on the reverse strand, counting down.
TATAAAAGCGGTGCAAGCCCAGAGCCACCAGCATCACCCCTACCAGGGCTTCCAGATAGCCAAAACTTCCTTCCGGAAAAGCTACCTTGCCCACAATGATAATCAGGCCAATGAGTAGGATGGTAGAGGTATGGCCCAGTCCCCAAAAAATGCCATCTTTGAGTGCCAGGGTGGTTTTGGCGCGTTTGGTCACCAACGCACTGATGGCCACCAGGTGATCGCCTTCAAAAGCGTGGGTAAAGCCTAAGGCTCCCGCAAATACAAACAGTGTAAAGAGGTTTTCCATATTGCTTAAGAGTTAATGATTGGGTCTTTTCCAAGCATTTTTCAACTTGATTTAAGTGGTGAATTTTATGAAAATATTCAAAAGTATTGCTGCTTCATTCTTCGTGGCGGGTGTCGAGCCCCAGCGTATTTATTTTGTTTAAAATCACCCGGTGGTTGCCCGTATCGGCAATGGCCAGCAAGCCCCCGTCAATAGAAAGAGAAAAGGGCCAGTAGAGCGAATGGGCTGTACCGGCTTTGCTGGCTGCGTTTTCGCTCCCGGTGCGGAAATCGGGTTTTCCCAATACCTTTTGCGCCGGGGCCCCCGATTGGAGCGGCAGTTCCGGGTAGAAAAGCAGGCGGCTATTTCCAGTATCCGCCACCAGAAGGCCCTCCCATGTAAAAAAAAAGTATCGTAGCACCAACTGAGGGTTTGGGCTTCGGGATGAGGCAAATACTGATTTTGGCCATTCTGTTCAAAGTCGGCCTGGCCAAAAACCAGGTCCGCCGGCTTTTGAAAGGCCTCGCTGGCCTGGTGCCAAAGCAAGACCCGGTAATACTGGGTGTCAGCAATGGCCATTTTTCCGTCCGGGCTTACCCGAACCGAGTAAGGCCAAAGGGCATTTTGCGGGTCATAATCACGGGTATCGAACTGGGGCTGGCCAATGACCCGGTCGGCGGGGGCATAAGAACGGTTTGGAATTTGGTCAAAATACAGCACCCGGCGGTTGCCCGTGTCGGCAATCCAAAGGTGCTGCCCATCCGAAAAAACGCCGTAGCACCAATACAGACTTTGGGCACTGGGGGGCTGCGCCAGCCCTTTTACGTTGGGCTGATTTTGGGTAAAATCTGCTTGTCCCAGCACCACGTCGGCGGCCTGTCCGTTTTGGGTGGGCCATTGGTGCCAAATCAAGACCCGATGGTTCCAGGCATCGGCCACTATCAGGCGCGAGCCATCCGACCATATCCCGGAGGGGTATTGCAAAGTGCCGGGGCCGGCCAGTGTTCCGGCATTGCGCCCCGTTTGGGCCGCATCGGCCTGCCCCAATACCAAATCAGGGGCAGAATTGGGGGGGCGATGGGCAATATTTTCCCAGATAAAAACCCGGTTTTGGCCCGTATCCGACACAAGCAAATGCCCGCCCGCCAGGCAAACCCCACGAGGGGCAAGCAAAGGATAGGCGGCACTTCCTGTCAATATGATGGCTTGCTCAAGCAGAGGCTCAGGGTTGGAAAACATAATTTATAAGGCTATTAGCTGTCATTAACAAATCCGGGGCAATTGCTCTCCCGGCAAGAGACTGACCACCCGCCGCCCGCCAATGCCACTTCGCAGCACCACTTTTTGGGGGTGCTCGGCCACTACCTCGCCCACGATGACCGCCGCTTCGCTTCCTGCCTGGGCTTGGAGAATGTGCACACATTCCTCGGCCCGGTGGGAGGCCACAAAAGCCACAAAAACGCCTTCATTGGCCACATAGAGCGGGTCCAGGCCCAAAATCTCACAGACTCCGGCTACCTGGGGGTCCAGCGGGAGTTGTGCCTGGGCAATTTGAATGCCCAGGCGGGCACTCCGGGCGATTTCGTTGAGCACCGTAGCCACTCCCCCCCGGGTAGCATCCCGAAGCAAATGGAGGTCGGGGCCTATTTGGTCCAGCAGGCTTTTGACCTGGATATGCAGCGAGCGGCTGTCACTTTTGATTTCGCTTTCAAATTGTAAGCCTTCCCGAACCGACATAATGGCAATGCCATGGGCGGCAATGGCATTACTTAAAATGATTTTATCACCTGGCTGAATGTATTGGCTGCCAATCCTGGCTTGTGGATGTACCTTGCCTAATCCGGTGGTATTGATAAAAATCTTATCGCCTTTGCCTTTTTCTACCACTTTGGTGTCGCCAGTAACCACTTTGACCCCCGCTGCCTCACAAGCCGCTTTGATGCTGAGCAATATTTCCCAAAACGCTGTCATTGGCAGGCCTTCTTCCAAAATAAAAGCCAGGGAAAGGTATTCGGGCAAAGCCCCACACATGGCCAGGTCATTGACGGTTCCGTGTACGGCCAGGCTGCCAATATTCCCTCCCGGAAAGAACAAAGGCGAAATTACAAAGCTGTCGGTGGTAAAAGCCGTTTTGCCCGTAAGAGAAAGCACCGCTCCGTCGTGTTGTGCATCGAGAGCTTCATTGGCTAGAAGCTTGAACACCCCACTTTCCAAAAGCTGATGGGTCAGTAAGCCGCCACTGCCATGCCCCAGGGTGATAAAGTCAAAATCCAGCTTGGGCATAGGGCAACTCAGTTGCATATTGATTTGTGTCATTGTATCGCTTAGAAATTTAATAGGTACAAAAGGTTTCTCCCCGTTGAATAGGGCATAATTTAACCCATTGTACCAATATGTGAACTGCCTTTCGTACCAAAATAAATCAAAAATGAAAAAAATGCAGATTTTTTAGAAAAATTCTTAGGCAAAACCCACTTTCTATTTGCCGAGCAGGCTAGATTTTTGGGAAGTAAGACTTCATAGAGGTTTTTTTTCAAAAACATATTGCCCACAGCCCCTTTTCGTTTTTATGAGTGTGGTAATTTTTTTCACTTATTACAAACCATATGAAAAAAACAATTCTTCTACTTTGTCTTTGCTTTGGGAGTATTGCCTTGCCCCTTAGCACACAAGCGCAATTCAAACTTGGGGTTGAACTGGGCCTGGCTTTGCCTTTTGATGATTTTTCGGATTTTGTCGAGACGGGCTACGGGTTCCGGGTGAAGGGGCTTTACTTTCTCAATGAGCATTTGGGCCTGGGCCTGACCACGGGTTTTTATTCTTTTGGGGTGGAGGGAGACCGCGACGACGACGAGGGCTTTCGGCAGGTGCCCCTCACTTTTGATGTGATGTATCAGTTTTCAGGCAACAAAGCCAAGCCCTATGTTTCGGGCGGGCTGGGCATTCATTTTACCTCTTTCCGAAACGAGAACATTACTTTTGATACTGGCGATGAGCTGGCCCTCAACCTGGGCGGTGGGGTACTGTTTGCCGTAGCGGATAAGATAGACATTGGTGGGGATTTACGCTTCCACATTGTGGAAGATATCAGCTTTATGGGCTTGTCTTTTAAGGCTCTTTTCAGCTTTTAGTTTTTCACTGGCAAAAGCGCGGGCCAAGTCTGGAGGGGTGTACTTGCGCCTCCAGACTTTTTTTTTGGCTAGTGCAGGGTGGCTTCGGAGGTGAGGGGCACTTTGAGGGCTTTGGAGATAATACAAGTTTGTTCAGCATTTTTGACTACTTCGGCAAACTTCTCGGCATCCAGGCCCGGCACTTTGCCTTCAATAGCAAGGTGAATGCCCGTAACATCCAGGCCCTCGAGGGTGAGGGTGGCGACGGTGTCGAGGCTTTCGGCACTAAAACCGGCCTGGCTCAGGATAGCACTCACTGCCATTGTAAAACAGCCCGCGTGCGAAGCTGCCAGCAACTCTTCGGGGTTGGTGCCGGCCCCGTCTTCAAATCGGGTTTTGTACGAATATTGGGTTTGCTGCAGGATGGTGCTGGGGGTGCTGAGGTGGCCGTGTCCTGTTTTGAGGTCGCCCGTCCAATGGGCGGTTCCGGTTCTTTTCATTGTTCAGAGTGTTTAAAGATGAAGGAATACTACTGGAAAAACACGCCCGGAGGGGCTTTGTTCGGTGCATAAAAAATATTGCCTTTTTTTTGCGCCCGGCTTTTTGTGTATCTTGCGATTCCAAATTTTCGAACAAGCCAAGCAAAACAAGATGCTCTATTTCATCCTGCGTTTGATTGCGCAAATTGCGCTCAAGGTTTTTTTTAGAAGGATTCAGGTCAAATACCGGGAGCGATTGCCCCGAAAAGGGCCTATGCTGGTGGTTTCCAATCATCCCAATACCTTTATGGACCCTTTGCTGCTGGCTTCCCTGCTGCGGCCACAGGTATATTTTCTAGCCAATGCTTCTATTTTCAATACTCCCCTTAACCGTTGGCTGCTGCGCCAGCTCAATATGATTCCGATACAGCGCAAGCACGATACCAATCAGCAGAAATTCGATAACCAGCATATTTTTCAAAAATGCTATGAGTTTTTGGGGCGCAAAGGCACGCTGATGATTTTTCCCGAAGGCACCAGCATCCATGCCCGGCGTTTGCAGGAAATCAAGAAAGGAACGGCCCGCATTGCCCTGGGGGCCGAAGAAGCCTATCAGTTTGGCCTGGACCTCAAAATTGTTACAGTGGGTATCAATTATTCCCGGCCCGATGGCTTTCGAAGTGAAGTGTTTATCAGTGTAGATGAGCCCATCCTGGTAAAGGAATACCAGACCGAATATGAAAAAGACCCCTTTAAAGCGGTTGATGCGCTTACGGAGGCCATCCGGGAAAAAATCGCCGCCCATATCATCATCACGGACAATGAGGTGCAGGATTCATTGGCCCGCGAAGTAGAGCTGATTTACAAACGCCAGCTTTCGGAAGAAATCCAATTGGCGGAGAAAACCGGCGAACAGGCCCACCTCATCAGCAAGGCCATTGCCGAAGCCGTGCGCTATTTTGCCGCCAAAGACCTCCAAAGGGTAGAAAGGTTGCGCAAGCAGGTCAAAATGTATCATCGCAATCTGGAAAGGCTGGATTTGAACGATGAGGTCTTTTCGGCTAACCGACTGGGCAAAGGTTTGCTGGGAAATAGCTTGGGGGCATTGCTATTACTACTGCTGGGCCTGCCCCTGTTTTTATATGGCTGCTTGTTTAATTATGTGCCCTATATCCTGCCTTCGCGGGTGGCCGCGCGGGTGGTCAACTGGACAAGTATGTACGAATATACGGCCCCGGTGATGATGCTGACCGGGGTCTTTACTTTTCCGCTATTTTATGCCCTTTTGCTGGTGGGCGCTTCTTATGCCAGTTTGTCGGGTTGGGGCTTGTTTTTCTTTTTTTTGAGCCTGCCCCTGAGTGGTTTTTTTGCCCTGGCTTACGCCCGTTTCTGGGAAATGGTAGAAGACAAAGGGCGACTTTTAGCCATTTTTTTCCGGCGGGCTTCGCTGGTGGCCGAGTTGGTAAAGCAACGCCAGTCTTTGCTCAAAGAATTTGAAAAAGCCAAGGAAGAATACCAAAGCTTTTTGTTGGAAAAAAGCCCGGAATAAGAAATAAGCAGCGATGGCTTTGGGCTTATTTAATGGCTTTCCGGGCTTAAAATCTAGACTTCAAATACCAGTACGGCTTCCAGGTCGGCTTCATACTCCGTAGCCAGCCCCGCCAGTGGGTCTGGGGCCGGGCCTTGAATCACCTGCCCCTGGGCATTGTAGCGCGAGCCGTGGCAAGGGCACACAAATTGATTTTGAGCGGCCTGCCAGCCCACATCACAGCCTGCGTGCGTACAAATGCGCGATAGCGCAAAATAATCTGAATCCGTGCGAAACACAATGAAACTACCCAGCAGGGAAATATCAACAGAAGCAAATCCGCCCACCGTGGTCAGGGCCGGAAATTCTGTTTCTCTGAGAATATAATTGTAGCGAATTTTAAAAGGTGCCGGGCTTTGCACTTCGGCAGCCGGGTTATCCACCCCACTCAGCCGTAAAATCACCGTTTCCAGCGGTTCATTCGGAACGGTCCAGGCATAGCTCCCTGCCGATACGGGCAAGTTACTGGCAATCAGGTTCCAGTTTTGGCCCTGATTGCTGGAGTATTCCAGTTTTAATTGCGATAGGCCGGTGGCTTGCCAGGTGATATCGAAAACCAAGCCACCCCGCAATACACTTCCCCCCTCCGGGGCCAGCAGCGACAAGGAGCCGTTAAAGGCCCCCGGTTCATCGTCGGCACTGCCGCATTGGGTCAGTAGCACCAGTCCGGCCAGCCCCAGGGCTTTCCGGCCGCTTTCCTGGATAAATTCGCGCCGCTTGAGCAAGGCATCCTGGCTAGCATTATTTTCCATATTATGTATTGGGTAAAGTGAATGATGAAGGCCCTTATTTAACCCTCTTGGTTGGGGAATGGTTTAGAGATTTTGCCCGGGTTTTGCGAGTGGCCGGTCTTGTGCCAGGATAATTTCTACGGCCTGAGGCAGATGAGCGGCCATAAAATCGGCCCCCGGGTGCGACTCCGGGGCAGGCGGCACAAAACGGGCTGAGCCTTCGGGGATATAAATAGTGCGCAAATGGCATTTTTTGGCCGCTACCAGGTCGCGTTCGCTATCGCCTACCAGCCAGCACTGGGCCGGCTTTACACCAAAGCGAGCCAGTCCTTTTTCAATCATCAGCGAATCGGGCTTGCGGCTCAGCGAAGCCGAATCATACTCGGGATGATAAGGGGCATAGTAATGGGCATCTATTTGTCCGCCACACTGCTGCTGGAGATATTCATAACAAAGGGCCACCTCCTGGTGGGTATAAAGTCCTTTGGCAATGCCTGATTGGTTGGTAACTACAATCAGCCGATACCCGGCGGCTTTGAGGGCTTGCAGGGCTTGGGGCACTCCGGGCAGGATTTCAAAATCGGCCAGGCGATAGACATAATTGACCCGGTCGCGGTTGAGCACCCCGTCGCGGTCTAAAAAAACAGCTTTTTGCATTGCCCTAAAATACATCTCCCCTCCCGATTTTGAAAATCCGGGGGGGGGAGAATTTTGAGCCTTCATTTAAAAATAGCGTTGACGACCCGAGCGGGTAAGCCCGGTCATCGCGATTTTGCCTTCATTTTGGAGAGCCTGCTTGCGGGCCGGGCCTTTGCCCACCTTGATACTGCCAGAATTCGTTTTGAGGTCAAACTGAAAGTCTTCCAGCGGATTTTGAAAATCTACCTTAATGGCACCGGAGGAGGCTTCAAAGGCAGCATCTTGGGCAATCAGGAGGTCCTTACCCAAAATACGCCCGGAACGGGTTTTGACCCGCAGGGGGCCTTGAATTTGCTCGAGATGGATGGTGCCCGAAGTAGCTTCCACATTTATTTGCCCTTCTCCCTGGCGGACATAGACGCGCCCCGACCGAGATTGGGCTTGCAAAGTGCCTTTTAATTGCTCCCAGTGATGAGTGCCCGAAGTGGAAATGCCTAGCCATTCGCCCGAGAGCCCTTGCAAATACATCCGGCCCGATTGGGTACGGCAATAGCCCCAGCCGCTTAGGTTTTCGCCTCTTATCGTGCCCGAACTGCTGACCAGTTTCAAAGTATCGGCCTGGATGTTTTGCACAAATATTCGTCCGGAGCGATTTTTTATCTTTACAATGGTGGTGTGGGGCACAATAAAATCCAGGCGGCCATTCAAAATACTGATTTCAAATTTTTTCCAGCCCTCTAGGTCCTCTTCTTCTTCATTTTCCGGGCTTTGTGTGCCATTGCCTTCTACCCAAACTTTGAGTACGTCGCCCTCGCGCTGGTGCCGGATGAGGTAGTGTTGCGGCTGGTTTTTGTGCCTGATTTCCCCTTTAAAATCGAGCCTTGGGGTGGCTTGCCCAATGACATTGACCTGGCAAAAACGCCCCTGCACAATGATTTCCCGGATGCCTTCCATAGAGAAGGCCTCCGAAGAAATGACTTTTTTTTGCGCCGCCAAGGCCAGCGACAGGCATAAAAAGCCTAAAGTGATGATTGTTTTCATGGATAATAAGGTTTAGGTTCATCCATCAGACACCGCGCCGGGCCGGGAGGTTGCGCCAGCTTTTGGCCTTTTTAAAAAAAATCTCTCGAGGGATTCGGGAAAATCCCCCCAAAGTGTGCTTGCTCATAATTTGTAAATGCCAAGACATCATTAGCCTGCGCACGGTAAGCATCACCAGTAGTGAGGTAGCTGAAAGCCAAGCCTTCTTTATCTTTGGCTTTTTCAAGGTGCTTTTCTGCTTGGGCCAGTAAGCGTATGGCTGCATCAAAATCTGCTAAGTTAATTTTTGCTGCACTCATTCGGGCTTTTGCCCAGCCTTTTCCTTTTCAAAGCTGATTTATTGCTTATTGCCAATGTTTTCGCTAGTCGGGATTTGCAATCAAAACCATAGAGTAAAAGATTTGCAATCTGATAAAGATAGATGAAAAATCTAAGGCTCAGAAGGTATGGATTGTAAATACAGACTAACAGAGAGGACACAGGCAACGGCATAGTAATTTTAATAAAATGGATTTTCGCTGATTTATACAGAGTTTGTCTAATTTACAAGTTTTTTTACAAACCATAAACACATATTTTGAGGTAGTATTCTTCTTGTTCCCGTATAAATCTTAGAAGAACCAATAAAATAAAGTATATTTGAAGAGATGAAGGGGAAAGGCTATGGTAGATTGGCTAAATCTGAAACCAAACTAAATATGAGCATTATGAACTTACATTGGAACGATATCAAAAAAGAAATCTTGGCAGAAACCAAAGATACAACTGAGCCGAATTGTGTCAGGAGTATTATGCAGCCGAGTTTATGATGCAATTCTAAAATCACTAAATAATGAAAAATAAGGAATATGAACTTTTTTTTGGCGAAATCAAACAAATGGTTCAGGATGCACAACACAAGGCACTTTTGCATGTCAATAGCGAATTATTGTTGCTGTATTGGAATATTGGAAAAACTATTCTGACACAACAAGCACAACAAGGTTGGGGAACGAAAGTAGTAGATAAATAGCCAAAGATTTATTAGCGAATTTTCCCGAAAGCAAGGGCTTTTCGGTGCGAAATCTCAAAAATATGCAAAATTTGCCAAAGCCTATCCCGATTTCAAATTGTGCAGACAGTGTCTGCACAATTGAGTTGGTCGCATCATATTTTATTGCTTGACAAGTTTTCAGACGAGGAACTAAGACTTTGGTATATGCTCAAATCTGCTGAACAAGGTTGGTCTTATCGGGTTTTGATGCATCAAATTGATATGCAAGTACATACGAAATTTGGGACATTGCCCAATAATTTTGAGAGTTATCTGTCAAAACCACAATCCGAATTAGTGCGGCAACTCTTTAAAGATGAGTATATTTTTGATTTTATTGCCCAAGATGAAAAACGTAAAGAAAAAGATTTTGAAAAGGAAATTATCCAAAACATCACTGATTTTTTATTAGCATTGGGTAAAGGTTTCTCCTACATAGGCAAACAATATCATCTGGAAATTGGCGGACAAGATTTTTACATTGATTTGTTGATTTATCATTTTAGGCTCAAATGTTTTGTGGCGATAGAGTTGAAAATAGATGATTTTAAACCCGAATATGTAGGAAAACTCAATTTTTATCTCTCGGCTGTTGATGATTTACTCAAACAAGATAATGACCAAGCAAGCATTGGCTTGTTGTTGTGTAGAACCAAAAACAATACATTCGTAGAATATGCCCTGCGTGATGTGAGCAAACCTATGGGGGTTGCTTCCTACAAAATGACCAAGCAAATCCCCGAAAATTTAAGAGATAATCTACCAACTGAACAAGAACTAAAAGAAATTTTAGGTAAAATAAATCACAATGAACTAAATTAATTTTACAGGTTTAATTCACGGTTAATTTTTTACAAATTTAGTTCACGGATATGTGCGATTTGGTTTTAAGAAAAATTCAATTTATAGGAAATATTTTGAATCTGCAATTACTTATATTTGCATCTGAAATGCGAACTAAAGTGCGTCAATGTAACTACTTTATAAGTAAAATGCGAACTGAAGTGCGTATAAGTAGATGTTAGCAGCAAGGCAACCACGACCGAAATGACCAAAAGAAATATTTTGACAAATGATAAATAAAAGTACTCTTAAATTTCTAAAAGACCTTAAAGTTAACAACTCAAAAGAGTGGCTTGACGATAATAAAAAATCTTACGAAAACTCAAAAAATGACATTTTGACTTTGACTTCTGAGTTGATAACTTCTGTTTCGGACTTAGACAAGACAATCTCAAATGCTTATCTCGACCCTAAAAAATGTATAACAAGACTAAATAGAGATTTACGTTTTGCGAAAGACAAAACACCATACAAAACAGACTATTACATTGTATTGAACAAGAATGGAAAAAATAGTCCAGCTGCATTTTACTATCTGCACATTGAGCCTGACAATTGTTTTGTAGGCGGTGGCGTATACAATCCGCTACCAGACCAATTAAAAAAAATCAGACAAGAAATTGATTACGCTTTTGACGAATGGACAACAATAATCAAGGACAAAACATTTATGAAAAGATTTCCAAGCGGTATCAACAATTCAGGCGTATTAACAAGGACACCAAAAGAGTTTGACGAAAAAAGTCCAGCGAGTGAGTTTTTAAAAATGAAAGGCTTTTACACTATGGAAAAACTAACGGATAAAGAAATAACATCAGCAGACACATTTGACAAAATCAACTTTTACTTCAAGACAACAAAACCATTAGTTGACTTTTTAAATCGAGCAATTGAAAATGATTGATGAAAAATGCCCAGCTGCTAACAGCGGTTTGGCGTAATGGCGGGTGCAGTGCTTCGTATGACAGTTTTGTGGTGGGTTCAAGTATAGTTCTTCGATTAAACTTTTGTGCTAAAAATCCGCCACTACGCCAAGCCGCGAAACGTTATCGGCAACCCTAAAACACGTCATAGACATAAACAGTCAATAAC
>JAAUUB010000262.1 GCA_012031215.1 Microscillaceae bacterium | reverse complement strand
AATTCTTTCTGCGCTCCGGTGCTTTCATCCGCTATAAAAGCGCTTTTGAGTCATACATCTGAAGCTGCCCGGCTTTCATCAGGGCCAGGCGGTCGCCCAGGTGCAGGGCTTCTTTCAAATCGTGGCTTACAAAAATTCCGCTGATTTCATATTGTTGCATGATGCGCCGGAGTAATTCCTGCATCTGGCGGCGGGTGCTGGGGTCAAGGCTGCTGAACGGCTCGTCGAGCAGCAGCAAGGTAGGGTTAATCAGCATGGCCCTTCCAAACGCAACCCTTTGTTTTTGCCCGCCCGACAATTGGTGCGGATACTGGTGGGCCTGGGTGCTAAGTCCCAATTGCTCAAGCATTGCGTCTGTCTTTTGGCGAATATAGGCCTTGTCTGCCCGCTGAAGCCGGAGGCCAAAGGCGAGGTTTTCGCGGGCGTTGAGATGGGGAAAAAGCAAGCTTTCCTGATAGAGATAAACGATTTTGCGGCGGTGGGGCGGCAGGGCAGTAATATTCTGCCCTTCCAGCCAGATTTCGCCCCGGTCGGGCTTTTCCAGGCCGGCAATAATTTTGAGCATGGTGGTTTTGCCACTCCCCGATTCGCCCAGAATACTGATGGTTTCCTTTTTTGACAAAGAAAAATGTAGGCCTTCAAGGATTGTCTGCCCCCGAAAAGATTTATGAATATCGCGGATTTCAAGCATCTGGAACAGTATTTTTTAAAACAAATTGCCGGTTGAGCCAAAGCAGCACCAGCGGAGGGGCCATCAATGCCCAAGCCGCCAGGGCCGCCCGGTGCAAATCGGCTTCCCCAATATACTGAAAAACGAGGATGGTCAGGGTAGGTACCTGCCCCAGGCCAATCAGCCGGGTGAGGCCATATTCAAACCAGGAAATCAAGAAAGTTTGAAAAAAGCCCAAAAGCAGGATGTTTCTTGATAAAGGAATAATGACCCAAAAATAGGTTTGCCAGGCCCGCCCCCCCAAGGTAGCCACCAGCCCTTCCATGGCCCTCAAGTGCTGATTCCAATAGCCACTATACAAAATCACGGCAAAAGGATAGGTAATCATCAGTTGGGCCAGCACCACCCCGGCCACCCGGCCCGACAAATCAGCATACACAAAATAATAGTTCAGGCAGGCCCCATACACCACTGGTGAGAGTATGTAGGGAAAATAGGCCAGGCGAAGCAAAAAAGCCTTATGCGGGCTAAAGGCAATTTGCCTTCCGCTCAGAAAGCCCGCCCCGGTCGCCAACCCGGCCACCCCCAGCGAAATCAACAAAGATAAGAGCAAGCTCTGCCCCAAGGGCGCTTCCTCCGCTCCGAGTGCAAGCCAACGCTCTGGGCTCCACGCTGATGGCCAGAAATCAGGATAAAACCACTCCCGGCTCAGGGAAAGCCCCAAAAAGAAAAGCAGGGGAAAGAGGCTGAGGAGGCCCAGACTCCCCAAAAACAGGATTTTGATGAAAGGGACAATCAGACGGCTCATTTGGAGGGGCTTAGGTGTTTGGTAAAAAAAAGCACGCCCAAAAGCAAAAGCGAATATAACACCGCTATGAAATAGCCCTCCGGAATCTCGGCCAGGTCATAACGGCCCACCTTGCGCGTAATCAAAACCGAAATCATCTGTGGAGATTGCTGACCCAGCAGAAGGGGAATTTTCATAAGCCCCCCACAAAAAATCCCGTACATCAGCATGCTGGGCCGTCCTTTTTGCAGCAAAACCGGCAATACAACCCGATAATAGGCCTGGGCCGGACTTGCCCCCAAAGAGCGGGCTACCTGCGTCAAATCATCCAGCCGCTCATTGTCTTGCATCCCCAAAAATAAAAGCGTAAAGAAGGGAAGGGCCATCGTCCAGTGTGCAAACAAAATGCCCAGGCCCCAGCCATCATTAATATAACCCGGAAAATGGCGCATATCAGCAAACCAGCCCCACTGAAAACCAAGGCGGGCCACCAGCCCCGTCTGCCCCAGGACTTGCATGCTCCACAAAGCGACGACCAAAGCCGGCATGACCAGGGGCAGGTAAATCAGATAAGCGCCCGGCCCTTTTTGAAAATATGTCCGCAGGGTGGTGGCCAGGACCAATCCCCCCACAAGTGCAGGCAGCAAAGAAGCCAGGGTGATATACAGGCTATAGCCCAGGGAATGCCACAAAGCCCGGCTCTGGAAGCCCTCGGCCCAAAAGCGCAAAGTGAAGCCCGGGGCCAAAGCCCCCACCAGGCCCAGGCTATACAAGAGGGCATAAATGAAACCCAGCAACAGGGGCACCGCCGTAAGCAAAAGAAAGGCCGCTATGCCAATGGCTGGCCAAAAACGGTATTTATGGCTCAATAACATATTTTCTAAAGTCCTGTTGAAGGCGAATCATATATTCCGGGGCCAGTTCCTGCAAGGCATAAGGCTGGATAGCCTCGCGCCGGGGGGCATATTTGCCGACCGGGCAATCGGGCAAATTTTTTGCGCCCAGGTCTGGGGAAGCTTTTTCATAGAAAGCACCGTGCCATCGCCCCAAATCCGGGGCTGGGCTTTCTCAAACTGGGCTTCGGGCGAAATCATAAAATTAATGACCAGCATTGCCCCGGCCTTGTTGGCGGCTTTTTCAACAATGCCCAGGTAATGCGAATTTTGGATGGTTCCACTTTCAAGTACATAGGCCCGGGCAAACTCCGGGAAAACCCCCTGGGCAATTTTATTATCTACCTCCGTGTCGTTATTGCTCATTGTAAAGTATAATTCGCCCTGGGCAAACATCTGGTGGGTGGCGGCCAGGGTGCTGGGAAAGGTTTCGCCCTTTTTCCAAAAATAGGCCTTGTGCGCATTGATAAAGGCCCAAAGTTTTGCCGAGTAAAGTTTGTATTTTTTTTCCTCAAAAGGCCCGTACAATACTTCGGGGCTCGGGGCCAGGGCGATAAGCCAGGCTTTAAGCAAAGTAAGGCCCGTAAACTCGGTCGGGATAGTAAATTTTCCGGGATTGGCCCGAAAGAATGCCGCAAATTCAGAGAGGCTTTGCGGGGGAGTCGGCACTTTCTGCTGATGGTAAATCAGGGTAAACTGCACATTGCCCCAGGGACATTCCAGGCCCTGCACCGGCTGTTGAAAATCGGTATGAATAAAGGGATTCTCGAAATCGATGTACCGGGCATTGGGCAATCGTTGGGTGAAAGGGCCGTAGAGGGCCTGCAATTGTTTGAGCTGAAAAAAAGTTTCGCCATTTATCCAGACCATATCGAGCTTGCTTTGGGTCCGGGCGGCTTCTTTTTCGCTCATCAGGGTTCTGACTATCTCTATGCCTTGTCCACTCACCATCTGCAAATCAATGCCATACAATGCCCGCACCCGTTCTTTGACAAAGCCATTCATATACTGGTTAATCAGGGGGTCGCCGGTCCACATCATCATTTTCACGCTCGTATTCCGGCCCAGGGCTTCTATCTCGGCCCAGGCAGAAGGTACTCCCTTTTTATCGAGGGCTTGCTCTTGGGGCGGACCGGGAGCGCAGGTGCCCAGAAAAAGTAAAAATAGCCCGCTACTAAGCCAGGCCTGGCATCGGTTCATATTATTTTGAGGCTTGGGTGTTTTTACAAACATACGCCTGGGTAATCATTTTTGAAAAGGGCTTTCCGACAAAAATCAGAAAGCCTGTTTTTGAGATTTAAAATAAGTACCGAACGCCAAACTGAAACTGCCGGGGCGGGGCGGCATTGCGCCGCACGAGCAGGCCCGTGCTTTTCGGCCCCACCTGTATTTGATTGCTCTGGGTGGCATTGTTGGCATAGCCGCTGAGGTTTTCGGCGTTCAGCACATTAAACACATCCGCGCTCAGTTCCAGAAATTGCCCCTTGCCCAGGGGCCATTGATACATCGCCCGCACATCAAAGGTATTAGACCAGGGCAGGCGGTCGTTGTTGCGGCTTTCGCCCGGCTGGCGGTCGCTGTTGCCCACATAAGCATCCCCAAACGAACGCCCGTCTCCATTTAAATCGGTAGTGCCATAAAGCGCGGCATCCGGAATACGGTTGATGGGCTGGCCACTTTGCAAAAGGGCCGCCAGGGAGAAGCTCAGATTTTTGACCGGATAATAATTGAAAATGCCATTGATGACGTGGCGACGGTCATTGATAGAAGGGCCCCATTCCTCCCCATAATCATTGGCATCTTGGGCCCGGAAATTTATGTCTTCGGTATTGTTTTCCAGAAAAGAAAGGGTGTAAATAAGCCGGTAGCTCACCTTCCCATCACCTTTGTCTTTTTGAAGATTAAAGCTGGCCGCATAATAGCGCGATTCGCCTTCGCTCTCACTGACAATCACATTCCGGGCCACCCCATTGGCCACTTCCCCGTTGATGAGGGCAAAATCACCAAAAATCGGGACGGGCCGCGTGGCATCGGCCTCGGCTACGGTGCGCACCGGGTCATCCTCAGTAGAAGTAAAAGGGGCGGGCGCGTTCAAATCCCGCAGGCGAAATAAATTATGGGAGCGATTGTGCACCAGGTCAAGGTAAAAAAGATGTTCTTTATCTATTTGGTATTGATAGCCGAGCGAAATCTGGTGGGTAAAGGGATTGTCCCAGCCATTGGGATTGAGAATACGGCGTTCGTTGCTGAAAACCCCCGCCCGCAGCGATTGCAGCGATTCGGGCGTGGGCGCATTCAGGTAGGTTACTCCGGCGGGGGAGGCACTCAGATTGCCCTCAAAAGTGATGTGCTCAATATCCGTATCGGCGGGTAGAAGGCCCAGGGCCACCAATTGCTCAAGCTGGCGGCGATAGTCGGCATCGGGGGTGTTTTGCTGAAGAGCATCGCTAAAGACGGCATAGGGAATCTTTTCGTAGAAGATGCCGTAGCCACCCCGAATGACACTGGCCGGGCTGATTTTGTAATTGAAACTAAACCGAGGGGCCACATTGTTGAAATCGCCTTGGCGGGCCCCCGACCGGGATAGATTGTCATAATCATAGCGAAGCCCAAAAGTGAGGTTGAGACGATTGCTGACCGAAAAAGCATCTTCCAGATACACGCTGTAGATATTTTGTCTTTTTCCGAAGGAATTGGGGCGAAGCTCGATATTGACATTCAGGACCTCGACCTCAGCAGGTATATCATTGATGCTCAGATTGCTTCCCCGGTTTAGGCTTTGCAAGGCGGCCAACTCACTTTCGGAAAGCGAGACAAGGTAGTTTCCATTCGGGTTGCCTCCGCCAAAAAGGCTATGCTCGGCACTAATCAGTTCAAATCCAGCCTTGAGCGAGTGCCGACCCGTTTCATACTGAAATTTTTTCCTGCCACTGGACCGTGTTTTCGCGCGAATCAAACACAAAACCCGGATGCCCCAGCACGGCGATGGTTTCCGAGCCGCTGAGCACCGTAACCTGGGGGCTGTTTTCATTCTGGGGGCGGGCATAGTTCCACCGGAAGCGGGCAAACTGCAGGTTGGTTTCGTGGCTGTAATTGTTTTTCACGAAGAGGTTTTTCAAAGCAATCAGCAAAGAATTACGGTTCTGGGCATTGCCCGCCGAAGGAAAGGTAAGTCCCCCTTCCAAAACCGCCGCCCTGCCTTTCTATCTGCACCAGGCCATAATTGACCCGAAGCGAAGTAGAAAAAGTC
>JAAUUB010000261.1 GCA_012031215.1 Microscillaceae bacterium | reverse complement strand
CCAGCCCGAAACCTACGAAATGCCGCCGGCCAAAGGAACCTGCAAAATGATTTCGCTGGAAGAGGTCGAAAAAGCTGGTAGAATACCTGAAAACGGAAGCCAAAGTCTTGTAAGCATCCGAACAACCTTTTGATTGAACAAAATTTTATTGAACAAAAAAATTAAATGAATATGTCAGTATTGGTTTTTGTCGAAATTGTGGATGGTGAAGTAAAAGGCACTTCGCAGGAAGCCATTGCCTTTGGCGCCGAAGTAGCAAAAATGCAAGGCGGAGAAGCCATTGCGCTGGTATTGGGCAACATACTCACCGAGGCCCAACTGGCGCAACTAGGCCACTACGGCGCGGCCCGGGTGCTCAATGCTACTGATGAACGCCTCAACGCCGGGGTCATTCAGGCCTATACCAATGTCTTGAACGAAGCCCTGGACCAAACTGGGGCCAAAATCCTTGTCCTGGCCAAGTCTTCGCTGGGCGATGCGGTTGCCGCCCGGGTAGCCGCCCGCAAAAAAGCGGCCCTGGCTTCCAATATAACCGAATTGCCCGATTTATCGGCGGGTTTTAAAGTAAAAAGAAGCGTTTATACGGGCAAGGCCTTCCAAACCACAGCCTTAAAGGCCGATTACAAAATCCTGGCTTTGAAAAAAGGAGCCATCACCGTAAACCCTTCTGAGGCTGCGGCCAGGGTAGAATCTTTTGCCCCGGCATTGTCCGAAGCCGATTTTGGGGTAAAAATCACCAAAACAGACAAAGTAACCGGCGAAATTCTCCTGCCTGAAGCCGACCGGGTAGTTTCGGGCGGGCGGGGTCTGAAAGGCCCGGAAAACTGGAATATCATCGAAGAACTGGCCAAAGCCCTCACGGCGGCCACGGGCTGCTCCAAGCCGGTATCAGATATGGATTGGCGTCCGCACCACGAGCACGTAGGCCAAACCGGGGTAAAAGTAAGCCCGCAATTGTATATTGCCGTAGGTATTTCGGGAGCTATCCAGCACCTGGCTGGTGTAAGCTCCTCTAAATGTATTGTGGTGATAAACAAAGACCCCGAAGCCCCCTTCTTTAAAGCGGCGGACTATGGCATTGTGGGCGATGCCTTTGAGGTATTGCCCCGCCTGACCGAGGCCGTTAAGAAGCTCGCCTAAGCACGCAAAACCGGATATTTTTGGGAAGTGTATGTCGCTTTTTTCGACATACACTTTTTTTGGTTATTTTTGTCAGATATTCCTACTTGATTCATTTAGGTTATTTTTTTGCGTTCTTAAACCAATCAAACAAGCCGTGAGCAAAATCAAGCTAAAAATACTTGGCCTTTCTTCCAGCCAATCTCAGTCCGGGTCTTTTGCCCTGGTGTTGGGCGAGCAGGGAGGCAACCGTCGTTTGCCCATCATTATCGGGATGTTTGAAGCCCAGGCCATCGCCATCGAGATTGAGAAAATCATCCCCAACCGCCCCATGACCCACGATTTGTTTAAATCTTTTGCCAATGCTTTTCATTTTTCGGTCAGCGAAATCCTGATTTCTGACCTCAAGGAGGGGGTCTTTTATGCCAAGATTGTCTGCTCCGACGGAACTGACAAGATTGAAATAGATTCCCGCCCTTCGGATGCCATTGCCATTGGGTTACGTTTTGGCGTGCCTATTTTTACCAATGAAGCCATTATGTCTGAGGCAGGTATCGTACTCAATGATACCGAAGAAGAGGAAGAAGGCCTCGAGGAAAGCACCCGCGAAAGCACTCGCGGCAAGTTGGAAAAGCTCAAAGACTTTCCCTATGACCAATTGCAACAAATGCTCCAAGCGGCGCTCGACAATGAAGACTACGAGCAAGCGGCCAAAATCCGCGATGAGCTAAACCGCCGCAACTAGCGCGATGATTTGCCCAAAAATAGAAATACGGTGGGCACTTTTTCCAACACGGGCTTTATTTTTGCCAATCCCGTATGGTGTGGGTCTTCACCCAGGCCTCCGGTGCGGTCAGGTGGTAAGCCAGGCAAAGCCGGGTGTCTGGCTGACAGTTTTTGAGCAAACTCATCATCAGGCTTTGGTTTCGATAAGGGGTTTCTATAAATAGCTGTGTTTGTTGGTATTGCCGCGATATCTTTTCCAAATGTTTTATTTTGCTGGCCCGCTCCGTTTCGGGCACGGGCAGATAGCCCTGAAAAGCAAAACTTTGCCCATTGAGACCCGAAGCCATCAAGGCAAGTAAAAGCGAAGAGGGCCCTACCAGAGGCACGACCACCACCCCCTGCTCATGCGCCCAGGCTACGGCTCCCTGACCAGGGTCAGCAATGCCCGGGCAGCCCGAATCGGAGAGAAGCCCCATAGACTCGCCGGCCAACAAAGGGGCCAGCAAAGCAGGCAAGGCATCTTCGGGGGTTTCTTTGTCCAGTTGCGCAATGTGCAGGGCACGAATCTCTGTTTCCAATTCCAGACCGGATAAAAATCTCCGGGCATTGCGCGGATTTTCGGCCAAAAAATACTTTAATTGTCCG
Source organism: Microscillaceae bacterium (assembly GCA_012031215.1). Lineage (GTDB taxonomy): Bacteria > Bacteroidota > Bacteroidia > Cytophagales > Microscillaceae > JAAUUB01. The sequence goes on along the minus strand of JAAUUB010000261.1, from coordinate 3,156 downwards.
ATGATTTCGCGATTATACGCGGGCAATACCTGCGCCAGGGTATCAGGGGCCAGCACATTGGGCAGGAGATACAGTGTTCCTTTAGGGCTTTCCATCTATGGCCTGGAGTAAGGTTTGGAGAAACGCTTCCGGTTGCTCGGCGTGTACCCAGTGCCCGGCCTGAGGAATGCTTACCAGGGTGGCTTGGGGAAAACGGACCTCAATTTCCGCCTGGTCTTTTTCCTGAATGTACTGGGAAAGTGCCCCCTTCATGAAAAGTGTGGGCACACCTACCTGCCAGTTTGCTGGAAAAGGAGCCCCGACAATCTCAATGTTTTGGTGGATGACTTCCAGGTTTACCTGCCAATAGAATTGATTTTGGGCATTGCGTTGCAGGTTTTTGAGCAAAAACTGGCGGGTGTCGGCTTCGGGAAGGTATTGAGCCAGGGCTTCGTCGGCTTCGCGCCGGGAGCGCAGTTGGGCCAGGGGCAGGCGCAAAAGGGCATCCAGAATGTGGTCGTGGTGCACAGGGTAGGCCCGGGGGGCAATATCTACGATGAGCAACTGACGGAGCCTTTGCTCGGCAGCATATTGTCCGGCATACCACATAGCCACCTTGCCCCCCATAGAATGCCCCACCAGTATCACCTCCGAAAGTTGCTGGGCTTCCAAAAATTCGTGTAAATCCTGGCTCATTACCTCATAATTCCAGGTCTCCGCCCAGGGCGATTGGCCATGGTTGCGCTGGTCTGGCACATAGACCTGAAACCGGGACTCGAGCTTGCGGGCTATGGCCATCCAATTATCGGAATTGCCAAAAAGGCCGTGAAGGATGACAATGACCGGGCCTTGTGTGCCGTATTTTTTATAAGCGAGTTGCATTTTTTGTGGAGGTTTAAAAAAAAAACAGAAAAAAATCAAATCAAAACCGCAAACGCGGGCAAAAAGCGCAAAAAGCTACCCGCAGGCCCCAAATTGCTTCATCAGGAGAGGCTATAATATTTTAAATTCTACCCTTCGGTTTTGTTGCCGTCCGGCCTCCGTATTATTATCGGCAATGGGTTTTGCTTCTCCATAGCCTTTGGCCAGCACGCGTTCCGGGGCAATGCCTCGTTTCAGGAGATATTGCTGTACCGCCTCCGCCCGGTTTTTCGAGAGGCTTAGGTTATTGGCCTCCGTGCCCACATTATCGGTATGTCCTCCTATCTCAATACGTACCTCAGGATTATTATTAAGAAAGGCGACCAGGCGGTTGAGCTCCGGGAAAGATTGGTCGCGCAGGCTGAATTTGGCAAAATCAAAGAAAAGATTGTTCAGGCGGATGACCTCATTTTTTTCAATGGGGGTGAGATAGAGGTCGCGCTCCAGCACAGTGTATTGCTGATAGGGCTGGGTATCGATGCTTTCGCTCACGGGGTAAAAGCCTTCGGCTTTGCCGAGGAAGCCATAAATTTCCCCAGCGGGCAGGGCAATTTGGTAGGTTCCATCTACGGGATTGGCACGGGCCAGCCCTACTTCCGCACCATTCTTGAGCAGTTCATACACCACCTGGGCTTCCAGGGGGGCTTTGGTTTTTGAGTGCAAAACTCGTCCTTTTATCAAGACGACTGTTTGGGGGCGGGCACTTTCGGGCAGTTTTAGTCTAAAAATATCTTCGGCCCCGAGGCTGTTTTGAGAAGAAACCATGTAGGCATAATCTCCCTGGGCGGGCACGGTATAATAAGCATCCCAATTGGGCGTATTGATGGCAGGGCCGAGATTTTCCGGCTCGCTCCAGCGCAACCAGGAATCATCCAGGCGGCGGGTTACAAAAATATCGTTTCGTCCGTAGCCCTTGTGCCCGTCGGTGGAGTAATACATGGTGGTTCCATCGGCAGCCAAAAACGGTCCTACTTCATTGCCTATACTGTTGACGGGCAGGCCAATGTTTTGGGGGGCAGACCAACTGCCATTCTCCTGTAAAAAACTGACATAGATGTCTTTTTGGCCATAGGTATCCTTTCGCTGCAAGCAAAGCAGCAAAACCTTGTTATTGGGGGCCAGGCAATATTCATTATAAGGATTATCATTATAAAAATCGCCCACCTTCACTTCCTGGGGCAGGGTCCATCCGTTCTGATTGCGAAAGCTGATAGAAATGCCTGTTCCCGCCGTAGAGCCATCACTTTTATAAAGGTTGCCCAAGAGCAGGGTGTTGCCATCCGGGGATACCGAAATGACAAAATTATGCCCCTCATTATTGAGGGGGCGGCCTATGTTTTGGGCAGGCCCCCAAATCCCTTCCTTGTTTTGGGTGCTGTACCAAATATCGGAGCGGTTGGCATTGACCGTATTTTGCGGATGGTCTTTCCGGTTATAGTACAAAGTGAGGCCATCGGCAGAAATCACAGGGGCGATTTCGGTATATTGGCTATTGACCTGCCCCCAAGATTTTCGCGCGCAATGTTTTCCGGGTAGTTTTTGATAAGGCGGCGTTCTTTTTGAGCCTGGCGAAATTCCAGATAATCTACGGCAAATTTCATGCGTCCATTTACTTCAAAACCAAGCCCAAAACCCCGCAGAGGCATATGAGCGGCGGTGTGTACTTTCACCGCATTGATATAAAAATCCACTTCCTGTCCCCGATACACCACCTTGAGGATATTGGTCTGCTCTCCTGTATTAATCACATCGCTTTTAATCAAGCCAGTAATGTCTTTTCTTTGGTCTTTGTAGCGGCTGATGATTTGATAATCGCCGGAGGCAGTAATAAGAAAAACATTCGAGTTTTTGACATCTTCCAGGCCCCAAAGCAGGCCAAAGCCTTCGGTCTTGCTGCCACCCAGCCACTTTAGCCGACACTCCAGCACCAAATCGGCCCCAGTTTCAATAAAAGGATAAATGTAAAAATTCCATCCGCCGCTTGTAGAGGTTTCCTCAATCAGGTATTGTCCGTCCTGAAAAGCGATTTTGCCTTTATCAAATTTTGTCGGCCATTTATTTTCATTGTTATCAAAATCATCACGCAATAGGATAGGCAGGTCTTGCCCGGAGGCTATTCTTGGGGCGAGGAGCAGTATGCTTAGCAGGAGCTGAAACAGGAGATACCGGGATTGTTGCATAATAGGTAAGGAGTAAAAAAAATTTAAAATAGACACCATCAAACCTTTCTTCTAAAGGCTCCTTGCGGGCAGGGAT
>JAAUUB010000260.1 GCA_012031215.1 Microscillaceae bacterium | reverse complement strand
ATGAATTTTTGAATACGCCCGGGTTAGTCATTTCGGAAAACAATTAGTTAGTAGGATATTTTCATGAAAAGAAATAGGAGTAGTATAGCAAAAGGCCTTTATACATCAGTATCTCTTCTTTTTACTATCCTCCCTTCCAATTCCTCCCCGAGGTTTTTATTAGGTAAACTTTTTAACAACTTTAAATACATAGATTAGATGATAGCCAATATGCAATCACAAAACCTTATACGGATTGGCGTATTCTACGATGGTAACTATTTTTTGCACGTTAGCAATTATTACAACTACGACCACTATCGTAAAAAAAGGCTGAGTATTTCGGGCTTACACGAATTCATTCGCACACAGGTGGCCCAGGAAGAAAGTATGGACCCCCGCCTTTGCCAGATTGTAGATGCGCACTACTTCCGAGGCCGGCTCAGTGCCCAGGAAGCCAGCCAAAGAGGAGACACCCTCTACTGGGACCGGGTCTTTGATGATATCCTGATGTCACAAGGGGTTACTACGCATTATCTGCCCCTGCGCATCATTGGAGGGCGACGCGAAGAAAAAGGCATTGATGTCTGGCTGGCCCTGGAAGCTTTCGAGCAGGCATTCTACAAGCGTTTTGATGTTTTGGTTTTGATTGCTTCCGATGGCGATTATATTCCGCTGGTGCGTAAGGTCAATACCCTCGGTACCCGGGTAATGGTCTTGAGCTGGGATTTTGAATATACCTCCGAAAATGGCCAAAAATATGTAACCCGTACTTCCCAGGAGCTTTTGGAAGAAGTTTCTTACCCAATTGCGATGCACGAAATTATCGACAACCGGGTGCGGCGCAATGACCCCGTGATTGGCAATTTGTTCGTACAGACTGAAAGCAAACGCCATATCACTCCGGAAGCCCAAATAGCTTTGCACGGAGAAGAAAAGATTAGTGAAATTTTGAGCATCAAAAATGGCTATGGCTTCATCAAATTTCCGCCCAATAATTTGTTTTTCCACTTTACCAACATGATTGACACCGATTTTAATGAATTGAAAGCGGGCGACCCGGTCAAGTTTACCATTACCAAAAACGAAGAGGGTAGCGATGTTGCGACCAATGTGCGGCTTCACCGCAGCGAAGCAGAAGTATAAAACAATTTGAAGAACCACCGCTTTTTTGCCAAACTGGATGTGTATCAATGTACATCCGGTTTTTTTGTGTCAATTCTCCGCCATCGTTTGCGGCTGTGTAAATTCACTTATAACTTTGTGCGTAAAGCAAAACTAAATCGCTGCCTAAATGACCCCGGAAATTTTTCTTATCTTTCTTTATGTACTGGTTTTGGCCAGTTTTGTAGGCTTTGAACTCATCAGCAAAGTACCTCCCACCCTGCACACCCCTTTGATGTCGGGCTCAAATGCCATTTCCGGCATCACCCTGGTAGGGGCCATCCTCTGTGCCCAATTGCCCGGCTTTGGGAGTGTGGGCAAGATAGTGGGCTTGCTAGCCCTGGTATTGGCTACTATCAATGTGGTGGGCGGTTATGTGGTTACCGACCGGATGCTCCAGATGTTCAAAAAGAAAAAGTAAATCCATTGTTTTCAAGTATTTTATCACAAGCAAAGCCAGGTGGCCGGCTTTTGCTGGCTGATGCCTTAAATCCCCTTTAATCACACACGTCTTATGTTTGACTACGGAATTCAAATTGCTTATTTGCTGGCTTCGGCACTTTTCATCGTTGGCATCAAAAGACTGGGAAAAACCAGCACCGCTCGTCAGGGAAATTTTCTTTCGGCGCTGGCAATGTTGATTGCCATTGTGGCCACCCTGATACAAGTAGAGGTGTTGAGCCTGGGGGAGATTGCCGGCGGCCTTCTCATCGGTAGCGCCATCGGGCTGTATTATGCCCGCACAGTCGCGATGACGGCCATGCCTGAAATGGTGGCCATTTTCAACGGTTTGGGAGGACTTTCCTCAGTACTGGTGGCTACTTCAGATTACTGGCTGCGGGTCATAGAAAAGCAGCAAGCCCTTGACCCCATCACCGGGACCGGAGTAGTACTCAGTGTGATAATTGGGGCGGTAACGGCCACAGGTTCTTATATTGCCTACGGCAAGCTTCGGGGAATTTTGTTTGCTGGGGCTGTTGTTTTCAAAGGCCAGCATTTCCTCAACCTGCTTCTTTTTATCATAGTTCTGGGGATGTCGACCTTGTTAATCTTGTTTCCCGAGCAGCCCATTTATCTTTTTGTGGCCCTTGGTATCTCCTTACTTTTGGGGGTGCTCACAGTGATTCCTATTGGCGGAGCCGATATGCCCGTCGTGATTTCTCTGCTCAACTCCTATTCAGGCGTGGCGGCCTGCTTCACAGGCATAGTCTTGCAAAATCAGGTCTTAGTCATTGCGGGGGCTTTGGTAGGGGCCTCAGGCATTATCCTGACCCAGATTATGTGCAAGGCTATGAATCGTTCATTATTGAATGTATTGCTGGGCGGTTTGGCCAAACTACGGGAGGTAGCAGTAGTGCATCTGCCGGCGGCCTACAGGTCGTGGTCAAGGAAGTGGGGGTAGAAGAAGCCGCCCTGATTTTGATGCCGCTTCCTCAGTCATTATTGTGCCTGGCTATGGAATGGCGGTAGCGCAGGCTCAACACGCGGTGCGTGAACTTACCGAGCAACTGGAAAAGCGGGGAACAACAGTCAAGTTTGCCATTCATCCGGTGGCAGGTCGTATGCCCGGCCATATGAACGTGCTTTTGGCCGAAGCCAATGTGCCTTATGACCAATTGATAGAAATGGAGCAAGTCAACGACGATTTTGCCAACACCGACGTAGCCCTGGTCATTGGTGCCAATGATGTGGTCAATCCGGCGGCTCGCCACGATCCCCAAAGCCCTATTTACGGAATGCCTATCCTGAACGTAGATTATGCCCGCACCGTGATTGTGAGCAAACGAAGCATGGGCAAGGGCTATGCCGGGGTAGAAAACGAATTGTTTGGCTATCAAAATACCCTGATGCTTTTTGGAGATGCCAAAAAACCCTCACCACCCTGGTAGGAGAATTGAAAGAAATGGGTTAGAGAAAAAGGCTTTTTTGCACACAAGACATTATGGTAAAAAAGCCCCTTCCCTGTGAAGAGGCTTTTTTTTCTTAATTTTTTTCGGCAATCATCCCTTTAAATCCGCTTCATACAAGAGGGTATAGTCAAACAAATCGCCGTGAAAACGCGCGCAAGCCCGCGCCAAAGGCAAAAGCTGGGCAAAAGTAGGCTCAGGGGCACCCTGGCAGCCCATAGACCAGGTCGCCCAGACGTAGTTGAGCACTTGGCTGTCTATCCCATTGTTGCTCATGCGATGGATATTGATACCAAATAAACCAGATTGCACCGGATTGTCCCATTCCAGGGTATTGTCGCGGTCGCCATCCCGAAAAACCGTAACCGGGCGCACCTGATGAAAATAAGGATAATTGAGCCAGCCCTGGTAGGTATCCACAAAACGATAGGCATCCAGGTATTGTCCCGCTTTAAGTGCCGCCGTACCCGTGATGCCCAATACCGTAATCGGATTATACACCCCCCGCCCCCAGGTGCCAGGCATGGTAGTCCATTTCAGCTCCCGCTTTTCCCATTCCTTTTTTCATTTATCCAAAACACCACCAATCGGTCTGAAAAAGCATTGTCATACACATCATCTTTGCGAATACCAACCATATTGAGTTTGTACTGGGCCTCACGTACCACATAAGCTTTTCGCTTCATCACTTCCCGGAGATTAGCGATTTCATACAAGTCTTGGGGGGGCGTGATGGGTATTTTGCGCAGCGCGGCCAGGGTGAGCGGGCCTAAATCCCCATCAACCTGGAGCTGATTGTTTTGCTGAAAGACAATGACTGCCCAATAGGTGCCATAGCCAAAGATGCTGTCAATGGCAAAAGGATAAAGTCCTAAATGGGCCAAAATACGTTGGGCTTCCGCAATTTCGGGATGGTCGCGGTCGCCCAGGCGAAAAACATCTTTTGCCATGGTCAGAAATAATGAGGTAAATCAGGCTTACGAATCTACGCATAAGAAGTCTGTTTTCAAATAACTTGAAGCCATAAAGCTTAAAAAAATCTTGACCGCTTTTGCCGGGGCAGGCTTTTGAAAATAGGATTTTCATCACCCATACGGAACCAAGCCCCTACAAAAGATGTATCTACAAGTGATAAAAACCTTTCTCTGCCATCCCAAAATTTTTACGGATATGACGCTTACCAAAGGGCAGTTTGCGCCCCAATTTGAAACCGAAGACATTCTGGGAAACCCCCTGCGCCTGTCCGAACTGACTGGGCGCAAAGTATTGCTTTCTTTTTGGCGCAATACCAATTGTCCGCTTTGTAGTCTGTTTTTGTATAAGCTTATCCGCCAGGCAGAAGAATGGAAAGCCAAAGGCCTAGAAATCCTGGTCTTTTATGAATCAGACAAGAAAATGTTTTTGCGAAGCCCTTTCTTTATGAACGATGTGCTCAAAAGAGGCTGCCTGCGGCTGGTGTCTGACCCCCAGCGAAAGATTTACGATTTGTATCGGGTGGAGGTAAGCCCTCAGAAGGCCCGTTTGGAAGTACTTGAAGCGGCGGGTCGTTTCCCAAGTGTGGCCGAAGCGGGCAAGCTGGGCTTTGAGGGCGATGGCGAAGAAGCCGGGACAAATTTTGCGGCCATTCCCGCCGACTTTCTGCTCAATGCGAAGCATCAGCTGGAGCTGACCCGCTATGGCCAGGATGCAGGCGATAATATCCCTTTGGAGGTGATAGCACGCTTTGTGCTGACTGGCAAAGTGTGAGGCAAAACCTCCCATTCTGGCTTGCCTCTAGTGCATGCGGTCGTCGCGCACCTCGAGCCGGGCGATAATCTCGGCTTCGGCCTCAAGTAGTTCTTCCAGTCGTTGCTTCACCTGGGCCTCGGGAAGGTAATCCTTGGCCAGTTTGATAAAATTGGTGTAATGCCCGGCCTCAGAAATCATCAGGTCGTGATAAAACTGGCGGAGTTCTTCGTCGGCAATATGCAGGGAAAGCAGGCGAAAACGCTCACAACTACGGGCCTCAATGAGGGCACAGATTAGGAGTTTGTCCAGGAAGCGCAGGTCGGGCCCGGAGCCTTTTCGTTCCAGTTGGGCCAGTTGGGCCACATATTCATCTTTGCGTTGCCGGCCCAGTGCGAGGCCTCTTTTTTTGAGTTCACGGAGCACCATTCGGAAATGCCCCCATTCTTCGGTGACGATCGGAGCGAGTTCTTCTACCAATTCGGTTTTATCAGGAAACTGCTGGATGAGAGAAATACACGAGGTAGCAGCTTTCTGCTCGCAGTAAGCATGGTCGGTAAGGATTTCCTGGAGATCCATTTCTGCTAAGTTGACCCAGCGCGGATCGGTAGGAAGTTTTAAACCCAACATTTGTACTGCCTTTAATTCTTGTTCTCTGGTTTGCATCCTCTGTATTTTTGGGCGATAAAATACCTTTTGAATTTAGCCGTTTTATGAAGGTTTCTGATTTGATAGTTATTACATTTTTTTTATTTAAAGAGGCATTAAAACCGCCTATTCATTTACTTTTCTAAACAATTTAATTGATCGATAAAAAAATCGAGATTGAATACTTCATACTCTTCGTAGCCACTACTCCAAAACATAATCATACTA
>JAAUUB010000259.1 GCA_012031215.1 Microscillaceae bacterium | reverse complement strand
AAAATTTATAAAAAGGAAATGCAGCCTTTTGCTTAATGCCATTTTTTCCACCATTGCTGAAACACCACCAGCCCCCCAGATGCGGGCGTGCACATCTTCTGGGTTGGAAGAAAACAGCTTGGCCTTCAGGGCGGCAATGGCTTTATACTCAAAAACGCCCTGGCTTTTGACAAACTCCGCCCCCCAGCCAGTCTTGCTCAATGTTGTGGCGCAAATCGCCCCGGAGCCATTTGAGCAGGGGCACCTCGAAGCCATGCTTGGGGCGACGGTACAATTCGGGCGGAAGGGTGTTCCTGAAGGCATCCTGTAAAATGCGCTTGCGCATCTGAGCGTTGATTTTGCTCGCTACGGGCAGCGCATTCACAAAATTGACCACCTCATGGTCTAAAAAAGGAACCCGCACTTCCAAACCATTGGCCATCGACATCAAATCTACCTTGGTGAGCATATCGTAGGGCAAGACCAATTGCAAATCTGTTTTTAGTACCTCGCCAAAATGGCTTTGGGCTTCGGGCCCGGGGGGATAATCGCGGAGGTTTTGCAGGTACTGTGCTTTTTGGGATTCGTAGGCCGGTAGCGACAAAGCAGCCTGTGATGCAGGACTGAGCAAAGCCCAGGCCTGAGCCTCGGGAGCCAGGGTCGCCCAGCGCCAATACCGCTCGGAGGCTCCGAGTTTTTGCCCTTCAGCAAACGCTGAAACTGCCGGATTTTATTACTCAAAAAACCCTGGCGCGACTTCGGCAGGGCTTGCCAGAGGGGTAGCAGGCGGGCCAGTACTTGCGCTTTCCAGCCCCCCGAACGGGCATTCCATTCGGCACGGTGCTTATTATAGCCCGAAAACAGCTCATCGGCACCATCGCCCGAAAGAGCCACTTTTACCTTTTGGCGGGTGCGCTTGCTCAGGATATACACCGCCAGGGCCGACGAATCGGCAAAGGGCTGGTCGGTATAATCCAGTACCTCAAACAAATGCTCGTATAAATCAGCATTGGAAAGTGAAAAAACGGTGTGCTCCGTATTAAACTTTTGCGCCACCAGCCGGGCATAGCGGGTTTCATCAAAAAAAGGCTCATCCCGATAACCAATCGAGAAGGTGTGCAGTTTATCGGTATGGCGGGCCGCCAGGGCGGTAATCACCGAAGAATCAATGCCCCCGCTCAGAAAAGCGCCCAAAGGCACATCGGCAATCAAGCGCTTGCGCACCGAGGCATCGAGCAGGGCGACCAGTCTTTCCTTTTGGGCTTCGTAGGAAGCAGGTATCTCGCCGCCAGTGCCGGAAGGGGCAATCTGGTAAAAAGCAGCCTCGGTTTTTTCCCGACCTTTTATCCTGAGCCAATGGCCAGGCTGGAGATGGCGTACTTTTTCGAAATAGTGCCCGGCCCCGGGATATAATTGAATTGCAAATACTGGTAAAGACTGACATAGTCCAGGCTTTTGTCAATGCCAAACTCCAGCAGGGCCTTCATCTCAGAGCCAAAGAGCAGTTTGTCTTCATCTTCGTATATCAGCAAGGGCTTGATGCCAAAGCGGTCGCGGGCCAGCAAAAGGGTTTTTTCCTCCTCGTCATACCAGGCAAAGGCAAAAAAACCATTCAGTTGCGCCAAGACCTCGGTGTCCCAGTGCATCAGGCCTTTGAGCAATACTTCGGTATCGCCTGTAGAGCGAAAGGCATAACCCGCAGCTTCCAGTTTTTTGCGAAGTTCGGCATAATTGTAAATCTCGCCGTTGAATACCAGCGTATAGCGGCCCGATTCGTCCTTCATGGGTTGGTGCGCCCCCCGGCTCAAATCCAGGATAGAAAGGCGGGTATGCCCTAAATTGACAAAATGATGCAAAGACATATCGGCAAAATCCGGCCCTCTCTTGCCCAGGCTTTCCACTGCATTTTTGAGCTGGATGCTATGAAAACGCCCGATTTCATTATAGGCATAAATGCCCGTGATGCCACACATGCTTGTTTTTGTTTTGAGGTTGATGAATTGCCTGGTCAGACAAAAGCCCGAAGCGGGGCCAAAGTAGGAATTTTTGCTCAATTGTGCATAAAAAAACCCGACCAGAAGGCCGGGTTTTGCAGATTTTGAAAAGGTAAGCTCCAGTTAGGCCAGCGCGGCTTCTTTTACGCCGTGAAAGCTTTCGCCATTGGCGGCCATCTCGCGCAGGCGCTCCGTAGGCCGGAATCGCTCGCCGTGTTGGTCGGCCAGCTCGTCCAGTTCTTTTACAAACGTGGCCAGCCCGACCATATCCACATAGGAGAAAATTCCGCCCGTATAGGGAGGAAAGCCCCAGGCCAGAATAGAACCGATGTCGCCATCCGTGGCATTGCGCAGCACCCCTTCTTCCAGGCAACGCACAGCCTCAATGGCCTGACGGTGCAGCAGGCGTTTCTTACACTCTTCTACGCTAGGCTGTTCGGCTTGGAGCGGATAAAGCTCCAGCAGGCCCGGCCAGATAAACTTCTTGCCATTGTCGGGATATTCGTAAAAGCCTTTTTTGTTTTTCTTGCCAAAGCGTTCCAGTTCTTCCACAAATTTTTTGACCACCGAGCCGCTGGGCTGATTTTCTATTTTCACACCAGTATCGGCTTCGGCTTGTTTCATCACCTTGTAGGCCAGGTCAATGGCCACCGCATCGGCCACATCCAAGGGCCCTACGGGCATACCCGCCATGGTACCGGCGCGCTCTACAAGGGAGGGGTGGATGCCTTCCGACATCATCTGGATGCCTTCGGACGTGTATGTTCCGAAGCAACGCGAGGTATAGAAACCGCGGGAATCATTGACCACGATGGGGGTTTTGCGAATCTTCATCACATAGTCAATGGTCAAGGCCAGGGCATACGCCGAGGTTTTTTCGCCCATAATGATTTCCACCAGGGGCATTTTATCAACCGGAGAGAAGAAGTGAATCCCAATAAAATTGTCGGGTCTTTGAGAGGCTTCGGCCAGACCAGTGATGGGCAAGGTAGAAGTATTTGAGCCAAAAACAGCATTTTCGCTCAAAAAGGCTTCGGTTTCCTGGGTTACTTTGGCCTTTAGTTCGCGGTTTTCGAAAACCGCCTCAATAATCAGGTCGCAGCCCTTCATATCTTCTGCCTTCTCGGTGGCGTGAATGAGGGCCAGCACACCTTCGGCTTTTTCCTGGTTCATTTTGCCCCGCGACACACTTTTTTTCAACAAATCCCGCGGATAGTCTTTGCCTTTTTCGGCGGATTCTACACTTACATCTTTCAAAACCACCTGCATACCGGCCAAGGCAGATACATAGGCAATGCCTGCGCCCATCATGCCAGCCCCCAGGATGCCTACTTTCTTAATATCCGTAGCGGGCACATCTTTGGGACGGGCGATACCTTTATTGGCTTCCTGCATAGCAAAAAACAGGGTGCGAATCATGTTCTTGGCCACCGGATTTTGGAGGAGGGTCATGAAGTAACGGGTTTCAATTTTGATGGCCAAGTCCATGGGCACTTGCAGGCCTTCATACACACAGTTCATAATGGCCCTTTGAGCGGGGTAATTGCCTTTGCTTTTGTCCCAAAGCAGGGCCGTGCCAGGCATCAGGAGTTGAGCGCCTTTGGGGCTTTGGATATTGCCACCGGGCACTTTATAATGCGTACGGGCTACAATCTGGCCCTTTTTCTCTTCATCCCAGGGCTGCATCGCCTTAGGATTGGCGGCAATCCATTTTTTGGCGGCTGCCAGCATATCTTCCGGGTTGGCGGCCAGTTCGTGGATGAGGCCCATTTTGAGGGCATCTGCCGGGCTTACTTTTTGGCCTTCCAACAAAAAGGGCACTGCTTTTTCCATCCCAATCAGGCGGGGCAAGCGCTGGGTTCCGCCGGCTCCGGGCAGCAATCCGATTTGGGCTTCGGGAAGGCCAATCTGGGTTTTGGGGTTGTTAAGAGCAATGCGGTAGTGGCACATCAGGCAGATTTCGTAGCCTCCGCCCAGGGCATGGCCATTGATGGCGGCCACCAAAGGCTTACCCGCAGTTTCGTATTTGCGAAAAACAGCGTTCCATTTAAAAGCACTTTCAAAAGCCGTTTTGGGGTCTTCCTGAGAGTGGTCTTTGGCCAGCATCTCGCGCATCATTTTGAGGTCGGCTCCGGCAAAGAAAGAATCTTTTTTGGAGCTAATGATGATGCCCTTGACCTGGCTATCCTGAACGGCCTTGTCCATGTTTTCGATAAAAGCCGCATAAGAATGGTCATTCATCACATTTTGGGGGTAGCCTTCCATGTTCCAGGCCAAGATGGCTATACCTTCTTCTACACTATAATCAATCATGCTTTTTCCTTTTTTAAGTATTGAAAATAGAAAATCAAAAAAAATGAGGAAGGCTGCTCTCAGGAGGGCAACCTTCGGTAAAAAAATCAGAGGCGTTCGATGAGGGTAGAAATGCCCATTCCGCCCCCAATGCAAAGGGTGGCCAGGCCGAGTTGCTTGTCCTGGCGCTCTAGCTCATCGAGCAGTGTACTGAGGATAATGGCCCCAGTGGCTCCCAGGGGGTGGCCCATCGCAATGGCTCCGCCGTTGGGGTTTACTTTGGCCGGGTCAATGCCCAGCTCATCCATATAGAGCATCGGCACAACGGCAAAGGCTTCATTGACCTCAAAGATATCGATGTCGCTGATGTTCATGCCGTTCTTTTTGAGCAGTTTGCGGGTAGAGGGGGCCGGGCCGGTGAGCATAATGGTAGGCTCTGAACCTACGATGGTATAAGAGTGAATACGACCGCGTGCTTTCAGTCCTGCTTTCTCTCCGGCTTCTTTGTTGCCAATGAGCAAAAGACCAGCTCCATCCGTGATTTGGGAAGAATTGCCGGCGTGGTGTACGTGGTGGATACGCTCTATTTCGGGGTATTTTGCAAAGCCAGGGCATCCAGGCCGCCCATTTGGCCCATCATTTCAAAAGCGGGCTTAAGCTGGGCCAGGGTATCGAGGGTGGTTTGGGGGCGAATGCCTTCATCGGTTTCCAGATAAGGAATGCCGAGCAAATCCAGTACCGGGACAATGGATTTTTTGAAATGGCCGTTTAGGGTGGCCTGGTAGGCTTTTTGGTGCGAGGCTACCGAAAATTGGTCGAGGGCTTCGCGGGTATAGCCATATTTAGTAGCAATCAAATCGGCAGAAATGCCCTGGGGCACCATCTTGTGCTTGCCAATCATATCGGGGTTGGTAAACATGGCTCCGCCGTCTGAGCCCATCGGCACCCGCGACATAGACTCCACCCCTCCGGCAATGACCATATCGTGCTGGCCGGACATCACGTGCGCCGAAGCAATGTTGATGGCTTCCAGGCCCGAAGAGCAAAACGGTTGAGCTGCACCCCCGCCGTGGTCTGGGCATATTCGGCCTCAATGACCGCCGCCCGGGCAATATCGGCTCCCTGCTCGCCCACGGGGCTCACGCAGCCCACCACTACGTCATCCACCAGGGCCGTATCCAACTGATTGCGCTCGCGCACAGCCTTGAGCAGTGTGCTGAGCAGGTGAAGGGGTTGTACTTCGTGCAAAGACCCGTCGGCTTTGCCTTTTCCACGTGGAGTGCGTACTGCATCAAAAATATAAGCTTCCGCCATAATTAAGAAGGTTTATAAAGGTTTCAAAAAAATGATTTGGGACTGCAAAGCTCAAAAATAGTATGCATACCTACTATTTTTTAAAAA
>JAAUUB010000258.1 GCA_012031215.1 Microscillaceae bacterium | reverse complement strand
AACCAAATTTATCTTTATAAATTCTGCGGTTTTGTCAATTTGTTGGACAGGAAACGCAGGAATTGTTCAATCAAAATGGATTATCGTTTTTCTATGGGGGCATATTTTCGGTTTTGTCTTAATCTTATGCATTCTGGTTTGGCGGGTAAGGAGAATCAAAATATCTTTGGGCAAGTCTTTTTGAAATAATTGATAAACCCACAGCAAAGTGACAAAAAAAATTGCGCTTATAACGGGGGCCAGCTCAGGCATTGGCTGGGCTACGGCCGAAGTTCTGGCCCAGCAGGGCTTCAGGCTCATTCTCTGTGGGCGACGGGCCGAAAGGTTAGAAACCCTGGCCCAGAAGCTTTTAGACCAAACGGAATCAAAAACCCTGGTGTTTGATGTACGCGACCGTGAGGCGGTGGTCCGGGCCTGGGCCAGTCTTCCCGAGGCCTGGCAATCCGTGCATGTTTTGATAAACAATGCCGGCAATGCCCACGGCCTGGATTTTATTCAGGAGGGGCAGTTAGAAGACTGGGAAGCCATGCTAGACATCAACGTGAAGGGATTGCTCTATGTGAGTCAGGTGGTCATTCCGCAAATGGTGGCCCGGCAGGAGGGGCATATTCTCAATATTGGCTCATTGGCGGGCAAGGAGGTCTATCCCAAAGGGAATGTGTATTGCGCCTCAAAGCATGCGGTGGATGCCCTCACGCAGGGCATGCGAATGGATTTATACAAGCAGGGTATTCGGGTATCGGCCGTCAACCCGGGGCTGGTGGCCACCGAGTTTTCGGAAGTGCGCTTCAAAGGAGATGCCGAAAGGGCTAAAAAAGTGTATGAGGGTTATGCTCCACTGCTGGCCCGAGACATTGCCGAGGTGATAGCCTTTGTGGTGAGTCGGCCCGCCCATGTCAATATCGCCGATTTGCTTGTGCTGCCCACAGCGCAGGCGGCTTCTTATCTCGTGAACCGTGGCGAATAAGTCTGCTTCTACCCGACCCCGGCCAGGCCGGGCGCATTTTGATGCCCTGGTGTTTTACTTGAGGGCCGAGATTCCATTGCGTATTCGCTACAAAGACCAATCGCGCCGCATGAGGGCCCTCAACAGGCTGATGCGTTTTTTGCTCCCTACTTTTATGACCCACTACGCCACTACCTGGGCTATACGGTGTATTTCCCGAGTCAGCAATACGTAACCGAAGACCCCGAACGAGCCATGCGTCTGCTGGCCCACGAGGCAGTACATTTGCTCGATAGCCGCCGCTGGACGATACCCCTTTTTGCCCTCAGCTATCTTTTTCCCCAGGTGCTGGTGCTGGGGGTGCTGGGAGTTCCCTGGCTGGGTACTTGGGCCTGGGCATTTTTAGGTTTTGCGCTGCCTTGGCCCGCTCCGGGGCGTTTCTATTGGGAAGCCCGGGCCTATGCCCTCAGTATGTGGCTCAGATACGAAGCATTTCAGACCCAGCCCTACCAAACCTACTTTTGCAGTTGGGCCTATTACCGGATGTTTCCCTTTCCCAAAAAAATAGACCGCGCTTTGGCAAGATGGGCCAACAAAATTCAGACGGCCAAAGACCCGGTTTTGCACCAAGTCTGGACACACTACCAGGCAGCGGTGCATACCAATAACCTGTAGCAAGAATTTGTAGCCTGGGGAGTTACTAATTCTGTCAAAAAAACTATCTTTGCCCCACGATTCAAACATTCTTTTCCGGTTTTGCCGTCTTGGCCTCGCGTTTGGCATTTTTTGTAAAATGTCTCCCTTATAAACATTTGGCCTACTTAGACACCAAAGCAGGAAAGCAATTATGCCGGAAAACTCTCAAAAAATAATACTTTTATTACAAAGTGGCAAGCTCCAGGACGTAGAATTGGGCCTCAGCCTGGCACGCTCCCAAAATCTGGATACCTATAAAGGCTGCCTTCGCTTGGTAGAGATAGCTCGTTTGTTTGCCCTGGCTTTCTTTTTCAAATCCCCGCATCAATACATCAATATTGAAAGCCCGCCGCCTTTGTCGCTCTACGAAATCTTGTCGCAAATGCCTCAATTGGCTACCTGGATAGACTGGGGCTGGTCCGGTATGCCGCTGCCCCGGTATCGGTTTGTGGAAATGGCCGTGGACGAAGTCTGGCAGACGGAGTTTGCCAGCTATCAGGAATGGGTGCATTTTGCCCAGTCTCCTGATTTTCAGGAAAGGCTACGTCTTCCCCTGGATTTGGTGCGCAATAAGCAAGAATACGAAGAAGATGTGTATATGGCCGGTGATTTAGAGCCTTTTCGCCAGCAATGCGACCTCAGACAATGGCATTTTATCTGTGGCTGGAGTGCGGCGGCACCTTATCACGAGCACTTATTTGCTTTTTTTGGCCAAATCACTCCGTAATTTCTTCAATGATAAGGTTATGATTGGTATAAATGCAAATGTCGGCGGCAATGTGGAGGGCTTCTTCCACCATTTCGCGGGCCCTCAGCTGTGGGGCATGCTTTTTCAGGGCCAGGGCCGCAGCCTGGGCAAACATGCTCCCTGAGCCAATGGCGGCGACCCCCATATCGGGCTCAAGGACATCGCCCGTGCCCGAAACAATGAGCAACTCATCTTTGGCCGCTGTGATGAGCATAGCTTCCAGACGGCGCAGGTAGCGGTCGGTGCGCCATTCTTTGGCCAGTTCAATGGCCCCGCGTTTCATATTTTGCCCGTAGGCATTGAGCTTTTCTTCAAACTTCTCGAGGAGGGTGAATGCATCCGCCGTAGAACCCGCAAAACCAGTGATGATTTTTCCCCCAGAAAGTTTGCGTATCTTGCGAACATTGCTTTTAGCAACAGTATTGCCCATAGTGGCCTGGCCGTCGGCTCCAATGGCAACCTGCCCGTTGTGAAGTACGGCCAAAACTGTGGTGGCGTGTATAGTGGCTTGCATATAAACTGGGTTTTTTTGCCGGACAATTGAGCCCGCTTTTGTTCTCTAATCTGAAAAGCAAAGGAAAGCAAGAAATACCCAAAATAAAATTGTATTTTTGTTTTAATTTTTAAGAATTTTTCCCTGAGACCTTGACCACCAAAGAAGAAAATATCCGGCTGATTTTTGGGCTTAAACTTCGGCAATTGCGTATGGAGAAAAATTTGTCTTTGTCGGATGTCTCCAAGGCCTCAGGCATATCTATTTCTTACCTCAATGAGATAGAAAAAGGCAAAAAATATCCGAAGGCCAATAAAATTGCCCAAATGGCCAAAGCCCTCGATGTGTCTTATGACTGGCTGGTATCGCTGCAGCTCACCCAAAACCTGAGCCCCATTGCCGAGCTGGTAAAATCGGACTTACTCACCAACCTGCCCCTCGAGATTTTTGGCATTGAGCTGGGCGATTTGATGGACCTGGTTTCTAACACACCTTCCAAAATCAGTGCTTTTATTAGCACCCTCATAGAACTGGCCCGCAATTACAATATCGGAGTAGAGAATTTTTATTTTTCGGTATTGCGCTCGTACCAGGAGATGCACGAAAATTATTTTGAAGACCTGGAAGAAATCGCCGAGCAATTTACCCAGGCCCATCCCGAACTGGGGCAATTGCCGATTGGCCAAGCTCCCCTGCGCCAGATTCTTGCCCAAACTTACCATTATGAGGTAGAAGAATTTGATTTTGGAAAATATCCCGCCCTGAAAAGCTTGCGTACTGTCTTATTGCCCGGCCGCAAGCCTCGTCTGCTCATCAATGCCAACCTGAATGATACCCAGAAAAGGTTTGCCCTGGGGCGTGAGCTGGGCTATTGCTTTATGAAAATCCAGCAAAGGGCCTATACTTCGTCCTGGATAAAGATTGAGTCCTTTGAGCAGTTGCTCAATAATTTTAAGGCTTCCTATTTTTCGGGGGCTTTGCTCATTCCCCGTCAGGCCATTGTATCGCAAATCCGCCGTTTTATCACGTATCGTCAATGGCGCGAAGATAAATTACTGGGCATTATTGAAATGTTTCAGTCCTCGCCCGAAATGTTTGCCCATCGGCTGACGGGCATTGTGCCAAAGTTTTTTGGGCTGAACCAGTTATTTTTCCTGCGCTTCATCCATCAAAAAAGCTCAGATTGGTTTCAATTGGATAAGGAACTCCACCTGGCCGGGCTTTATAATCCCCACGGCAATATGCTCAGCCAGCATTATTGCCGTCGCTGGGTTTCGCTCAATATCCTGAAAGACCTGGATGTGCTCCAAAACCAGGCCCTGGGTGGCCCCGAGCTGCTTATCCAGGCCCAACGCTCTCAGTATTTTGATTCAGAAAACGAATTTTTTTGTATTTCTTTGGCCCGCCCGGTTCGCCCGGCCCATCAGCACAACCACAGTGTTACGATTGGTTTTTTGATGAATGAGGCATTCAAAAAACAAGTCCATTTCTGGAACGATGCTAAAATCATTGTAAGGAAAGTAGGCGTTACCTGCGAGCGTTGCGGTGCTGCCGACTGTGCGGAGCGGGTGGCTGCCCCCCTTATATATGATGAAAATAAAAAAATTGAAAAAATTCAGGAAGGGCTTTCTCAGCTCAAGAAAGATTTTGGGGTCTGAGCCCAGGTAAGAAATGTGTGAAAATACCCTGAACTTTCTCAGCCGTTTTCCTTATACGTCTTGGAATGTGTGGAAATAGCGCAATCCAGAATTCCTTTAAATAAAATCCTTTTTTGTATGTCGCCGGATGAGGCTGTCTTGCATTTTAGTCCCAATGGCTTGCTTTTGCTGAATGTTTGCCTGGCCTTGATTATGTTTGGGGTGGCGCTGGACCTGCAATGGAAGCAATTTGAAGAAATCTTCCGGCGGCCCCGAAGCTTTGGACTGGGTCTGCTTTCTCAACTACTGGTTTTGCCTTTGCTCACCCTGGCCCTGGTCTATGGGCTGCGGCCTTATCCTTCGCTGGCCCTGGGAATGGTACTGGTGGCCGTTTGTCCGGGGGGCAATGTCTCAAATTTTTTTACCCACCTGGCCCGGGGCAATGTGGCCCTCTCAGTAAGCCTTACCACCGTAGTTACTTTGGCCTGCCCAGTGGTAACGCCTTTCAACTTTGCTCTATTTGCTTCGCTTCTGCCCGATTCCCTGATAAGCAAAGCCAGCCTGGAGATTAGTTTTTGGGGAATGTTACAAACCATTGTTCTGCTCATTTTTCTACCGCTGGCTTTGGGCCTGGCCTTTGCGCGTCGCTATCCCCGGACAACTATGCGCCTGAAGAAACCCTTTCAGCAGCTTTCCTTGCTCGTTTTTGGCGCCTTTGTCATAGGGGCTATCGTGGCCAATTTTAAGCTCTTTTTTCAGTATTACGACCAAATTGCGGGCATTGTCCTGCTCCACAACGGGGTGGCCTTGCTTTCAGGCTTTGGCGTGGCCCGGGCCGGCCGGCTGCCCGAACCGGATGTGCGCAGCCTCACGATTGAAACCGGGATTCAAAACTCGGGGCTGGCTTTGGCACTGATTTTCAACCATTTTAACGGCCTGGGCGGAATGGCACTCATTGCGGCTACCTGGGGCGTTTGGCATTTGATTTCGGGCTTGGGGCTGGCCAGCTTTTGGGGGAAAAAGAAAGCCACTATTCGCTTGGAAGAAGAATGATTTATAAAATTATTTCTAGGTGAGCCTTTTGAGAGAATAAACCATTTTCTCCAATTTTCCGACTCCCTTATGCTTGCATAAAGGAGCTTTTCCTTTCATACACCTCAAAATCAAAGGC
>JAAUUB010000042.1 GCA_012031215.1 Microscillaceae bacterium | reverse complement strand
CTTTTTACTGCAACTATATATAATTCACTATGCCCGCCATGAGTAGAGTAATCAACTCTGTCAATACTATAAAAAATTACATATACACATTAGATGTGATTATTGATAATTCTAGTATTAGTAAGAATGAGCATTTTATTAAAATAACAAATTGGGAAGAAAAGGACTCAACTGAATAATAAGCAAAAAAAAGAAATCGAATACTGTGAAAAATTACAAGCCACCATCAAAGATTTCCAAAAGAAGTACCAAGCCAAACGAACAAAAGAATTAGAAGATGCTATTTTTGAAATGTGGTGCAACTTAACACATAAACCTGATTATATCAAAACAGTAAAAATCAATCCTGATGCAAATTTTGAAGTAAAGTTGTTTGACTGTAATGATAGTGAAATAGATAAAACCAAACTTTCTGCAGGCGAAAAAGAAATTTATGCTATTTCTTTACTTTGGGCTTTGGTGAAAGTATCAGGAAAAAAATTGCCCATAGTAATTGATACTCCTTTTGGTAGATTAGACAGTATCCACAGAGAGAATTTAGTTACTAAGTATTTTCCCAAAGCAAGCCATCAAGTTATTTTACTTTCTCAAGATGAGGAAATAGTAGGGCGTTATTATGATCTTATCAAACCTTGTGTTTCCAAAGCATTTACCATAGAAAATCTAAATGGGACGTCCTCTATTCAACGTGGTTATCCTTTGCTAATTAAATTAAAGATTAACATGAAAGACCGAATCAAAATATCCGAATTAGCCTCTTATCATCTGCATGTTGTCAAAAGAAATCTTAAATTTAGTGGTAATGCTGATGATTTGATTCCTTTACGCATTGCATTTGGGCGTTCTTTGCAAGTTAATAAAAAACCGGAAGTACCCGAAACAGACCAAGAAACCCAAGAAAAACTCAAAACCCAAAAACGTAAAGAATTACAGCTAACTACCTTTGAGCAAGGACAAGGCTTGATTTTTCAGGCTTTATTATCTCAAAAGTATCAGCGAAAAATAGAAGATGATGAATATGTAGATATGATAACCCAACACATTGAGCACGGGCTTTGGGTCATCTATAATGATACAGATAAAATCAAAGGCTATGACTATTTGGTACGCATAGTTCCTCAAATGAATGATTTAGATACACCTTTTGCAGATTTTCGTAGTTCAAGTGAAAAAGACGGTATTTTAAAAGTAAAGATTGGTACAGACAAACAAACCCAAAAATCAATAGAATACCAAATCAATATAGCCAACAATCCACACTTTGGTATTATTGGAGGCTCTGGCTCAGGTAAAACATATTTCCTCAAACATCTCTTGCGCGAAATTCGCCAAAACTCTGATTATAACACGCATTTTGTTATTTTTGATTACAAAGACGGAGATATTGCCAAAGATGAATCTTTTGTACAGCATACTATGGCAGAAGTAATCAATATCAAAGAAAAACCTTTACCCTTAAATATTTTTGCAGGAGCGGAATCCAATGAAAGGGAACAAATAGAACGTGCCAATAGAATTGTAGAAATAGTACAAAATGTGGAAGCAAGTATCGGCAAAGTGCAAGAACAAAATTTGTATAATGCCATTCTACAAGCTTACCAAGAGGCAAGTCCCTACCCTGATTTTCGCATTGTAAGAAATATTTTGCAAGAAATCAATCCTCGCCCTGATTCGCTTACCTCTGTGTTGAGACCCTTAGTAGATTTGAACTATTTTGCCGAAAATACCGAATTGATTTACGGAACTTGGACAAACAAAACACTTATCATTGATATTCACGAATTGGAAAGTAATAAAGAATTGGTTTGTTTCTTTGTATTAAACCAAATACATACAGAACTCAAGCGTCTGGGAGTAGCCTCTGTTCATCCCATCAGTGGTGCAAGGCAGTTAAGAACTGTCATTGTGATAGATGAAGCACACTATTTTTTAGACCATCCAAAGCGTTCTAAAATTCTCGCCAAAATGATTAAAGATGTGCGTTCCTCTGGTGGGGCAATCATATTAGCTTCTCAATCTCCTGACGACTACGATACTGCCGAATCTGATTTCTTAGAACTCTTAGAATTTCCTATCATACTTAAATCTACACCTAAATCTCATAAGTTTTTAGAACAAAAATTTAGCTTAAAATCCCAAGAGGCAAAGGATATGCTACAAGAATTAGGTAAACTAGAACGCGGAGAAGCATATATTTTATTTGAGAATAAACCTGTATTGGTGAAATTGACTTGAATTAAACTCATATCAATTTCCCCCACGGTGCATTACCACAGCGCAGCAACAGAATGTGCTTCGCTTACATCCCCAAGCCATACGCATTTCTTTTTGCTACGAAGCAATACGGGAAGCGGAGCGTAGATGATTACCGAATTTCACCCGCCTTTACTTTTAGGACAAAATCAAGGAATACTTCAAAAAGGTCGGCGATTTCCTCTAAAGTCAATTTACCCTGGGTGAGTGCTTTTTGGATGCCTTTAATGCTTTTCTTAAATTCACCCTTTTGGATGACGATTTGTTCCCCTTTTTGATAGAGTGCCTCTTTTTCTATGTCATAGACCTAGGCCATCTCTTGTAATTGTTGGGTGGTGAATGCCGTCAAATTCCGCAAACGGGACCATACCAATAGCTGACGAATATATTTTTGTAACCTCATCGCATCCTTGCTTAGTTCTTGCAATCGCTGGATTATTTTTGACAAAACCACTTGCGCTTCTTCCTTTTTGAAATTACACAAGATGGCCAGCATACTCTCTTCGGGTATTTCCGATTGTAAAATGTCTTGGTAATCCAGTTCGTGCAGGCTGAACATTTGCTTTACAACCCCCCCCACCCGCTTTCCAGGTGGGGGAATAAAACAAGAGGGCCTCAATGAAGGTCGGACACGAGCGGTGCTTCTTTTACCTCCAGTTTGGGGGGAAGCAGTTTGTAGAGCACCGGGGTTACTATCCGGGAGAGAAAAAGAGAGCTGACCAATCCGCCAATCAATACCCAGGCAAGGGGGGTGTAGAGAGGGGCGGGCTCCAGCACGAGCGGAATCAGGCCCCCAACGGCGGTGAGTGTTGTCAGGAAGATAGGCAAAAAGCGTGTATCGCCTGCCTTCTCAATGGCTTCGTTGAGGGGCATGCCCTGCTCCCGGAGCTGATTGGTGTAGTCCACCAGCAAGATGGAGTTTTTGATTTCTATCCCGATGAGGGCAATGAAGCCAATCATGGCCGTAAAAGAAAAGGTGAGGCCATTGAGATACAAGGCCCATATCCCCCCGATGGCCCCCAGTGGAATGACCGAAAGTACGATGAGGGTAGATTTGAGGCTGCCAAACTCCAACACCAGTGCGGCAATGAAGGCAAATGTGGTGAGCATCACAATGACCCCAAAACCCCGAAATGAGTCATTGGCATTTTCCAGTTCTCCGGCAGCTACCCAGCGATAGCCGGGCGGAAATTTCAGCTTCTCGAGCTTGGCAATGATTTGCTTGTTGAGGTCGGCGTACAGGTATCCAATCTCGCCCTGGGCATTGACGGTGGTATAGCGTTGCTTATCGAGGTGGCGTATGGCATTGGGTGAGGTCTCAAAATCAATGTCGGCCACCTGGCGCAAGGGAATGGCTCCGCCCCGAACCGAATTGACATAAATCCGGTCAAAAACATCGGCGCTTTGAAAGCCAGTCCGGGCCAGGTTTACGTTTACATTCACCTTGTCTTCATTTTCGCCCACATTGAGCACCGCCGCCGGAAACCCCGCAATCGCTACCCGCACGGTGCGGTCTATGTCCGACACAGGCACTCCCAGCAAACCCGCCTTTTCTTTGTGAATGGCTACCCGAAGGTCGGTCTTTTGTGTGGCAATGGGATTGAAAAGGTAAATAGTGCCCTCCACCGATTTGATGACATTCTCTACCTCATAAGAAAGGCGGCGCAGGGTGTCGAGATGATCGCCAAAAATCCGGATGGCAACGGGGCTTCCAGGGGCGGCCCTTGCTCATAGTCCAGAATCTGCACTTTGGCGCGGGCGTAGGTTTTAAACTTTTGCCGCAAATCCTGGATAATTTCCAGTTTTTCCTCCGAACTATGGGCATCGCATTGCACAAAAATATTGGCAAATTGGTTTGCTCATTGCGTTGGTTCACATTGTAATAGACCTGCGGATTGCCCTTGCCCACATTGCTGGTATAGTAGCGAATGTGCGGATTTTGGGCCAGTACTTTCTCTACCTCACGGGTAACCTGGTCCGTTTCTTCAAAAGAAGCCGTGCCTGGCAGCTCGATATTGATATAAAACTGAGGCTTTTCCGATTTGGGGAAGAGGCTGAATCCTACCAAAGGCACAATCGTAAAGGCCAGCCCCACCAGCCCAAAAGTAATCAAGAGGGCCAGGCGCGGATAACGCAGCGAAACCACCATCAAACGGCTGTAGGTCAGGTGGATGCCCCGGTTCAAGGCCCGCAAAAAGATATTGCCTTCCGGCGAATGGTGTGCCTTAAGAATATATTTGGCCATGAAGGGTACAATGGTCAGCGACACCAACAACGAAGCCGATACTGAGGTAACCACCGCCATAGGCAGTCCCCGGATAAACTCTCCGGCCCCCTCCGGCAGGTTGAGCAGGGGCATAAAGGCAATGATGAGGGTAATCGTAACCCCAATGACGGCCAGGGCGATTTGTTTGGTAGATTCTACCACCGCCTGGGCCACCGTGTAGCCATTGCGCACAAAGCGCTCAATGTTTTCTACAATCACAATGGCATCGTCCACCAGAATGCCCAGGGCCACAATCATCCCCACAATGCTCAGTTGGTTGATGGTGAAGCCCAGGTTTTCCAGCAAAAACAAACCAATGGACAGCGAAAGGGGGATGGAAATCATCACGACGATGGCTGCCCTCCAGCCCAGGGGCAATAAAGTGATGGACACCAGCAATATGGCAATGATAAAGTCCGTGCCCAGGCGACTGAGGCGCTTGCTCACACTTTCGGCATTGTCAAAGTGTTGCACCAATTGAATATGGGCCGGCAGGGTTTGGGCAAAGGCTTTCAGCAGGGGCTTCACTTCTTTGTCCACCACAAAAATATTGACCCCCTGCTTTTGGGCTGCAGTGATGAGCACGGCGCGGCGCCCGTTGAGGCGGGTGCGGTGCGTTTCTTCGGCATATTTATCGGTGATGGTGGCTACATCTTTGAGATAGACAATTTTTTCGCCCGAGCTATATACAATGGTATTTTGAATGTCGGCCAGGCTTTCATATTCACCACTGGTCTTGACATTAAATTTGCGATTGCCGCTCACGACAGCCCCGGCGGGAATGTTGAGGTTTTCGCTTTGCAGGGCTCCAATCACGGCATTTATCGGGATGCGGTTTTGGGCCAGTTTTTCAATGTTTAGCTCCACGTGGATTTCGCGGTCGGGATAGCCCCAGGTTTCGGCTTTTTTGAGTGATTTGATTTTCTCCAAATCCTCTTCCAATGCCTCGGCATAGCGTTCCAGTTCCTGAAAAGAAGCTTTCTCGGACACGAGGGCCATCTGATAGATATTGACATCCGAAGAGCTAAACTTATCGACTTCCAGCTTGACCAGGCCAACCGGCAGGGTATTGCGGAGAGCATTTACTTCCCGCACAATTTCCTGGTATTTATCGTCGCGGTTGATGTCAAACTCCGCTTCTACCCGGATAAAAGCCAGTCCATCTTCTGCCAGGGAGGAAAATTCTTTAAGGTCTTCCAGTTCCGAGAGATTTTCTTCAATGGGCTCAATGACCTGGTCTTCCATATCGGCCGGGCTGGCCCCCGGCAGCACCGCCACGATGCCATAAATCGGAAAGTTGACTTCGGGGTCTTCGCCACGGGGCATATTGAGCAGGGAATTAAGCCCCACGGCCAGCAAGGCAAAGAGCAAAATGGCCGTGAAGGTGCTGCGCTTTACAAAAAATTCTATAAAGTTTTTCATGGCAATGGTTTGGATAGCCGCCCGGCCCGGCGCCAAAATGAGGCGGCTGATTTTGCTTATTGTAAAATAATGCTTGAATTTTCGGCCAAGAATCCGGCCCCCTGGCTGATGACCTGGGGCACTTTATCCAGTCCTTTGCTGATGAGAGCCTCTTTGCCCGCAATCTGGGCCACCTGCACGGCAATCTTTTGTGCTTTCTGGCCTTTGGGCACATACACAAAGGCATTTTTGCCTTCACCCTCCACCAGGCTTTCAATTGGCACAACCTGATACTGCCCCGCTACTGAGGTCTTGATGCGGGCCTTGCCAAACATACCAGCGGCCAGACGCTTTCCGGCCGGATTGACCCGGATTTCAATTTGATAAGAACCTGTCAGGGGGTCGGCTCCCTGCGACAACACCCGCACCTGCCCAGCAAAAGTTACCTCCGGGTAAGCATCAAAGTACACTTCGGCGGCATCGCCTTCCCGCACCCGGGTCCAGTCCTGGTCAGATACCCCAATTTTAAGAATCCAGTCGGCTTCGGTAGTGGCATTGATGAAGAGCACGGGTGTTCCCGGGCCGACAATTTCGCCTTCGTTCATCAGTTTGCGCAAGACCACGCCCTCCACAGGCGAAATAATCGTGGCGTAGCTTTGGTTATAACGGGCGATGTCGAGCCCCTGGCGGGACACATTGAGGGCTGTTTCCAGGTTTTGGACCTGCTCCAGGGTGGCCACGCTGTCGCGGTACAGGTTTTGGACCCGGGCCAGGTCGCGCTTGGTTTTGGTAAAGCTTTCTTCGGCCTGGGCTACCTGGAGGTTGATTTCGGTAGGGTTGAGCACGGCCAAGACTTGTCCCCGGCGAATACGATCGCCTTCTTTGACAAAGATGCGCTGAATTACGCCCCCTACCTTAAAAGAAGGCTTGGCTTCCTGCGAAGAGCTGAGCAATCCGGCTCCGGCGACTTCCAGGTTGGTGGTGCGTTGGGTTACGGGGGCCACCTTTACCGGGATGGCTTTGGTATGTAAGACCAGCGGCTTTTGGGTTTCATTTTTGCCACAGGCCCCCAGCATCAGCAGCCCCAGCAGCCCGGCTTTGAAATAAAGATTTGCTTTCATGGTTTTATTATTTGGAAATGGAAATGACAATTTTTTCTACATTACTCATTTTGCTCCCAGGGCCCGGGCCAGTTCCGCTTCGCGCATCAGGAGGGCATATTGGGCCAGGGTTTGCTCGAGGCGGGCCTGGGTATAGCTGGTGCGGGCCTCTACCAGTTCCACATAAAGGGCCAGCCCTTCTTCGTATTTGCGACGGGTAAGGAAAAAATTTTGCGCCGCACTTTTAAGTCCGGCCTCGGTAGCCCTAAGGCTCTCCTGTGCGGCCATGCGCGCAAAATAGGCCTGGTGTACCTGGAGCCGGATTTGGTTTTGCACCTCGGCATATTGAGTATTGAGCTGTTCAATCTGAATCTGATTTTGTTGGATTTTGCGGCGGTTTTGGCGGCCTTTAAAAAGGTCCCACTGTAGGGCAAACTGCAGCAGCCAAAAATCCTGTTCGCGGTCAAAGGTGTAGCCGAAACCCTGAAAACCCACATCCCCCACCACATTGAGGGTGGGCAGGCGGTGGTTTTCGTTGAGGCGCAACAAAGCCTGGTTGGCACTGACGGCCGTTTTAATCTGATTCAGTTCGGCCCGGTCTTGCAAAGCCTGGTCTTCCAGGGTGCGGAGGGCCGCCGGGGCAGGCCCACGGGCACGGAGGCTTGTATCGACCTCAATTTCGGCATTGAGGTCGCGGTTGAGCAGAAAATTAAAAAATGCCTGAGAAGATTGGCGGTTTTTAAGGGCTTCGGCCTGGTCGCGGTGCAGTTTTTCCAGTTCATATTCGGCCCCGTAAATGACCTCGGCGGTAGCTTTTTGGTTTTTGACCAACTTTTGATTCACCCGAAGCAATTCCTGTAGCAGGCCTTCGGTTTCTTCATAAATTTCCAGTACCTGGAGGGTTTGCAGGTATTGAAAATAGGCTATACGGATATTTTGGGCCAGTTCCTGTTCGTAGGTCGCTTTTTTGGCTTCTTCCACACTCACCTGCTCCTGGCGGGCTTTGTAGCCAAAGTAAATATCCGAATTAAACAAGGGCTGAATGACCCTAAACTTAGTCTCGTGAAAGTTATTAGGCAAAAACTGCTCGTTCACATTCGAAATCTGCGGAAATTGCTGGGAATCCGTGAGTTGGTTCAAGGTGCTGTACACCGGGTTGAGCAAATCCCCAACCGGAATGGCAATATTGCGCCCGCCTTTGGCCAGGGTATAATTGGCCAAAAAACTAACTTGGGGGTAATACAAGCCGCGGGCTTCCTCGAGGGCCGCCAGGCTCTTCTGGATTTCAAAATGCTGGCGTTGGAGCGCCAGATTGCTGCGCAAGCCCTCGGCCACATATTGGTCAAGCAAAGGCGACTGGGCCAGGGCTCGCCCGCCCGCAAGCAGGGTGGCCAGCCAAATTAAGAGAAAAGTGAAGCGTTTCATAAGTTATAGGTTTGGAAACCTTTTTATGGTAATTGATGAAGGATTTTATTTTTCAAAACCGCCCGTTTTAAAGATAATGTAACACCTTCTAAGAACCGACCGACAGTTCAGTAACAACAAAAAAAATCAGATTTCAATGCCCTTGTTCACTACCTGAAAAAAATATTCGATAAAGGTCTGGGGCTCAATCTGGTGGTATTTTTCAAAAATATCGCCTTTGAGGTCAATCATTTGCAAAATGCCGGTGGACATTGCCCAAAGGCATTTGGCCAGTACTTCGGGCCGCAGGTGGCTACGAATAGTCCCATCCTCGATGCCCACCCGGATGCATTCGCTCAAGACCTGATTGACTACCATGACGTTTTCCATCGATTCTTCCACTTCTATTTTGGTATCAATGGCCTCAAACATAGAAATAAACTTGTAATAATTGGGATAATCTTGGGCAAACTGAAAATAGGCCCGACCAATGGCCTTTACCTTGTCCACTCCCCTGGCGTGGGGGCGGGCCGCTTCGCGAAAGCATTTGGCCAAAAGTTGCAAAGCGCGTTCTTGAATGGCCAGCAGGATTTCATCTTTGCTCTTAAAATAGACATAGAGAGTGGCTTTGCCCAGCTCTGCTTCGCGGGCTATGTCATCCATGGTTGCACTCAGGATGCCTTTGGAAAACAGCACGTTTTCGGCCGCATCAATGATTTCCTGACTACGCTGTAGCCGCTCTCTTAGTCTTCTTTCTTTTATCCCCATTCCAGGTTTTTTGTAATTAATTCTAACAACCGACCATCAGTCGGTGTTTATCTGCCTAACACCTTTCCCTGGAAATAGTTTCACTTCACTGCCATTTTTTCAACAACAAAAAAGCCCGGTCTTTTGACCAGGCTTCAGAAAGGTGAAAAAGACCGGGCTTATGGCTTTTCTTTCTCCAGGGCCATTCTTACGGCTTCATAAGCGTTGACAATGCCCCCACTGACCGAGAGCTTGGCAAAATCAACAGTGCCTTCTCCGCCAGGTTTGCTAATCATGCGTCCGGCATATTTACGGGCCGAATCCATCAGGATTTGTTTGATTTCGACCGGGCTCAGTTGGGGGAAATAAGACTTCAACAAAGCAGCTACCCCAGCCACCACCGGGGCGGCCATACTGGTTCCCTGGTTGTATTTAAACTTATAATCGGTAACGGGTGCGTAGATTTCTACACCCGGCGCAAAGATATCCACGTTTTTCTGGCCAAAATTGGAAAAATCGCCCACGAAATTGTCATCTTCGCCATAAGAAGAAGCCCCTACTTCAATCCAATTAGAAGCTCTTTGACCATTTTCATAAACAACCGTGGGAAAATTTGGCTCCACATCTATGTTTTTGGCATCATTGCCGGCGGCGTGTACCAGGAGCACCCCTTTTTGTTCGGCATAGCGCACCGCTTCGTCCACTACGGTTTTTTGAGGGGAGTAAGATTTACCAAAGCTCATGTTGATGATTTGGGCCCCATTATCTACCGCATAACGAATGGCATTGGCCACATCTTTGTCGCGCTCATCGCCATCGGGTACAGCCCGGATAACCATAATCCGCACATTTTCGGCAATGCCCATGCCGCCCAGGTCGTTGTCGCGGCGGGCCGCAATGATACCCGCTACGTGTGTGCCGTGCTCGGCATCGGGGCCTTCCACTTCGCCATTGCCGTAGCCGCGCTCAGTGAGGTTGCCATAGTCATCGCCTACGGTGGGCCGGGGGTCAAATTTAGGGTTGAGACCATATTCAAGCTGGCCGTTCAGGTACTTGACATATTCGTCATAGGAGGCAATTTCCTCGAGTAGTTTATCTACCCCGATGCCATTCGATTTACAGATTTCGGTGATAAGCCCTTTTGACATATTCACATCGGCATTCTCGGTCTTAATGCCTTCCAACTCTTCCAGGGTATAGATATCTTTTTTGAGGAAGCCGCGCAATGTGCCATCGGCTTGTTGGACCATCGCAATGAGTTGTTTGGCATTGTCGACTTCTTCGGCCATAGCCTTGGTTTCGGCTACTTTGCCTTCATAGTCGGCTTTTATTTTTTGATAATAGTTAAACTCCGCTTTTTGCTTTTTGGGGATTTTTTTTCCCTCTAAGGCCGCATATTTTTCGGAGTATATTTTGTATAAGCGGGTCAGTTCGTAGGTATCCTTGTCCACATCTTCACCGTTGGCGCCCCCTATAAAATCCCAGCCATTCACGTCATCCACATAGCCGTTGTTGTCATCATCGATGCCATTGCCAGGGATTTCGTCTTCGTTGACCCAGATACGGCCTTCCAGGTCGGGATGGTCTATCTCAATGCCGGAGTCAATCACGCCTACAATCACGGTTTGAGAAGCGCGGCCTTTGAGTAGTTCGTAGGCTTGGCGGGTACTTACGCCCCGGTATTGCTCGGTTTTTTCATCGGCATGAAACCAAAGCAGAAGGTCCTCGGCCTTTTGGGCCTGCACACATAAGGGCCCCATAAGCAGGAGCAAAAAAAAGAAACGGGATAAGCTTTGCATATTTAAAAAAGCAAAATGAACGAATGAAAAAAATTAATTATGAAATTAAAACGAGTGTAAGACGAATTTTGAAGCAAATTATTACAGATTTTTGCTTTTTTTTCCTGAACTGGCTAAGACTTCAGATAGCGGGGGAGCCAGGTTACCAAATCCGGAAACACCACCAACAGCAAAAGAAGTATAAGCTGTAAAGCAATAAACGGAATGACCCCCCGATAAATGGCTTTTGTTTTTACTTCGACCGGAGCTACCCCTTTGAGATAAAACAAGGCAAAACCAAAGGGAGGCGTTAAAAAAGAAGTTTGCAGATTGACGGCCATTAAAATGCCTACCCAAACCAAATCCAGCTTCATAGCGACCAGAGTGGGCAAAATCACCGGAACGATGATAAAAATAATTTCTATAAAATCAATAAAAAAACCAGCCATAAACATCACCAGCATCACCAGGGCCAGAAAAGCGTAAGGGCTAAGTTGTGCCGATTCAATCAGGCGAATCAGATAATCGTCGCCCCCTGTGGCCCTAAAAACCAGGGTAAAGGCCGTTGCGCCCATCAAAATTGTAAAAACCATGGTCGTGATGTGGGTGGTGGCAATGGATACTTCTTGCAAGACCTTCCAGCTCAATTTTTTCTGGGCCAAGGTCATCAGTAAGGCCCCCATTGCGCCTACGGCCGCCGCCTCGGTGGGAGAAGCAATGCCCGCAAAGATAGAACCCAGCACCGCCAGGATGAGCAAGAGCGGCAAAACAAAGGCCGACACCACCTTGCCCCAGAAGCCTTCTGCCCGAAAAGCCCGGAGTTCTTCCGCAGGAATGGGAGGGGCGGCTTGGGGCACAAGCATAGCAAAAGCAATGACATACATAAAATACATGCCTACCAACAGCATTCCTGGCACAAAGGCCGCGCTAAACAAATCGCCTACCGAAATACCGAGCACGCTGCCCAGCAAGACCAGCACCACACTGGGCGGAATAATCTGGCCCAAAGTGCCTGCCGCCGCAATCGTACCCGTCGCCAAAGGCACACTATAGCCCCGGCGCAGCATCGTGGGCAGGCTAATCAGGCCCATCGTAATCACTGTGGCCCCCACTACACCCGTAGAAGCGGCCAGCAAGCCCCCTACCAGCACTACCGAAATGGCCAGCCCGCCCCGCATACGTCCCAAGAGCAAGGCCATAGTGTCGAGAAGCCGCTCGGCAATGCCAGATTTTTGCAACATAATGCCCATAAACACAAACAAAGGCACAGACAGCAGAACGTAGTTCTCCATAATGCCATAGATGCGCAAAGCCAGTAAATAAAAAAAATCTATGTCAAATACAAAAACTCCAAACACCACGGCTACCCCACCCAGGGTGAAAGCCACCGGATAACCAGCCAGTATCAGCACAAAGACCAACACAAAAAGCAAGAGCGGCAGGGCTTCAAATCCTTCAAGCATGGGGTTCAATCAGGTCTGGTGTGAGGGGGAATCATTTTCAAAAATTGCTTCCTGCTTGCCTCGAATTATCGTGAGTGCCCTGGCCATCACCAGCAGGTTTTGCCAAAAAAGCAAAGCAAAACCAATCGTAATAGCACTTTTGATAAGATAGCGGGCAGGTAAGCCTCCCGGATTAGGCGAACCTTCCCGGAAAAGAAAAGAATAGGCCGCAAAACGATAGGCGGTGTAAATAGCCACCAGGCAAAAAGGTGTTAGAAAAAGCAAGCCCCCCAGCAAATTGACCCAGGCGCGCACC
Organism: Microscillaceae bacterium; assembly: GCA_012031215.1. Classification (GTDB taxonomy): domain Bacteria; phylum Bacteroidota; class Bacteroidia; order Cytophagales; family Microscillaceae; genus JAAUUB01. The sequence goes on along the minus strand of JAAUUB010000042.1, from coordinate 14,482 downwards.
CGGGGCGAAAACTGGCAGTAAAACACATCTACCCGCACGTGGCGGTCGTGGCGATAGGCATAGCCCATGCCCAGCAAAAAAATAAGGGCAAAGAGATGCCATTCCAGCTCAATGATGGCCACAGTAGTGGCATTGAAGGCATAGCGCAAGGCCACATCCCCACAAATGAGCAGCACCAACACCAAGTTGAGGCCCGCCAAAAGCTGCCCCACAAATTCGTTGAGGCGTAAAAAAAAGCTAACTATTTGGCGTAAAATCGTCAAAACTAGTTTATTTTTGGAAATTAGCGCAAAGATAAAAACTTATTTTGACATAGGAGCGGGAACTAAGCGGGTATAATAACAAAAAAACCCAAGCAAAAAGCGGCTTGGGTTTTTACGTAATGTATTGATTAAAAGAAAATATGTTTATTTAGGGTATCAAATGTCCTTTTTCCAAATCTTCTAAAAATCTTGTTTTTAAATCGGTCTGAAAGCCCTCAATTACATGAGCCTCTTCGTGGCCAATACCGCTGCTGGCCTCCGCCACTTTCTCGAGAATATCCAGGAGGTATTGATACTCCGGGGTAGGGCCAAAATCGCGGAAGGTATCCAAGGCTCTTTGATAAGCATCATGGATATTGGTATCTTTTTTTACTTCATAATGGAATGACCATTCCACATCTTTGGCCCAGGCGTGTTGCTGCAAGATGTCTTGCAGGGCGGTTACTTCTTCGTCTTGGATGAGGCCGTCGGCCTTGGCAACGGCATAAATCAATTCTCCAAAGGCTTCGTATAATTGGTCTTTGTTCATAGAACTTGGATTTATTTCTTTGAACTTACATAGGCACAAACCAAGCCAATTTCGATGCCAATTTGTAAAACCGGGTATTTATCCTTTGGGGCGTTTGTAGAGCGGCACTGTGCTGCAAGGCTCGCCATACATGAGGCTAGCCACCACGGGCAGCAGCTTTTGGGTCAGGGCTACATAGGCAAAGGCCGGAATGGGCAAATCTCCGCAACCCTTGACCACAATTTTCTTTCCCCGATACATTTCCGGGTCTATTTGGCCGATTTTTTCCTGAAAAAGGGCCTGCTCCAGGGCCGCCAAATCGCCAAAAACAAAATAACGGGCAAAAGGCCTCAGGTGCACCGCCAGCAACATATAAGCCCAGGTGGGCACAATGGCCTCCGCACTGCAAATAATGGCCACGTTTTTGCCCGCATATTGGCTCCAGTCGTGGCTTTTGGCAAAGTCCCGAAAGTCTTTTTCGCGCAATATCATCCCCTGGTAAAGATTATCTTTCAAGTCATATACCAGCCTTTCCCCTTCGGGATAGAAGTCGGCCAGGTCCAGGGATATGAGGGGGCTGAGGGCCACCCGATTGATGATTTCTTCCTTCATACTTCATATTAAATTATTGGTAAGCCTAAGAAAAACCCACCCGGCATCAAGTGGGTTTCGCAAGGCTATTTCGATAAGGCTGAAAGTTCAGTTTTGGTTCTCAGGCAGGCGGTCGCGGCTTTGAAAATTTACCATCCAACCCGGATATTCGGGAGGCAGTTGGCTTACTTGGTTTAGTCTTTCCAACTCCTCGCCATTCAATTGTATGGCCACACTGCCCAGATTGTCCTCGAGTTGGGCCTGGGTTTTGGCGCCATGATGACACTGCTTACGAATGGCTGGTGCAACTGCCAGGCCAGGGCAATCTGCGCTACCGAAGCCTGGTGTACTTTGGCTATTTCGCCCATCACATCAATACAGTCAAAAGCCCTTTCTTTGTCCACGAGTGGAAAATCGAAATTCGTCCGGCGGGCGTTCTCGGGGCTTTGGTTTTCCCGGGTAAATTTTCCGGAGAGCAAGCCCCCCGCCAGCGGGCTCCAGGGCAGCAAGGCCAGTTGCTGGTCTTGGAGCATTGGCACCAGTTCCCTTTCAATATCTCTTGAGGCCAGGCTGTAATAGTGCTGGCAACTAACCATCTTGTCCCAGCCTCGCCGTTCGGCGATGCCCAGGGCTTTCATGACTTGCCAGGCGGGCAGATTGCAACAACCCACGTGGCGAACTTTGCCACTGCGCACCATGTCCTCGAGCGCCCGCAGGGTTTCTTCCAGCGGTGTATGCGCATCTACCCCGTGAATTTGGTACAAATCAATAAAATCGGTTTTGAGACGGCGCAGGCTGGCTTCTACTTCCTGCATCAGATGTACGCGACTCAGCCCAACGCGGTTGACCCCGGCTCCCATTCGTATCCGGGCCTTGGTCGCAATGACCAGGTCGTGGCGGTCCAGGCCTAAATCCCGAATTCCCTGCCCCAGCATTTCTTCCGAAAGTCCCTCGGAGTAGGCATTGGCCGTATCAAAGAAATTTATGCCTGCTTCCACACATATTTTGAGCAAAGCATTGGCTTCTTCCTGGGGCTGCTGACCAATGGCCACCCAACGACCCCTTCCGCCAAAAGTCATAGTCCCAAAACAAAGCTCGGAAACGAGCAGGCCCGTATTTCCCAAAAAATTATACTTCATTGGATAGTAGCAAGAGGTGAAAAAAATTTATGCTGAAATTAAAAAAACCCGGAACGCTTAATTAAGCGTGGATTCATAGGGCCAAAGATTTACCAAACATTTCCCTTAAAAATCCCCGGCCCAGGTCTTGACTGGACCGGGAGAATCTTTAAAAAGCCCCGCTTATTCAAACACTACCTTCTGAGGTTGTTCATACCAGGCCTCAAGGAGCTCCTGATAATGCGCGTCTAGGACATTGCGCTTGATTTTGAGGGTGGGGGTCAGTATCCCATTTTCCACATTCCAGGGTTCTTTGACCACCACCACGCGGTGCAGCCGCTCATAATTGATTAGGTCCGCATTTATTTTATCAAGTAAGGTTTCCAAACCGGCTTTTACATCTTCTTTGGGGCGGTTTTGGCCCATTTCGGAAAGCACCACCAAGGCAATGGGCTGAGGCAGGGTGCTGCCCACTACGCAGATTTGCTCAATGTCGTTATTGACGGCAAACTTCCACTCGATGGGCCCGGGCACAATGTATTCGCCTTTGGCGGATTTAAACATATCTTTGACCCGGCCCGTGATTTTGAGGTAGCCCTCCTGGTCTAGTTCACCCATATCCCCGGTGCGAAGCCAGCCTTCTTTAAAGGTGTTTTCGGTCATTTCCGGCTCGCGGTAATAGCCCAGCATCACCCCGGAGGAGGTCATCAATACTTCGCTGTTTTCTTCATCTATTTTCACCTTCACATAGGTATAGGGCTTTCCTACTGTCCCCATTTTTACCTTTCCTTTGGGCATCACCGTGCAAGCCCCTCCGTTTTCGGTCATGCCATACACTTCCTGGATATGGACATCCAACTTTTTGAACCACTCGATGACCGTTACAGGCATTGGGGCAGCCCCGGTCAGGATAAGACGGGCTTTGCTTAGTCCCAGCCCTTTGCGGATTTTGTTTTTAACCAGCCGCGAGACAAAAGGTATCCTAAGAAGGCGGTTGAGCTTGGCCTGGGGCATTTTACCCAAAACTCCCAGTTGAAATTTGGTCCAGATACGGGGCACCGCCATAAAATGTGTGGGTTGAGCCACTTGGAGGTTATGCGCAAATGCTTCCAGAGATTCGGCAAAATAGACTTCCCCGCCGGAAAAAAGCGAACCCCCTTCTACCAAAGCCCGCTCTGCGATATGGCACAAAGGCAGATAGGAAAAAAAACCGACATTCGCCCTCTATTTCCAGGGCCTTGGCCCCTTCTTCCATAGGAGCCGCCAGGGTATAATGGTCAAACATCACCCCTTTGGGATTGCCGGTTGTGCCCGAGGTATAAATAATCGTGCGCAGGTCGCGCAGGTCAGGATAATAATTTTCCCGGAGGGGCGCATGGGTTTGAATGAGTTTGTCCCAGTGCAAAAATCCAGGGCCCTCGACTACTTCGTTGCCCGGGTAATGCGGAAAGGCAATGACCTGCACGCCCTCCGGCACTCCTGCCTTCATCCCTGTCCAGACCTCCAGCTTGCCCACGAAAAGGGCCTTGCACTGGCTGTGTTCCATTACTTGTCGTAATTGGGCGGCGGTCAGGCTGGGATAAAAAGGAACCGAAATATGCCCCGCCAGCGTGATGGCTAGGTCGGCCATAATCCAGTGGGCACAATTTTTTGAAACCAGGCCAATATTGCTTTTTTCGGGAAGTTGGAGGGCTTTCAGGGCAGCGGCCATCCGGCGCACTTCTTCGCCCACCTGCCCCCAAGTGTAAATTTTCCACTTTCCTTCAATGGGTTGGCGCAAATAGGCCTGGTTGGCTTTCTTGGCCTCCCATTCATAAAAAAGATCAAGGGCGGTTTTCAGTGTAGATTTTTCGGCCGTTTGGGGTTTGGCTTCGGCTATTTCGCTTGTTTGGCTCATAAGTCTTGGGGTTTTAATTCAAAATTAAGTTGCTTCAACAAATATAAAGATTTCAATGCGACTTTGTAAGATAGATACACTTTCCTATCAAATCTGGGAGTAAAATTAATCAAAATCAAGAAAAAATTTAATCCTAAAACCCTTTTGTTTAATTAGACTTTGGCTAGACTACCTTTTTTCTTCCACACCAAAACCGCTGACATACCCAATACATCAGGCCGCTGATTTTTTTGGAAAAGCAAGAAGTAGGCGAAAGCTAAAAAGCCCCCCTTTCGTTCGTCTTTACTAAAAACTACTCCTTTGCAAGGTCCAGAAAAGCCAATTGCCCCCGGCCACACAAGTGGCCACTTCCCAGCCTTCTTTTCCCAATTCATTGAGCACGGCCACCACCTCGGCATAGGAGCCCGTGCTTTTTTGTTCTTCCCCCTGAGGAAGGTTTACCCGAAGATTGCTCGAGTCCCAGAGCCATTCCAGGGTGGCGTATTCCCAGCTTTTTTGCATAATCGTTCTTTTTTAAAGTAATTCCTGGAAAAGATACGCTTTTTTTTCTGAACAATTTGGGGCAGTGCTGGCAAATAAAATATCAAAAAAACCTGATTCGTTTTTTTGATTGACAAAAGTCATTTTTCTTTTTTCCTAAGATACTGAAATTAGGGTATTGCCTCAAAACAGAACATTTTTTTTAATACCCCCCCCAAATAATATGATTATAGAACAACTTTATACCGGGTGCCTGGCCGAAGCCGCGTATTTTATTGTCTCCAAAGGCGAGGCGGCGGTGATAGACCCCCTGCGCGAAACCGCGCCTTACTTGGCCCTGGCCGAGCGTTACAAAGCCAAAATCAAATATGTATTTGAAACCCATTTTCATGCTGATTTTGTCTCGGGCCACGTGGATTTGGCCCAAGCAACGGGGGCAAGCATTGTTTATGGGCCTACTGCCCGTCCTTCTTTTGATGCCTATATCGCCCAAGACCAGGAACTATTTACGCTGGGAGATGTGCGTATCAAAGTGATTCACACGCCCGGCCACACGATGGAATCTTCTTGCTTTCTTCTGATTGATGAAACGGGCAAAGATTATGCAGTCTTTACGGGTGATACCTTGTTTCTGGGCGATGTGGGCCGCCCTGATTTGGCCGTGAAATCTGACCTGAGCCAAGAAGATTTAGCTGGAATGCTATATGACGCTTTGCGTAAACGCATAATGCGTCTTGATGACGAGGTGCTGGTTTATCCCGGACATGGGCAGGGTTCGGCCTGCGGCAAAAACATGAGTGCCGAGACAGTGGGAACCATTGGTGAGCAAAAACGCAACAACTATGCCCTCCGACCCAATATGACCCGCGAGGAGTTTATTGAGGAAATCACGACGGGGCTGCTGCCTCCGCCTCAATACTTTTCTAAAAATGCCGTACTCAACAAAACGGGCTATGAAAACATTGATGAGGTGATGGCTCGTGGCCTGAAAGCCCTGGGCGTAGCCGAATTTTCACGCCTTCGGGATGAAGGGGCCCTTATTCTGGATACCCGTCCCCCGGATGCGTTTGCCACTGGCTTTATCCCGGGAAGCCTGCACATTGGACTGGACGGGATGTTTGCCGTTTGGGTCGGAACCCTGGTAGAAAACCTGCAACAGCCAATCTTGCTCATCACTCCCGAAGGACGGGAAGAGGAAACCGTAATGCGGCTGGCCCGTGTGGGTTATGACCAAACCCAGGGTTTTCTGGCCGGAGGGCTGGCCAGTTGGCGTATCGCGGGCTTAGCCCTAGACCAAATTCCCTGCCTGGATGCCGCTACTTTTGCCCGGCAATACAATGAAAATGTGTTTATCTTGGACGTGCGCCGCCCCGGCGAATTTGATGCCATCCACGTGCAGGGGGCTATCAATTTTCCTTTGGATTATTTGCCAGCACACCTTGACCAACTGGATAAAAACCAGCCCCTGTATGTGCATTGTGCCAGTGGATACCGCTCTATGATTGCGGCTTCCCTGCTCAAGCGTCAGGAATTTAGGCAAGTCTTTAACTTGAGTGGGGGGATTCAGGCCCTCAACACTAGCCCCGTGCCGCTGGCGAAGGCATTGCTGGCCTAGTAAATTAAAAAAGGCAGCGAAGCAAACCGGAAAGGGCTGTCTCTTCCGGTTTTTTTACTCACTCATTACGAAAAAGCCCTGTACTCTCGAGGCAGCTCAAGGCTTGCGATACGGTTTTTCGCCCTGCACATTGCCCGCCGGGTTATAATTGCAAATCCATAGCTCCTGGTCGCCGCACTGCACCATCGCACAGCCCACCTCGCGGGTATCTTCCCAAATGACCTGGGTATAATGCCCGCATTCATACCAGGCGCCGTTGCAGCGCAGGGTGTTGTGGTCAAAGCTATGGCGTTCTTCGGCCCAGTTGTTCACCACATCGGCGGGCGTGTTTTGCTGGCCCCAGGAGGCGTAAATATTTTCGCCATACAATTGCATCCAAGGCCCGCTATAAGGGCGGTGTTCCATTTCACAGCCCCGCGAAGCCAGTTCCTTGGCCCATTCTTGGGCATAGCGGGCCAGTTCGTCGGACCAGGTCAGGTCGGGCAGGCCAAGTGCTTTTCGCCAAACATTGTGGGCTTCGGTCATTCCTTTCATGCGTCCCGGTTCTGTGCCAGCCGGCGGGCGCGATGGCGGGGGTGGCGGAATGGGAAGCTGTTCCTCTATTTCTTCTGTATTGGGCAAAACCGTTTCGCCGGGACGATTTTCAAAATAGCTTGGGTTTTGGATAGTGGGCAAGGCACTATTGCGTAGGGTGCGTTTGCCTTTCCAATCGCCCATGGACTCGCGGGTATTGGCACTTTGCCTCTGGGTTATCTTGACCTTGTGGCGCATAGTGCCGCTGAAGCTATTGCCATCTGGGGTAAAGACCAATTCGCCTTCTCCTTCAAGCAAAAGTCCTTTGGCATCAAAGCGCCAACGTAGGGCTAGGGTGGTTTCGTTTATCCAGGTTCCGGTGGCAGGAGCCATATATTTTTCCTCGTCAATGAGTACCCCACTGACCTGCTTGCCCTCGGCACGCAAGACCAGGGTCCAATTGTCAGAGACTTCATAAGTGCCCCCAACGGGTGGTGGTGGGGCAGCAGGCCACCAAAAGGGCACAAAAAGCCCACTCAAAAATAAAAGGGGAAAAAAATTAAGCATCCTGTTTTTGCAGTAAAAGGTAAAACAAAACACCAACGCGCCAGGTCAAGGCCCAGGTATGGTAAGAAGCCAAAATTAGAGCAAATCAAGCATTTAATTGTCATTCATCTGGCAAAGCAATCGGTTTTTGGCCAGGCGGGATGAAAGAGGCCGGGCACCTACTCCATCTCGAGGAGCAAGCCTGATTTCTTAAGGTATTTCTTGACCTTTGCCAGTTCTGTTACCGGAATCAGCACTTTGAAACCCTCCGCACGTATGGCAATTATTTTTGAGGTATTCATCTCGGGCAAAGAGCGGTAAGCGTTCCTGATTTTCGGGCAATTGGTAAAGCCGGTAGGTGTCGTTGAGATTTTCCAGCCGATAGGATTTGCGTTGCAATTCCGCAAAAAAAGCCTTCCAGAGGGCGGGTGGGTTTTTATTTAAGCGTTGCTCATGGATTTTAGGGGCTTACTTTTTTCAGAAGCCTTTTTTTGTCATTTGCTTTATAGAATAAGATGAGGCAGGCCATTTGAAAAACAGAAAAAATTTCCCGAATTTTAAGAATTGGGTATTCTAACTTTCACAAATCGTATGCAGCCAAACAAGCTATTTTGTTTTTTGGGCCTGATGCAGGGTATTGTTTGGCTTGGTATTGGTTTTGCCTGCCTCCCCAAACCCCCGGCTTATCCCTTCCAGGTTCCGGAATTGCTCCGGCAGGAAGCCCAGGCTTTGTCTGACCGGCTGGAGGCCTACATCCGGCTTTGGTATCAGGGCCAGGCAGCGGCTTTACTGCCCCCGGAGGTATTGCCCGAGGGATATAACCAGGCACAATACCAAAAACTGCGCCTGGTTCGCTACGAAGACTTGCGCCCTGAGCAAATCTGGGTAACCCGACCCGCCCACACCCTTGATTTCACCCGCCTCTACGGCAGTTTTCCTGACCCCCACTGCACTTATCTGCTGGCCCCGGTGCTATACGCGCCTTTTGGGGCCCAGCTCCACATTGAGGGCGAATTTCCTTACTGTCGTTTTTTTGATATTCAGGTGGCCCCACCCTTTTCTGCCGAAGCGTATCGATACGATAAATGGTCAGGAAATGGAGAAGTGGCCATTGTAGATGCGGATATTGTGCCCAAGCCAGGCCATCAAAACCCCTTTTTACCAGGAGCGAATCGCCTCATTACCCAAAGAAGCTATTCGGTGGTCTATGAAATGGCCCGGCACAATTCGCTAAAGCCCGATAGCAGTCAGCTTTTCCCCTATCGCGCGGCGGGGCATCTGCGCTATGGGAGTGGCATACAATTGCAGGGCCCCTGGGGATTGGACAAGAAAAGCGGGCACGGACGCGGTATCTGGGACTTTGGCGATGTCTGGATACGCTATTTTGGGATAGACCATCACAAAATGCCCCACGCAGGCGTAGCATTGCCCACGATGTATTTCAAACTGCCCACTGGCGAAAAGTTTTTTATTGTTGCGGATTTTGAAGGCCTGGTGCGAGATTCGGAAACCACGCAGCCCAACCGAAATATAGGCAATCGCGACCCCTCTCCTTACCACGGGCCTCAAAAGGGCTGGGACAAACAATTTGGGATTTTCCTGCAAATATCTTCGGGGCTTTCCATCGCCCTCTACAAGGAAAAACCGGCTGACAAAGCCTATGTCCGGGCTTTGGACCTGGGCGTAAACGGACGCGGAGAAAATCAGCCCCCGCCCTCTTGCTACGAACCCCATGCCACCGCCTGCAACTATACAGGCTATCTTACCACCGGCATGTCTATTCAAAAAGGGAAGGTTTTTATATTGGCAGGAAAAACTCCCCACATTTCCGGATACCCGCCCGGGAGCCCCAATTTTTGAAAAAGCCGAGTGCCGGTATTGGTCTATTAGCAGCTATGATGCGGAGTTCCCCTTCTCCAAAATCAAGGGCTTGGAAAATACCTCGGTGATGGATGATGAACTGGTGCTTGACCAGGAACGAAACTACCTCATCGTTTACTCCCGCTCCGAAGACCGCCCCCACAATGCAACTCCCGAAAATGGTGTAACCTGGGTCAATTGGGGCCAAACCTGCACCCAGGCACTCACACTGCGCTGGATTAGCGTAGTTCCGGACTGGGCTTTTGCCCTAAGCCCGCACGAACAAAATCTGCCCTGGGCCAAATCTACCTGGAGTGGCACCCAGCACGACCCCAGCCTCATAGGCCAAAACCACCCAAAAGGCTTTCTCAAAGCCTACCATCCGGTGAAGCATTATATGAAAAAAACAGATTTTGAGGCCTTGGGCAATGGCTTTGGCCGCAAAGACTTACCCGCCTGGATTGCCCGCGAAGGCAATGGCTTATGAGGGAATCCCGGATGGCAGGCAAATATGTACCAAAAATGGGGCGTATTATGGGCTTCTTTTCCCAATGGGGGCTGTTTTGCCCGCACCTGCGCTTGTGGATATAATTTTAAAAAAAGGCCCTTTCAGGGCTTGAGTGCCAGTTCGGCTGCCTTGAGCAGTAATTCGGGCTGCAAACGCACTTTGTAGTTGGGATTGATGTACTCAAACTGAATGAGGCCCTCCTGGTCGAGCACCAAAACCGTTGGCACGGGTAGGGCATAAGCCTGATAACGATCGAGCCGGGGAAGATGCAAGCCACGGCTGGCATAGCGCTCGGCAGTTTCGGCGGGCATCTCAAAAATAATTCCCAGGGCTTCGGCGGCTTCCAACTGAGGGTCCGAAAGAAGGGTATAGGCCGTGCGTTTGTCTTCGGCCTCAGCTCGGAGCTTTTCAGAACTATCCGGGCTGAGGGCCAACACCTGATAGCCCATTTCCTGCAAGGAAGGAATGATGGCCCCCGTTCCCGCCAGTTGGGTATTGCAATAAGGACACCAGCCCCCCCGATAGACAATCAATACGGTGGGCTTTTGCTTTATCAAAGCTTGCAAATCAAGCACCTTACCACTCAGGTCTTGCACCTGGGCTTTCGGAAACGCTTCGCCCGTCAGGAGGGGTTGAATATCTTCCGCCTTTTTGGGAAGCGGGTTTTCCAGGCTCAAGGTGAAAGCCAGCAGCGGAAGGAGATAAATGCTTTTGAGCAGAGGGTTCATAGATTTTTTTACAAAGGTGAAAACTCTCAATTTGGCAATTCGTCAATATACCGACAATTTCTTGTTTTTGAAACCCCCGCCCAAGACTTAGGTTTTACTATTCAAATGTTAATCTTCTGAAAAATTGGGAAAGGATATAAATCTGGGGGTTTTTCCCAGGGAGGTTTGGCCAGAGATTACCTTTTTGTGAAGAATGAGAAATCAAAGGCTCAAGCATATTGTCAGATTTTTTTTTCTTCGTAAATTCCACTTTTAGTTCTTCACACTTTAAACATTTACCAAAATGCTTACCGGAAACGATGTATATTATCCCCTTGGCGAAGGCTTTGTATGGACTTATCAAATGAATGATGGCAGTTCGTACACCAATACGATAGCCGAGGCTCAAGAAAACGCGGTGTTTATCATGCGCAATTCGATGATGAACAAGAACCAGCAAGTGAAAAAAGAAGGAACGACCTATCTCACCGACAGCTACGAGGAGGGCACAATGCAAATGTTTTTGAAAGACGACCTTAGCGTGGGCAATACCTGGGAAATCAAATTCAAGGCCAATGGCCTGGATAATCTCCTGATTATGACCGTGAAGGAAGTAGGAAGTCAAAAAGAAGTAAATGGCACAACCTATCCGGAGGTAGCCCTGATAGAGGCCGAAAGCAAACTGCTGATGAATGGCAATCTGATGCCCCTCAATTTTTTCACACAATACTATTATGCTAAGGGGATAGGCCTGGTGCTTACGACTACCTCTATGGGGGATGCCCAGGGCCTAAGCGATTGCCAGCTTGGGTAAAGTCTTGGTCTTTGCCTAACTTAGAAAAAGCCCTTGCGGGTAGTAAATTCCGGCAAGGGCTTTCTGCCCTAAGTGGCAGTAAAATCTCCCCAAAACACTAGCGTCCAAAACGCCGCAAACGCTCCATCAGGGTATAATCCTGTTCGTTTTTAAGTAAGGAACCGGCATAAGGAGGCATTTGGGTCATCACATCCATACTCTCAAGGTCGGGGGCTTTGGTTTCGCCGTATTTGAGCAGGCGAATCCAATCGAGTAATTCGCTGGTAGAGGGTTTCTTTTTAAGGCCCTTCACTTCTCTAATGTTATAAAAGACCTTCATGGCCGCATCCATCAGGTCGTTAGACAGGTCGGGATAATGCACCCGGATAATTTCCTGCATCGTGGTGGGGTCAGGAAAGCTGATATAATAAAAGAAGCAACGTCGTAGAAAAGCATCGGGCAGTTCTTTTTCATTGTTAGAGGTAATGACAATGATGGGGCGTTGGCGAGCCCGAATAGTTTGGTTGAGTTCATAGACAAAGAACTCCATTTTGTCGAGCTCCAGCAGCAGGTCATTCGGGAATTCAATATCGGCTTTGTCAATCTCATCTATCAGCAAGACAGCCTGTTCGTCGGCTTCGAAAGCCTCCCAGAGCTTTCCTTTACTGATATAATGCGCGATGTTGCGTACTTTTTCGTCGCCCAGTTGCGAATCGCGCAAGCGTGATACAGCATCATATTCATACAAGCCTTGCTGGGCTGTAGTGGTCGATTTGATATGCCAGGTAATGAGGTTCTTGTTGAGGGCTTTGGCAATCTCGTAGGCCAGGAGGGTTTTGCCGGTGCCCGGCTCGCCTTTGATAAGCAGTGGTTTTTGCAATTGAATGGCTGCATCTACTGCTACTTGCAGCTCGCGGGTGGCCACATACGTTTCCGTTCCTTGAAATCTCATACCTTGAGGTGTAAATCAAAATGGTTTAAAAAAACTCGGCATACTTACTATTACAGCACAAAGGTAATACAAAATTGAAAAATTTTGATGTGGCCAAAAGGCCATTCCCCCAAAGACCTCAGGCAAATGGCCATGATGGAACGCTTTATTCCCCCATATTGGCCAGGGGGCGGGGAATAAGCAGGAGTTCGGTTTGGCGCTGGCCGATGTAGCGAAAGGTTTGCCCATCAAAGAAGCCATCCTCCTCGAGCATAATGCGAATCTTTTTGTTGTTCCATTCGGGGATTTCCACGGCGGCATTGAGTTCAATGGAGTAAGCAGTTTGGGGATAAAGCGGATAGTCGCCCTGCCCAGGCACCCCACCCTGCTGGTCCCAAAGCCCGATGGTAGGTCCGGCGGCGTGGCCGTGGTAACCAATCGGATGGGTATAGATTACCGCCTCGATGCCTTCAGTTTTGGCTTGCTGGAGGGCTCCTTTCAGAATTTCGTTGCCGCTGCGCCCGGTTTTAAACTGGCTGGTCAGGATGTCCTGCAGGCGATTGCCTATTTGAAAGGCTTTGCGAAGGCCCGCCGGGACTTCTTTTTCTCCGGGTTTGAGGAGGTAGGCGTGCTGTTGGGTGTCTGTATTGAGGCGCAGATAAGTGATGCCAAAGTCCACATGAATCAGGTCGCCCGCCTGGATGACTTCGGGAGCGGGTTTGGAAGAAAAGCTCCGCAGGTGGTCAAAGCGCTCGGCATCGGCCCTTTGCAGGGAAACGGTCGGATGAAACCAGGCTTCCAGGCCCAGGGCTGTGATGCGGTCGCGATACCACCATTGTACCTCCTGGGTGGTTGTTACCCCCGGCTGGATAACCTTTTCAGAAAGGCCCTCGCGAATGATAAGATGGGCAATGCGCATAATTTGCGGATAGACGGCCATCTCTTCGGGCAGGCGGGTCTCGAGCCAAGCAATGGCCAGTTGCTCGCCCGATACTACGCGCTTGGTGTAAGGCGCGGGAATGTTTTGCATAAAAAGGTCGTATTCTGTACGGTTGATGCCATCGGCCAGACCAAAATGTTCCGAATAATTAAGCGCAATCCGGTTGGGCTGGCGGGCGGCAATGATTTCGGCCAGTCGTGCCCATTGGTCGGGCTGGGCTTCGGGATTCCAGGCACTTTTAAACACCCGGCCCACATTATAGCGGGCAATGGCCAGGGTCTCGACGGTGTCGGCCTGGGGCGCTTTGTAAATCACCAGGATGGTGCGACGGCGGGCCGATAGCCATTCGGCAGGTAGCATCGTTTTGAGTACCGGGTCTTCATTGTATTCCCGCGAAATCAAAATCCACATGTCCACCTGGGCGCGCTTGAGCAAATCCGGCAAGACCTGCCGAGCCCGTAAATCGAGCCAATGGTCAATGAGCTGGGCCTGCTCGCGGGTAGAAAGGATGCGGGGCATTTCGGTTTGGGCCCCTAAGGGAAGCGCGGCCATTCCCCCCCAAAGCAAAAGAAAGCAAATAAGTAGCGGCATATTTCGCAAATTCAAAAAGGATGTTTCGCAAAAATACAGGCTTGTATCCAATCCATAGCAGCATCGGAAGAAATTTATCTTGCCCAAAAAACTTTTCTCAGATGCCAGCCCCGCGCCTGGCCTGCCGCAAGAGGTGCTCAATTTTTGTTTTTTGCCGCTGAACAAGACCAATAGCAGGCAAGCAGTGAAAACCTGGAGATTTGCTTTTATCGGCTGTTTGGGATGCGCTTGGCGCATACCCCCGAACCGCTTTCAATTTTTGTTTTTTGCTGCTGAAGAAGACGAATAGCAGAGAGTGGATGATTAGCTGATTTCACCCGCTTTCACTTTCTTAATAAAATCAAGGGATACTTCAAAAAGGTCGGCGATTTCTTCTGAGGTCAATTTAGCCTGGGTGAGTGCTTTTTGGATACCTTGTATCTTGGTTTTTAGTTCACCAATTTGTTTTCCTTTTTGGATGCCGATTTGTTCCCCCTTTTGGATGCCGATTTGCTCTCCTTTTTGGATGCCGATTTGCTCTCCTTTTTGGATGCCGATTTGCTCCCCTTTTTGGTAGATGCGTCGTCTTTTTCTATGTCATAGACCAAGGCCATATCTTGTAATTGTTTGGTGGTTGAATGC
>JAAUUB010000041.1 GCA_012031215.1 Microscillaceae bacterium | reverse complement strand
AACAGCTAAACGCGAAACTGATTCAGCCTTTTTTTGAAAAATGTTTACACAAAAGCCTTTTCAAAAGAAACAAAAAAGGGCTCAGTAAAAAAATATGCTCAGTACGCTGACTACAAAAAGCGCGAAAGTCAGCAAAGCCAGAAATGCCGGAAATATTTTATAAACAAAAAACCGAAAAGGGTGGACAAGCGTGAGTGTGATGGTGTTCATAGCGTCAATTTGCTCATTAATGCTTTTATGCGGCCTGAAGCCCAAAAGTAAACACCATAAGGTTTTTTTGGATAAATGTAAGTTTTTAGAAGTAAATTCACCAGAACCCGGCCTTATAAAAAAAGCAAGCCTTTCCCGATGAAGAAAAGGCTTGCCAGGCTTGTTTAGTAGGGTAGAAGATTAAACTCAAGGTTGACATCTTCGGCATACTCTTCCCCGCTCTCAAGCATATCCAGGTCATTTTTTTCGTAGTGCCAGTTGATGACAACCTGCCCGCCTTTATTCTCGTGGTAATCCTCGAGCAGGTTCATAATTTCGAGAAATCGGCGCGAGGAACTGGTATTGAAATAACTCATCCTGAAATTGAGTTCTATTTTCTTTCCTCCTTCGGCAGTGTAGCGCTTTAGCCATTCAAAGATGGGCTCAAAAAACTCGAGGGTGTATTCGTGGTAAGATTCCCCCGAAATATTGAGCACCCCGGTTTCGGCATTAAAATCTACCTCCGGTATATAGTCTGAACCTTCAATGTAAAAGTTTTCGATCTTATCCATAATGTCAAGCGATGTTATGCGAAAAATTAGCTTTCGTGTTTGCTTACTTTGATAGACAGGGCAAAAAATGAGTAGTATTCATCAATCTTCACCACTTGGTACTCGAGCGGATTACCTGAGCGGCGGGCCATATCGATTAGGCCGATATTGGCGCCTACGCCGCCCGTAGGCCTTTTGCGCTGCTTCATGTAATACTCCCGGAGTTCATCGGGAGAGAGCGTATTGATGTATTCACATCTTTCCTGAATCCCCTCAATTTTGTAGGATTCTATCAGATTGCCCGAAGACAAAATCAGATAGTCCGAATAATTTTGGATAAGAATAACCCCCACCCCGGCTGTTCGGCCTTTGATGGCCGAGTATTCTTTTTGAGCGGAGTGGTGATAGATATTCTGGGCCAGCTCAACAAAAATAGCAAAGGTTTTTTTGCTTACCGAATGGGAGTTGAGCTTGCTTCGCAAACTAATGCCAACATCGGCCAAAATTTCCTGCGAAATCGTCCCCTTAAAAGTAAGGATGATTTCCTGGTTGTTCATATCATTAAAATAATTGAACAGGGTAAGTTTTTCTTCACTCATAGTTTGCAGAAATTTCTGGCTTCCGCCCCACTTGGCCTTTCAACAAAGATAATGCGAATTTTGAGTTGTTGAAATGCCCCGCAATTTAAAAAAAATGTTGTTTTATCTCTCAATTATCTTTGTGAAAAACATTTCCTTGACAGGAAAAAGGTTTGGTACGCACAATTAAGGGTATTTCTTGGTCACTTTGGCAGGCCAGGGTTAAAAAAAACAATAGGGTAAAAAGCGTGCCAATGTCTTGGCATCTAATATTTTAACTTTTGCCAGGTCTTCTGCTCCCCCAAAAGGCCCGTGTTGCTGCCGATAGTTGACAATGGCCCGGGCCTGATTGCGCGACAAATAGGGGTGTGCCGCAAGAATTGCCTCGTCCGCAGTGTTGACTGGAATACTCCGGTAGATACCCGTTTCCAATTTTACATAAGGCAATAAAGCCTCTATAGCTTCGGGCGATAAGCCATAAACTTCCCTCACTTGTTCTATTTGGGCAAAGCCGCCCAGTTTTTCCCTATAATTTACAATCCGGCGAGCGTAGGCTGGTCCAATACCTCGTACCAGGATGAGCTGAGTGGTATCGGCCCGGTTGATATCAAAAGGAGCAAGCGGGGCCGGTTTGGGCTTGGCAGCACCCAGTTTTGGTTCATATTTTTTATCTTTATCGCGTGTTTCAGGATATTTCTTTGTCTGACGGGGAGGATACTTTTTGGTAGAGCGGCTTGCTTCGGCCAGTACTATATAGGGAGCAATCTGCTCATAAAAAGCGGGGGTCATACCGTAGAGTTTTTCTATTTGTGTTTTCCGTTTAAATCCGCCCGCTTTTTCACGATAACGTAAAAAACTTCGCCGCAATGAGGCAGAAAAGCCCAGTTGTGTGAGTTCGACTTCACCCACCTGATTGGGGTCAAAAGCAAACAAAGCTTCCGCTGGCTTTGCTACCTGAGCGGCTAAGCTTTCTGTCGGAGGCAAACTGGCCAGTATTTTATCCAATTGGCGGACCGAAGCCGGCGAAAGCCGGGCAAGGGGCACAAAGGCCGTAAAAAGCAGCGGCAGAAACAGTGAAAGCCCCATCAACCCGGCCAAGACCAAAAATCCATTGCTTTCTTTTTGAGAAAACCCAAAATAATCACGAATTCCGTAGCGAATGTTGAACCAATACTTTTTCATAGGTATAGAAAAGAAACAAGGCCCCCTTTTTGCAAGTGTGTAGCCAAACTAGAGCAAACCTAGCGGAATTCCAAATAATAAATATCGCGTTAGCCCCTTTATTTCCTTATTTCCGGCCAAAAAAAAGTTTTCAAGATTACATCGCAAAGCGATAGAGTGTATCCCGAATTTCAATCACAAAATCCATCACCCGAGGCCAGCGTGGGGCTTCCAAGCCTTTTTCCCATTCCTGATAAGCGCGAAGCAATTGCCGAATCATTTCGGGATGCTGGCGAGCCCGGTTGATGCGCTCGGTTTTGTCCTGGTCCAGGTTGTAGAGCAGGGTATCGCCTTGGTGGAGGTTGAGAATAAGCTTCCAGGGGCCTTTGCGTATGGCCCGGTTAAAATCAGTTCGCCAAAACAAGGCCTTGTGGGGTTCTATTTGTTTCGCCTGCGTTAATAAAGGCAGCAAGTCCTGCCCATCGTAGGGGCGGTCTTGGGGCAGTTCGGCCTGGGCCAGGCCAATGGCCGTAGCAAAAAATCCATCACCGTAACGGGATAAGCAATTTTCTGCCCGGCAGGAATCACGCTGGGCCAGTACATCATCATCGGGATATTGATACCGCCTTCAAAGTTGCTCATCTTTCCGCCTTTGAGAGGCGCATTGTCGGTGGCGTGGGTATAGCTGGCTCCGCCGTTGTCGCTGGCAAAGCATATCAGGGTGTTTTTTTCCAATCCCAGTTCGCGCAAGTGCTGGACAATCTGCCCAATGGCGTCATCCAGGGCCTGAATCATGGCATAATACACTCGCTTATTGCGGTCTTTTACGTGGGCAAAGCGGTCAAAATGCGCTTTGGTTGCCTGAAAAGGCGTGTGAGGCGCATTGAAAGGAAGGTACAAGAAGAAAGGCTGTTTTTGGTGCTTGGTGATAAACTGCCGGGCCTCGCGGGCAATGGCAAAGGTGAGATATTCTTTTTCTTCAATGATTTCATCATTTCGCCGGATAGCGCAAGTGCCTTCGCGTCCCCGGCCCCAGATATACGGGTCGCTAAAATCGGCGTGCCTTTGGTTGACAATGTCCACCGCATTGGTATCGGCAAAAAGACTAAAAGCTTCATAAAAGCCATATTGATAATCAAAGCCCCGATGATTGGGTAAAAAGGGGCGGTGATGTCCTAAATGCCATTTGCCAATGATGCCCGTGCGATAGCCCTGTTTTTTGAGCAAATCGGCCAGGGTGATTTCTTCGGGGGGCAAGCCCTGGCGGCTCATATTTTCGCGGTCAGGGAAAGACAGGCCTTCTGACAAAGTCCAGAAATCGGTATCCAAAAAGTATTTTACCCCCAGGTATTCCAGCCGATTGCGCAGATAGCGGTTTTGAGGTTGGTATTCATAGCCAAAGCGTTGCTGATAGCGGCCCGTGAGTAGCGCGGCGCGTGAGGGGCTGCAAATGGGGGCCGTAACGTAGGCCTCTGTAAAGGTGGCACCCTTCCAGCCCAGGCTGTCCATCCAAGGGGTCTGGAGGTGTGGACTGCCATAGAGGGAAATGTCCATTTTGCCGAGGTCGTCGGCCAGGATAATGATGATATTGGGACGTTCAGCCGGAATTTCCGCTTTTTGCAGGCGCAGAAATTTTTCCTTGAAAGCAATTTTTTCGGCATCAAATCGGATGTCCCAATCAGAACTGGTCAGCGGCCATAGCAAGTACACACTCAACAATGACAAGCCAATCACAATACCCAGCCACAAGCGAAGGCGTGGGCTACGAAACAGGTTTTTGCGCATCGAGAAACATTATTTCGGCCAAAATAGCTAAAGCCGCTCAGAAGCCCAAGCGTCAAGGTTTTTTTATGGCGGATTCGTTCTTTACCCGTTCACTTTTTTGGGAGAGGTATCACTCTCCGAAGACAAGAAGGTGGCCCCCTCGTTCCTCTCTATAATAAGCCGGTTGCTTTTGTCGTAGCTCAGGTAGCTCCATACCCAGCTCCAGAACACAAAAATTCGGTTACGAAAGCCTACAATGGCCATCAGATGCACAAACATCCAGACAAACCAGGCCAGGATGCCCTGCATGCGGAATTTACCTATTTCTACCACCGCTTTGTTGCGGCCAATGGTGGCCATTGAGCCTTTATCAAAGTATTTGAAGGGACGGGGCGGCTTTTGACGAAACCAAAGCCGGAAGTTTTTGGCCAGGTGGGCGGCCTGCTGCATTGCCGGAGGGGCTACCTGGGGGTGGCCATTGGGCGTTTCCTCCGTTATCATCGCTGCAATATCGCCGATGGCAAAAATATTTTCAAAACCTTTGACCCGATTGAAAGCATCCACTTGGTAGCGATTGCCCCGGGTGAGCACCTCGGCGGGCAGCCCCGGAATGGGGGCCCCCGTTACCCCGGCCGCCCAGATGAGGTGCTGACTTATCATCTCTTTGCCATCACCCAAAACCACCCGGTAGCCATCGTATGATTGTACCGATTGCCCCAGATGCACTTTTACACCCAGTTTTTCTAAAAACTGCTGGGCTTTTCGGCCCGACACCTCGGCCATTCCATTGAGTAGCCGCTCACTTCGCTCTACCAGATGGATGTCCATTTCCCGAAGGTCCAATTCCTTGTAGTCGTGGGGAAAAACGTGCTTTTTCAATTCAGCCAAAGCTCCGGCTACTTCTACCCCGGTAGGCCCGCCGCCCACAACGACAAAGTCCATATAACTATTCATTCTTTCAAAATCATCGGTGAGCAGGGCCTGCTCAAAGCCCCGGATGATGCGGTTGCGCAGGGCAATGGCATCCTGGATAGACTTCATCGGGATGGCATGGCGGGCAATGTCTTCCATTCCATAAAAATTGGTGCTTGTGCCCGTGGCAATCACCAGATAATCATAATGCAAGGAACCAATGGAAGTATAAATCATTTGGGCCGATGGGTCAATATGGTCAACTTTTCCCATCCGAAAATAGAAGTCTTTTAAGTTTTCAAATCGCTTTCGGAAGGGATAAATGATAGCGCTCGTCTCGAGCCCGGAGGTAGCCACCTGGTAGAGCAATGGCTGAAAGGTGTGGAAATTGTTTTTATCAAACAATACCAGTTGGCACTCGAGATGGCGAAGGGCTTTGATAAGTTCCAATCCCCCAAAGCCTCCCCCAATGACCACAATGCGGGGTTTTTGGGTATCGGGAATCCGTACTGTATGCGGAGATGATTCTTGAGCAGTCAGCATATTTTGAAATTTGAAGACCTGGGAATAAAAACTTTATATTTTGCCTTAATCTTCCTAAAATTAAGCCATTTTTGATACATCTTTGCAAGCAATGCCACAATGTCAAACATTCTTATAATTGTACTAAAAGAACACTGAAAAGTTTATTTTCTAAGCAAACATCACCCTCTCCCTTTGCGCCGGCAGGTCTTTTTTGTTGGCAACCGTCCGGTTTTTTGGGCAAATTTGCGTAAAAAATCAAATTCCTGTTTTTCTAATCTAAAAGTTAAATTATATGCGACATTTATTTTTCTTTACCTGCCTTTTTGTGTTTTTCTTAGGTTTCTTTGCCCAAGTTCAGGCGCAGTTGTTCCAGCCGCTGGCCGAAAATGAGCTAAGCCAGCAAAACGGCCTGGCCGTCTCGTACCGCATTCTGAACCAACGCGAGCAGGAGGTAAAAAACAAAGGAATGTATGACCGCTTTGAGGTAAGACTAGAGGTGGCCAACAACAATTCCTTTGACCTAAGCCGCCTGCTGAATGAATATCGCCAGGACAATACACGCCTTGAGCCCCCCGTTGTGGTCGAGGTTACTTGCCGCAATGCAACCGGCTACCGCCTCACTTCTACCAACAGCACTTTTAAAATGGATACCCGATACCTGGATTATAAGACCAAAATCAATCCTCAGGGCAAGGATGATGATGAGGCCAACTGGAGAACTACACGCATCCCCATTGGCTACTTTTGGCAAGTAGGCCAGCGCAAAACAGATGACCTTATATTTATTGTGCCCAAAGGGGAAAAACCGCAATTGGAATTTAGGGTGATGGACCGATTCTGAGTAGATTACACGCCTGCCCTTTAGCCCTCAAAAACAAGCCTTTGAGGGCTTTTATTTGGGCAAAATAAACCGAAAGTACTTTTTCCAGGTTTTGACAACAAATTATTCCGTATGCTCACTGCCCAAACTGAAACCCCAGAACATATTCTCCGCCTGCGCAACATTGAAATGAAGGATTTTGCTGCCCTTGACGAAATCATGCGCCGCGTCTATAACAACCGCGAAACTTGGCAGGCCCAACAGATTCAAGCCCTGCTCAAAAAATTTCCCGAAGGACAAATCTGTATCGAGGACCGAGGCGTACTGGTGGCTTTTGCCCTCACCATTATCCTGGACGAGCATCAACTTGATGATGACCACACCTATCAGGAAGTAACCGGAAAGGAAACTTTCAGCACCCACAACTCCAAAGGAAATATTCTCTATGGGATTGAGGTTGGGGTTCACCCCGATTATCAGGGGCTTAGATTGGGCCGCCGCTTGTATGATGCCCGCAAAGAACTTTGCGAAAACCTCAATCTGAAGTCTATCGTGGCCGGAGGACGCATGCCCAATTATCACCTCTACCAAAACAAGCTCAGCCCAAAGGAATACATCGACAAGGTTCGCACCAAAGAGATTTATGACCCAGTGCTAACTTTTCAGCTCAGCAATGATTTTCACGTGCGAAAGGTTTTGCGCAATTATCTGCCTTCTGACGCGGAATCGCGCAGCCACGCCACGCTTATTGAGTGGAATAATGTCTATTATGAACCCAAAGAAAAACTGGTCGGAGCCAAAAAAACTTGGGTGCGGATTGGGGCCGTGCAATGGCTGATGCGTCGGATCAACTCCCTGGAAACCTTTTTTGAGAATGTGGAATTTTTTGTGGACGCGGTAAGCGACTACAAAGCTGATTTTTTGCTTTTCCCGGAGTATTTCAACGCTCCCCTGATGGCGGGCTACAACAAGCTCAATTCAGCTTCGGCCATCCGCAAACTGGCGGGTTATACCGAGGAAATTCGGCGCAAAATGGTGGAATTTGCCCTGGAATACAACATCAACATCATCGCGGGCAGTATGCCACTTTACGAAAACGAAAACCCTTTATAATGTGAGCTACCTCTGCCGCCGCGACGGAACCTTCGAGGCCCAATACAAATTGCACCCTACCCCCAGTGAGGTAAACGACTGGGGCATGCAGGGCGGCCACGAGCTCCGTACTTTTGATACCGACGTGGGCAAAATCGGAATTCTGGTTTGCTATGATTGTGAGTTTCCCGAACTAAGCCGTATTCTGGCCGACCAGGGCATGCAAATCTTGTTTGTGCCTTCTTCTACTGATTTGCAAAGTGGCTACCAAAGGGTGAGGGTTTGCTCGCAAGCCCGAGCCATTGAGAACGAATGTTATGTGGTGGTAGCGGGCAGTGTGGGCCAGGTGCCCAATGTGGCCAATATGGACTTGCAGTATTCCCAATCGGCCATCTTTTCGCCTTCTGATTTTGCCTTTCCCCAAAATGCTATCATTGCCGAAGGCACCCCCAATAGCGAAATGACCCTTATCGCGGATGTGGACCTGGATTTGCTCAAAGAACTGCATACTCAGGGAACAGTGCGCAACCTCAAAGACCGTCGGCTTGACCTGTATGCCCTGCGTTGGATAAAAAAATCTGCCAACGAGCAGCCTAAACTAGAATTTTAGCGGTCAAGGCGCCAAGAGGAAGTTTTTTGCCGGAATAGCCAAGAAATTTCCCTTCCTCTTCTTTTTGCTATTTTTGCCCGCAAATTACTACTTGAAAAAAATGGCGCGTTTCTTTAAAACCACCTTTTTGATTTTCTATGCACTGTTGGCTTTTTACCTGGCCGGACCGCACCCTATCCCGCCCGCTTTGACCACTGAATTGCCTCAAGTCGAGAAAGCACCCTACGAATGGGCGCAATATTTCCAAAACCGGGAGCGCACCCTTGCCCGGCTCCGTCCCGACAACCAGGCGCGGATTGTCTGGGCCGATAGCACCCAAAAACAAAAGAGCAAATATAGCTTGGTGTATCTGCACGGATTTAGTGCCAGCCAGGGCGAGGGCTTTCCCCTTCACCGCGAAACTGCCCAAAGGTTTGGAGCCAATCTGGTGCTGGCCCGCCTAGACCAACACGGCCTGGATGACCCCGAGGCATTTAAAAAGATAAGTCCGGCCAGTCTGTTGGCCTCTGCCAAAGAAGCCCTGCACATTGGCCGGCAAGTGGGCCACAAAGTCATCTTGATGTGTACCTCTACCGGAGGCACGCTAGGGCTTTATCTGGCCTCAGGAAATCATCCCGAAATTGCGGCTTTGATATTATACGCCCCCTTGGTTGACTTTTACAGCCCGGCCTTAGGCTTGCTTGACAAGGCCTGGGGCTTGCAAATTGCCCGGTTAGTAGCCGGGAGTGCTTATTTTGTCCGAAAAAATGCCCCGCCCAAAATACGCCAGTACTGGAACACCCAATACCGGCTGGAAGCCACTGTGGCCCTCAAATCCCTGGTTGCGGCTACTATGCAGCGCCGTACTTTTGCTAAGGTGAAAGTGCCGGTTTTTATGGGCTATTATTATCGTGATGAAGAATATCAGGACAAAACGGTCTCGGTGGCCGCTGCCCGGCGGATGTTTGCCCAACTGGGCACGGCCCCAAACCAAAAACAGCAAGTCGCCTTTCCCGAGGCTGGCCATCACGTCATTTGTTCGCAATATACTTCCCGTGATTTGCCCGGCGTTCGCCAGGCCACTTTCCATTTTTTAGAAAAATAGCGGGACTTAGCCCTGTTTTTTGAAGCCGCCTTGGCGTTTAAAAATCTATTAAGCACTTTCCTTTCAAAACTTAGTACCATTTTTTGGCCAGATGCAAAAAAAATACTCCATTGATTGGTTTTTCGTTGGTATCTTAGCTTAATAAAGTGTTAAAAACGATAAAGGTATTAAAAAATATGGCTTCACATCCTTCGCCCATGCTAAATGACGAGGAACTGCACCAATTGCTGGAACAAGGCCAATTCGAGTCTATCTTGGTAAATTGCCAGCAATACATTGAAAGCAAAGTGGAACGCTACCTCAAGAACTTTAAGTATTACCAACAATTTCAGCACGATTTCTATCACGAGGTTTGCATCCACGTCTTGACCAAATCGCTCCCCAGTGCCGCATTTTTAGAAGCGGTTCGCAATGGCACATCTTTTACTTTGTATCTGGCCAAAACCGTACGCAATACCCTCAATACCCTGTTGTCGCGGGAGAAAAACAAAAGACAAAATGTGATTGGGATAACCCAATGTTGTGCGGGCGTAGAGGAAGAAGATTTTTCCGAAGACAAACTGGGCATTTTCAGCGATGCTTCTTATCATCACCAGACCGATTCTCAGGATTTGCTGGCCAAGATAAAAGAAAGATTTCGGCATTTTCTGCAAAATTTTGAGAAGGTATTTCCCCGTTTGTATCCCAAACTCTTGTTGCTACTCAAGCTTCAGGCCCGGGCCGAGGTAAGCATCCAAGATTTGAAAAGTTGCTTTCCGGGAATCAAGCCCAAGGACTTGCGCCGATTTGGTGAAATGCTGGGCCACCGAGCTGCTTATCTGCATCGCGAAGACCAGGAAATTTACCAGCTCATCTGCCCCTTTTTCCAGCACTACCGCAGCGAAAAAGGCAATGCAACGGCTCTGCAGCGCTGGCTCAACCAGCACATCTCAGGCGATAAGTTTAGCCAGGGTATCCTGGACCGCCTCGAAATCAAAGAAAGCCAGGCTAATTTCAGGATTACGGATAAAAAGCTTTTTGCTGATTTTGTGCATCTCTACTTTAAAGAACAAGCTTCGGGTGAAATATTGGTGCCCATTGCCGAAACCTTTGCGCCTGTGCCCCATAATCCGGTTCCGGCCTGGGTGGCCATTGCCAACAATGGATATTAACTATCTTCTCTGAATAGCATTGAACCTGAAAAATATGAAAACAGGTTTATCATTTTTGAAAACAAGCTTAAAAAAGAACCCACTCCGGGGGCCTCCTTTTTTAAAGCGGACGGGCATTTGAACGATGCCGGCCTTTCGCTCTATACCGAAGCCCGGCTTTTGGAACGTGAAGACGAACTGCCCAAAGCCTTTATGGAGCACGTGGCGCATTGCCCGCAATGCCAGCAGGAAATTCTGGATTTATATGAGTTTGTGCAAGAGGACGATTTGTGCCACCTCGTACCCCATCCTTTCCTAGATTGCCCCCAGCCAGAGACAGGTGCCAATTGGCTCTTGCAATGGACCCGCAGTGCGGGCCGGGCGGCGGCCATGGTTTTGCTGACCGTTGTTTCGGGTTTGGCTTATCTGATTGTGAGCAACCCTGCGCGCCCCTTGCCCCTCACGATAGTCTCTCCCTTTGCGCATCCGGCGCTCAATGTCCCTTACCAGTCTTTTGTTTTTCAGGCCGATAAAGCACAATCGCTTTACCTGAGCGAGGGAACCTATATTTCCTTGCCCGCCCAAAGCTTTGTCTATCAGGATGGCCGCCCGGTACGTGGCCCGGTGCTCTTGCGATATCGGGAGCTTCATTCCGCCGCCGATATTATTGCCTCGGGCGTGCCTACGCTCCTGGGCGAGGGCCAACCGGAGCAATGGATGGAGAGTGCGGGAATGTTTGAGATAAGAGGTGAGCAAAATGGCCAACCCATCTTCATTGCGCCGGGCAAGAAGCTCTATGTCCATATGGCCACGCGCTATCCTGCTTTGGGTTTCCAACAATATTACCTTGATGAGGACTTGGCTCCCGGGGCACTGGCCTATGCAGGTTTTTGGGGGCATCCGGCGCTGGCCGCCCCAGAGCAGGCCAAATGGCGGTTTATAGGCCCATCGCAGTTGTCCTTTTCCAACAATCTTCGGAAAAAAAACCAAGACTTACTCAAAAGCCTACGGAAGGAAATAGATTCGCTGGCCGTGCTAATTCAAAAAGCCCAGCAAGCGCCGATTCCATTGCCTTTGCCCAATATACGCAAGCCTGCCTTGAATACAGAAAGTCAACTTTTTTCCCTCAGTTTTAATACCCGAGAAAACCCCGAGCTAAGCCGATTGGAAGGCAAGGTGTGGAAATATGCTGGCGAAAACCTTATTCTAAGCCCTACCCTGGAAAACCAATGGGTGCTCCGGGAAACCTGGGACGAAGCCCGGCTTAAAGTCCTTAAATACAAACCTCTCAGCCTGAAAGGGCATCAGGACAAGGTACAATCAGTGGCCTTTTCTTCTAATGGCCGATGGATTGTTACGGCCTCGGCAGACCACACCGCCAAAATCTGGTCTAATGAAGCGCAATACCTCCTTACCCTCAAAGGGCACCAGGGGCCTATCAACAGTGCCTGCTTTTCGCCCCGACAGGAGGAATACATCCTGACCGCTTCTGACGACCACACGGCCAAGATTTGGTCTTTTCGGGGCAATTTGATGACCACCCTGCACGCCCACTCGGCTCCGGTAATACAAGCCCAGTTTTCACCCAATGGCTTGTTTATCCTTACCCAATCCCTAGACCAAACGGTTTGCCTCTGGAATCACCACGGCCAAAAACTGTATCAGTGGCCCCACCGCTACGGCCAGGCCGCTTTTTCGCCCGATAGCCGCTATGTCATTACCCTTCCCGACGACAATCGGGCCGTGATTTGGGATATGCAGGGCCGGGAAAATGCAGTTATTCCGGGTAATTTTAGCCAGGCCATTTTTTCTAATCAAGGCAAATACATACTTACCACCGCCCGCGCAACCCATCGCTCCGCCCAACTCTGGGACACTGAAGGCCGCCTGCTCAAAGATTTTAGCATGAACGCGCCCCAGCTCATCTTTTCGCCTGATGACCAATACATTGCCTCCTATAGCCAAGAAGGAGCCCGGCTCTGGTTTCTGAACCCGGCCAAGTCTTTTAACACCGTTTTGATACGAAATATGCGCAATCTCCCCGAAACGGACCGCGAAGGGCATAACAGCACCATTCATGATTTGCGGTTTTCGCCCCGGGGAAATTTTTTGGCTTCGGCTTCGGCTGACCATACGGCCAAGATTTGGACTGCGGATGGGAAAATACTCCATACCTTGCGCGAGCATCTAGGCAAAGTCAATCAAGTTGTGTTTTCGCCCGATGAACGCCAAATCCTGACCGCCTCGGATGATTTTACCGCCAAACTCTGGGTAGAACGAGAAATTCAAGATACCCAGGAGCTGTTGTTAATCAAACACGATAAGCATTATCGGGATGACGTGGGCAAACGTGTAAAAATCACGGGCAAACGATTTTATACCACCGTGCGCAGCCCACGTGCCGATGAAATGAGGGAAGCCCGCACCATTAAAACCCCGACCCCGGAAGAAAACCCCCTTCATCCCCTTACCACCCGTTATGAGGCCATCCTTCGGGAAATTGCCCTGCGGGAAAATCGGAAGTTTCCTGAGGACCATATCCCCTTGCTTGACTTTGAGGTGAGCCAGTTTGGCTACTATGGTTGCAACCGTGCCTACACCAATGCGGAGGCCATTGCTTGCAAAGGCACTCTTCGCTTTGATAAAAACTATTCTCAGGTACGCCTCTACTTGATTACTGGGGTAAATGAAACAGTGATAATTCCTTATCACTATCATAAAGATAATCCTTTGCTACTGCCCGTAGATTTGCAACAGCCTAATAAATTATTGGCCATTATGCCCGGCGACCGGGTCGCTATTTTTGGACAAGGACGCTTCAACCGCCTCAATGTGCATAAATTGCTCTCGCAGGCTTTGATTCATTTTGATTTAAGGCCTTCTTTTCCGGTGCGTAGCAAAGCCGAGCTGGATACTTTCATCGAAAAATTTGGCTCCTAATCGTTCCAAATGAAGGAAGATTTTTTGCACTTTGTCTGGCGGTTTCAATATTTTGACCAGAAAGACCTTCAAACCCAGGAAGGAAAATCACTGCAAATCATTGCGCCGGGTCAATGGCATCAGGACGCAGGGCCTGATTTTGAGATGGCACATTTGCGAATTGATGGTCAGATTTGGCAGGGCCATGTGGAAATACACGTACGGGCTTCCGACTGGGAACGGCACGGCCACCACCAAAATCCAGCTTATCAAAATGTGGTGCTGCACGTGGTCTGGGAAGATGACCAGCCTGCCCGCCGCCTGGATGGAACGCTTATTCCTGCTTTAGAACTCAAAAACCGCCTGCCTTCTACCCTTTGGTCGCGCTACAGGCTACTTTTGGAAAGCCTGGGGCCGGTGCCTTGCCACGCGCTGCTGGAGCAGGCTCCTGCATTGGCGCGACTTCAGATGCTTGACAAAACGCTAACGTCGCGCCTGGAAGCTAAAAGTAGCTTCGTCCGACAGCACTGGCAGGAAAATGGCCAGGACTGGGAAACCACTGCCTATCAGTTATTGGCGCAAAATTTTGGATTTAAAACCAATGCCGCTCCCTTTCTGCGGCTGGCGCAGGTGCTTCCCCTCAAAATCCTGCAAAAACATCGCCACGAACCGCTTGCCCTCGAGGCTTTGCTCTTTGGGCAAGCAGGCTTGATTCCCACGCCCCCTCCGGATGCTTACAGTGAATCCCTGCTTCGGGAATACGATTTTCTGGCTCATAAATACTATCTGAAGCCCCACCAACTGGAAATAGCCGCCTGGAAGTTTTTGCGCTTGCGCCCGGCAAATTTTCCTACGCTTCGCCTGGCCCAGTTTGCCCAATTAATGTCCCGCGAAGGGGGTTTGTTTGCCTGGCTCACCGAGGGGGCTGCCCAAGAACTACTCGGCAATTTTCAACTCTCGCCTACGAGCTATTGGCAAAGCCATTATCGCTTTGGGCAAGCCGCCCAGGGCAAAGTGCCTCTTTTTGGAAAAAGTGCCCGTCATCACCTGCTTATCAATGCAGTTGTGCCCCTTTGGGCCGCATTGGCCCTGGAAAAACAAGCCCCGGAATGGATGGAAAAAGCGGCTCATCTCCTTGAGAAACTCCCGGCAGAGCGCAATAGAATTCTTAGTATGTGGGAAGGACTGGGCCTAAAAGTGCAAAGTGCTTATGATTCACAGGCTCTTATTGAGCTTTACCAGCATTACTGCCTGCCCAAGCGTTGCTTGTCTTGCAGCATTGGCCTTTTTTTGCTCCGAAACCCTTGAATGGCACTAGCCCAAGCACCAAACCCAGCCCGCCAGACTCAAACCCGACAAAGGAATGCCCAAGCCCACCAAAAGGGTGGCCAAGGGGGGATTAAGCCGCGACTGGCTGGCCAAAATAGAAGCGGTAACCATCGGGGCCATGGCCGCCTCGAGCACCGTTACCCGAAAAAGTAAGGATTGCGTATCCAGCCAAAGCCAGGCCAAAGCCCCAATAAATGCGGGGGCCATCACCAGCTTGTAGCCCAAGCCCAGTCCAAAATCTCGCGCCCGAAAAGCCGATAGGTCAAAACGAAGTTGCAGCCCAACCGAAACCAAGGCCAGCGGTGTCAGGGTAGCCGCCAGTTTGTCAAGCACCGGCTTCAAAACATCGGGCAGACCCCAGGGCATACACAAAAGGGCCAAGCCAAAAGCCAAAAAAGGAGGGAAGTATAGCACTTTACGCAGCATCAGACCCACCTTCACCTCCTCGCCTGAATAGCGAAGGGCTACCAAGACCCCACCAACAGCCAGGGTCAGGAAAGTGCCCTGGTCCACCAAGATGGCCACCTGCAGCCCTTCAACCCCATAAAGTGCCTCAACCACCGGAAAGCCTACAAATGAAGTATTGCCCAGCCCACAAACCAACACTAAGCAGCCCTCTGTAGCTCGGTCGAGAGCAAGCCATTTTGCCATCAATTTAAAAAAAAGGCTGGCCAGGACAAAAATCAGCAATCCCGTTATAAAAGGAAAGAGCATGACTGGATGGATTTCCAGCGCTGGCACCACCCGCAGGGTAAGGGCTGGCAGAGAAATATAAATGATAAAAGCATTCAGGCTGACATGGGCTTCCCGGGGGAAAAGTGCCGCCGCCCGCAAAACCGCCCCCAGACCCAGGCAACTTAAAATAAGTAGAAAATTGCTCACAATTTGGCTTTATGGAAAAAGGCCGCCCCAAAGCCAGCCTGCGTATATATTTTTTTAAAACAAACGGCTTTACCAGATATTTGAAGCATAATGGCAAGAAACTTTATCCACTACGTCCAAGAAACACCCGCTTATGCAAGTCTATGACCTTATCATTGTTGGGGCTGGCCCCTGTGGACTGGCCTGCGGCATTGAAGCCCACCAAAACCAGTTGCGATATTTAATTCTGGAAAAGGGGGCTTTGGCCGAATCTATCCGCCGCTATCCTATCTATATGACCTTTTTTTCCACAACCGACAATATCGAGATTGGGGGACTGCCCCTCAGTGCCAGTGATATAAAAGCTACCCGGGTAGAAGCCCTGCAATACTACCGCAAAGTAAGCGATTATTTTGGGCTTTCGCTCTGCCTTTACACTTCGGTCGTTCGGATTGAAAAAAGCCCGGAGTGCTTTTGGGTGCATACCCACCGGGGGCAGGAATTTGCGGCCCGCCACTTGGTCTTGGCTACCGGGTATTTTGACTGCCCACGCCGCCTGGAAATTCCGGGAGAAGATTTGGCTCATGTCAAGGCCTATTATGATGAGCCCTTCCCCTATGTGCGGCAGGAAGTCGTGATTGTTGGTGGGGGTAATTCAGCAGTGGGCGCGGCCCTGGATTTGGTCAGGCACGGGGCCCGCGTTACGATGATAGTGCGGGGGAAGGATTTTAAGCCTACGGCAAAATATTGGTTATTGCCCGACCTCCGCAACCGGGTAAAGGAAGGAAAAATTAAAGCCTATTTTAACAGCGAGCTTACCGAAATAAGCCCGGGCCAGGTGCAGGTGCGGCAAAGTAATGGCCGGGTCTTTTCTCTTCCCGCCGACTTTGTCCTTACGCTCGTGGGCTACACCCCCAATGTATCGCTCTTGGAAGAAGCCGGGGTTTATGTCCATCCTTCCGATTTAAAGCCTTATTATCATCCTGATACAATGGAAAGCAATGTAGAAGGCCTTTACCTGGCCGGCACGGTAGTCTGTGGCATCCACACCGAAAAAGTTTTTATTGAAAATGGTCGCTATGATGGTAGCAAAATCATTAAGCATATCTTACATCGTCAGCAACAGAGCTAAATTCTTACAACTAAATCATTATATCCCATTAATGGATGCTTTTTCCCAATAAGACACTATTCTTTTGCTGATTTTTTTATAAATAATTGTTTTACAGCATTTTAATAATCAGGTACAGATTTAGCACAGTAGGTATCATTACACACCAATATTAACAAGAGATGTGATGAACACCCAAGAAAAACTCAAAAATGCCCAAAATCTAGTTTATTTTAAGATAACTTACCTTCCCGAAACCCACCAGATAGAGAGTGAGTGGATGGGGTTCATCAATGATGTGGAATCTTCTAAGCAGGCTTATTTTCTGATGAGTGAGTTTTTGAGTCAGTATCGTTGCGAAGCCATTCTTAACAGCAACAAAAAACAAGTAGGCCCCTGGCCTAAAATAGATGAGTGGTTGGCCGATACCTGGCTCCCGCACATGCAAATGACAGGCCTCAAGTATTTTGCCCATTTGCACTCCCGCAATTTATTCACACAGGTATCGGCAGAGCGGGCCTTCGCCAATATTCCCAAAGGCATTTTTCTGGAGCATTTCTATGAAGAAGAACAGGCCCGCCAATGGCTCTTGCGCCAAAGCACCCGGGGTCTGCGTCGTTAAAGTTCACATTTTTATCAAGGCGGCATAGGCCCCCTGCTGATTTTTAAGAGATTCGTGAGTGCCCCTCTCAATGATTTGGCCGTAGCGCAAGACAATAATTTCATCGCTGTCGCGAATGGTACTAAGGCGGTGGGCCACCACCAAAACCGAGCAGGAACGGCGACGGATATTATTTTCAATGATTTTTTCGGTGAGCGGGTCAAGGGCCGAAGTGGCCTCGTCTAAAATCAGGATAGAGGGATTATTGACCAAAGCCCGGGCAATTTCCAGCCTTTGCCGCTGGCCCCGCTCAGGTTGCGTCCTCCTTCTTCTATGCGGCTTTCATACCCCGCCCGACGGCTGCTGATGAGGTCATGAATTTGGGCATCTTTGGCCGCCTGCACAATCTGGGCATCGGGCAGAGAGGAATCCCATAGGGTGATGACTTCTTTGGCCGAACCTTCATATAAAAAAATTTCTTGGTCCACCATTGCCAGCGAATTGTTGATGACCTCGCGGGGCCAGGCCGGGCGGGGCTTGCCATCCAGCAAAATCTCTCCGCTCCAGGGCTCATACAGTCCGGCCAGGAGTTTGGCCAAGGTCGATTTACCACTGCCCGAGCCGCCCACCAGGGCCACCCGCTCGCCAGGGTCAATTTTCAAGTCAAAACCCTCAATCAGAGGCGGGGCCAGTCGGCTGTAGCCAAAAGTTAGGTCCCGAAACTCAATATAGCCTTTTAGTTTTTGGGTAATAATCTCAAAATGGGGCACTTGCCCCACCGGGCTGGCCATTCTTTGGGTGCTAGGGTCAAGAGGGGCTTCCATTACATCATTGAGGCGGCTTATGTCTCCTTTGGCCTCCTGAAGCTGACCGCCGAGCAAAACCAATCGCTCTACCGGGTCTAAGAAACTTTCAAAAAAACTCTGAAAAGCTACCAACATCCCAATCGTAAAATGTCCTTCCAAAATGAGTAGGCCGCCTAGCACCAGCACCGTGACCGTGCCCAGGGCACTGAGCAAAGGGGGCACGGCTTCTAGCCAGTTGTTGAGCACGCCCAGTTCCTGTTCGGCCCGTAGCACCTTGCTCTGATGACCGGCCCATTTATCAAAAAAATCATCCTCGCTGCCTTGCCCTTTGATAGTTTCAATCAGTTGCAGCCCATTCATCGTAAGCCCGGCCAGTTTTCCTTCGGCCCGCACCAGCCGACTGTAGCTTTCTTCGCGCCGCGCCGCTACCAAGCGCAAGGCCAGGGCATTGAGCAAA
Source organism: Microscillaceae bacterium (assembly GCA_012031215.1). GTDB lineage: Bacteria > Bacteroidota > Bacteroidia > Cytophagales > Microscillaceae > JAAUUB01. Next base: position 8,883 of record JAAUUB010000041.1, on the reverse strand, counting down.
GCAAAAGCCACCCCAAGGGCTGCCAGCAACAGGCTGTACTGGACCATGACCAGCAAAAAAAACAGGGCCATGACCATATCAAGTAAATTGCTGGCCAATTGCCGGGTGAGCAAGTGGCTGATGCGTTCGCTGGTTTCCAGGCGGGCGCTGATGTCGCCGGCATAACGCTGATAAAAAAAATCAATGGGCAAACGCAGGACATGCCAAAAAAACTGAGAAGCGGTGGCCAGGGTCATCTTGGTTTCCAAGCGAAGCAAGTATTTGTTTTTGAGGTGCTCAAGCACGCCGCGAAAAAAGGCCGTTATCCCCATCCCCAGCAAGAGGGGGAGCAACCAATCGCGCAGCCCCTCCAAGAGGATATTGTCCACCAAAATCTGCACAAAAAGCGGGGCTACCACATTGGGCGCAATCAAAAGCAGGCCAACCAGAAAGACATAGAACAAATCGAGGCGGTAGCCAGCCAAACGGGCCCAGAGGGTGGGCAATAAGCGAGGGGGCCGCCCGCCGGGCTGAAATTCGGGCCCCGGCTGAAAAGTGAGCACAACCCCCGTAAAACTGGCCTCGAGCCGCTCCAGGCTTACCTTTCGGTGGCCCTCGGCTGGGTCGTTGAGATAGGCTTCTTTGCGCCGGAGATGAAAGCCTTCCAGGGTTACAAAATGGTTAAATTCCCAGTGAAGGATGGCGGGCAGGGGTAACTGGGCCAGGTCTTGGGGTTCCTTGCGAAGGCCTTTGGCTTCCAGTCCGTAGCTTCGGGCGGCTTTGAGGATATTGCTGGCCTTGCTTCCGTCGCGGCCCACATCACAGTCGTAGCGCAATTGCTCGAGGGGCACAAATCGTCGGAAATGGCCCAGTACCATTCCGAGGCAGGCGGCCCCGCACTCTACGGCCTCCATTTGCAAAAGAGTAGGAGTTTTTTTGCGCATACGTATTTTGCTTGCCTGTCTGTGCCCGGCTCATCCTAAATAAAAATCAGACAATGAATAATCATCACAGAAAAAAGCCCTCATTTCTGACCAGCAAGCCTCTCCCTTTGGCTATCCACAAACAGCGTTTTCAAGTATTTTTTCGCCTCTGGCACGAAAAAAAATGAAGCGGCCCATTTAAATACTTAATATTTCGACCAGGCGAATCAAATCCTGGTGGATGGTCTTTCCTTTCTTGATGGTTTCTTCAAAAGGGGTATAAACCAGCTCATCGTTGACCACCCCGGCCATTACATTCTTCAATCCCTTGAGCAGGCCCTCTACGGCGGCGGCCCCGGTACGGCTGGCCAGGATACGGTCGCGGGCGGTGGGCGAGCCACCTCGCTGAATATGACCCAGAATGGTAACCTTGATATCGAGGTCTTCGGTCTTGTCTTTCACTTTGGCCGCCACTTCGGAGGCATTGCCTTCCTCATCGCCTTCGGCCACAATCACAATGGCTGAGGTTTTGTGTTTGAGCTTTCCTTCCTTGAGGGTTTTGATGACATCCTCGATGGTGGTGCGGGTTTCGGGAACCATCACCAGTTCTGCACCCCCACCAATGGCCGATTGTATGGCTATATTGCCCGAATCGCGGCCCATCACTTCAATAAAAAAAATGCGATTATGCGAATCGGCGGTGTCCCGGATTTTGTCAATGGCATCCAGGGCGGTGTTGACCGCTGTGTCGTAGCCTATGGTGTAGTCGGTACCGTAGAGGTCATTGTCAATGGTGCCGGGGCAGCCTACGGTAGGAATGCCAAACTCTTCGTGAAAAATCTTGGCCCCGGTAAAAGTGCCATTGCCCCCAATGGCAATCAGGCCGTCAATGTCAAAATTGCGGAGCTGTTGGTACGCTTTTTTGCGACCTTCATCGGTCATAAATTCTTTGCTGCGGGCCGATTTGAGGATTGTGCCCCCTTTTTGAATGATATTGCTCACGGAGTGGGAGTTCAAAGGGTAAATATTGCCCTTGATCATGCCATCATAGCCCCGCTTGATGCCATAAATTTCGATATCGTGATAAATCGCACAACGCACCACGGCCCGGATACAAGCATTCATACCTGGGGCATCTCCGCCGGAAGTAAAAACGGCAATTCTTCGCATCATGGGAAGGCTTCGGATTAGTTATCTGTTCATTTTGCGGCCTAAAATACTAAAAATTTGAAAGTCGTACGCCCAAAAACATGATTAATTTGGCATTTTGCCCCGCAAACGTTTGCAAAGCCCGGCAGGAAAAATGCCTCAATATTTGAAAACTTGCCCCGAAAAACCCATCTTTGCCCCTTCAAAATGCAAGCAATCTGGTCGCCACATCTGGTTTTATGAAGCAAAACATCACTTTTTCCCATCTTTGGCCTCACCTGGCCGTTCTTCTGTTTTTTTTCTTATTGGCCCTGGCCTACAATTATCCGGTGCTGGAAGGAAAAAAACTAGTACAAAATGACATGATTCAGGCCCAGGGTTCGGCCCAGGCCCTCCAGCAATTTCAAAAAGAAACGGGCCGGATATCGCTCTGGAACAATGCCATGTTTAGCGGTATGCCCTCCTTTTTGATTTATATGGACTATCCCTTGAGCCTCAGTACCCAACTGGGGCGGGCCATTACCTATGCTGTGCCTTATCCCCTCAATTTATTTTTCTTATACCTGGCTGGCTTTTACCTGATGGGGGTGATGCTGGGCTATCGGCTGGAGCTGGCACTTCTGGGGGCATTGGGCTTTGCCTTTGCTTCTTATAATGTCATCAATATAGAGGCGGGTCACGTCTCAAAGGCCATTGCGGTGGCTTTTGCCCCACCTTTCATTGGGGCCGTAGTCTTGAGCTACCGCGGCAAAATTGCTCTGGGCAGTGCGTTGGCGGGCATCTTTGCCAGTATTGAAATCTATGCCAACCACATCCAGATTACTTATTATATCATTCTGGCTCTTTTTTGCTATGCCCTGCTGGAGCTGGGCCTTCGGCTGGCTAGCCCCGAAAACCGCCCCGCCCAATTGAAATCATTCGCCCTGGCCTCGCTGGCCCTGCTTCTGGCCGGAGGCCTGGCTGTAGGTTCGCACGCCTCGCGCCTCCTGACCAATTATGCCTATTCGCAGCAAAGCATCCGGGGTCAGTCGGAATTGCGCAGCAATACCCAGTCCCGGGGGGGCACCGACCGCGACTATGCCTTTCAATGGAGCTATGGCATCGGCGAAACCTTCACTTTTATCATTCCTCATTTCTACGGCGGGGGAAGCGGCATCGGAACCTGGCTGGGCACTAAATCCAATACCGCCGAGGCATTTGAGCGCAATCGCTTTGACCCCAAATATGCCGAAGGCATGCCCTACTACTGGGGCGGCCAGCCCTTCACCTCCGGACCGGCCTATATGGGGGCGGTCTTGTTTTTCTTGTTTGTGATGGGCATTTGGCTCAGTACCCATCCGATTAAATGGTGGCTGCTGGGCATGGTGCTGCTCTTCACTGCCCTGGCCTGGGGCAAAAACTTTGCCCCCTTCAACGATTTTATCTTTGATTACCTGCCGCTCTACAATAAGTTTCGGGCCGTTACGATGGTCTTGTCGCTGGTGCCGCTGTTTCTGGCCTGGGGGGCAATGCTGGGACTGGAAGCCCTGATGGCCCGGGCTCCTGAGGCAAGCAACCTACCGGCGGGCTTTCGCTGGAGTGCTGGCTTGGTGGCCGGACTTTGCCTCTTTTTTGCCCTGTTGGGTGGGGCAGTGCTCAACTATCAAAGCGAAGCCTATCAGGAAATCAAAGACGAAAAAGGCAAAATTACCCGCCTCAATCAAGACGAGGCCTTTCGCAACAACCTCGTCAATCAATTGCAGGGAAATGAAGCGGTGGCCAACGACCTGATGGAGGCCATCCGGCGCGACCGGGCCGCTATGCAAAGGCAGGATGCCTGGCGTTCTTTCCTCTTCATAGCCTTGGCCATCGGCTTGCTTTGGCTGGGCCTGAAAAAATACTTCCCATTTTCATACGCGCTCTGGGGCCTGGCTGCCCTAACCTTGATAGATTTGTATGCCGTTGACCAGCGCTATCTCAACGAAGAAAACTTTGTCCGAAAGAGCCGTTTTGAAAGCTATTTTGAACCCAGCGAAGCCGACCGTAAAATCCTGGCCGATAAAGATGTGTATTTCGGGTGTTCAACACCACCGTCAGCCCCTTCAACGATGCCACCACCTCCTACCACCACGCCTCCATTGGGGGCTACCACGGAGCCAAGCTTCGCCGCTACCAGGATTTGATTGAGCGGCATTTGAGCCAAAACAATCTGGCCGTCCTGAATATGCTCAATACCAAATACTTTATTGTGGGTGGTCCGAGCGGCGAACTCGTGGCCCAGCAAAATCCGGGCGCAATGGGCAATGCCTGGTTTGTGCCTGCCTTTAAAATGGTGAAAAATGCGGATGCCGAAATAGCAGCCCTGCAAGATTTCGATCCGGCCAAGACCGCCATCATTGCCGAAAACTTTGCCCCGGCCCTGAAAGGCCTCAAGATACAACCCGATGTTAAGGCCCGCATCCGGCTCACGGGCTATGCGCCCGACGAATTGAGCTACGAAAGCGAGGCCAGCCGCCCTCAACTGGCAGTATTTTCGGATATATATTATGTCAATCCGGGCGAGAGTGCCTGGCAAGCCTACCTGGATGGCAAGCCAGTGGCGCATTTTCGGGCCAATTATGTCCTGCGGGCCTTGGTGCTGCCGGCGGGCAAGCACCGCCTGACCTTTCGTTTTGAATCGCCCCTTTACCAAAAAGGCGAAACCATTGCCCTGATATGCTCTCTGGCCCTGCTGCTGGCCCTGGGCCTGGGGGTGTTTTGGGCCTTGCGCCCGGCCAAAAACCCGACAGAACCCGCAAAAAAATAAGGACTTCCGAGCAGGATTCTGCTTCTGACATGCTGATTTAGGGCGGGACTTGCGCTATTGGCTTTCCGAAAAAAAATCGTTTGCGCAAAATTGCTCTGCACAAAAAAAAATTGTGCAACCTAAAATTGTGCATCGGAAAAAAAATCTTCTACCTAGTTCAAGAATGAGCGAAGTGGTGCCTGAACTGTCAATTACTAGAAGCGGCCGCTTTTCATCGAAGTTATGGGGTTTTGTGTGCGGTGGCGTTTGAGAGAGCTATAAATTCAGGTAAGTTTTGTTTTTTAGTAATTTGGTGGCTCAATGCCCTTCGCCTAAGTCGGAAAGCGGACGCTTTCGGGAATGAGTGGGACAAACACCGTTTCGCGCCTGTTTGCGCTAGGCGGGTTAGACATACACTTGAGGTAGTGGGGCGAAGTTAGCAAACCCGCTAAGAGTTCCAGGTTTTTGTAAAAATCGAAAATAAAATCATCAGTTTTTGAAATTTTCACGAATTATTGAAAGAAATTCTCTAAATTTCAGATATTAAATTATCATCAAATCTGCAAAAACGTGGCACAATACATCCCTTTCGCCCCTGACGTAGAAGTAAATGGGGAAACAATTCTAAGTTTTGTTCAAGCAATTCCTGCTTATAGCAACATAATGTTAGATATTTTGAAATTTCATGGAATTAATCAACCCAAACCGGGTCAGTGGTATAGTCAAGAAAGTTGGCTCAATGCTTTCAAAGAAATCGGAGAAAAATATGGTGCAAACACACTCTTTGCCATCGGGAAGGCAATTCCTGATAACGCTCAGTTTCCTCCTGATATTGACAACTTGGAGAAAGCACTGAGCAGCATCGATATTGCCTATCACATGAACCATCAAGGCGGGGAAATAGGCTATTATCATTTGATAGACTTTCAGTCAGAATATCGTTTTGCAAAGATGGAGTGTAAAAACCCTTACCCTAGCAATTTTGATAAAGGCATCATTACAGCAATTGCCAGAAAATTCAAACCTGATACCGCCATTGTGGTTCAAGTAGAATTAGATGAAAATTATCCGAGCCGTTTAAACGGTTCAGAAAGTTGTACCTACAAAGTTTCTTGGTAAATCGCTTTTTTTACATAAATTGTGCAGTGTGTTTTTTGACTTTTATCGAGAATACCGCTGCTCAAACTACACGTTGCAAGTGGGTAAAGTATTCAAATCAGCCGTTTGTATTAAATTCTTTAAGTATTGTGCCTCAATGGCTCATCTTTCAAAAACCTGAGTATTCTGGCCTAAGTTTGCAGTATGATTTGAATACAAATCAGATAAAATTTATTGGTTAAGATAGCCTCAGCACTGATGCTCTGTTGGTGTGTTATCCCCCATCTGCCCCAAGTCTGAGCGAAGCGGAGACTTATGGTAATCTTTTCAGCCTTTTTTCTGACTAGTGTTCAAACTAGACAAAATAAACGCGCTCCTATCCCTTTGCCACGTCCAGTCTGAACAAAATATATGCGCCAAGTCCCCACATAAGCCGAAGTATTTGCCGACCAGGCGGCGAGCAAACTTTACAAATCATTTAAACCCAAATATAAAATTAAATTCTGAAATAAACCTTTATAAATAGCCAAAACTAGCATTTAATAATGCAAAAACCTTTGGCCGGAGGGAGACCCGTCTGACCAGTTTGCGGTGGTGGGTTAAGGTACTCTGACCAGTAAGGGGTTGACTATGCTTACACTTCTGGGCATCTTTTTTCTCAAGAAGGTCATTGGCTTCGTGGGTTCACTGTCACCCGGCCCCGTCAATACGATGTGATTTATACGGCCCGCTACAAAAGCCCGGCTCGGGAGCACTCGTTGGCGCTGGGAGGCAGCTTGGCCGAGTTGTTCTATGCTGGGCTGGTTACGTATTTTAACGCCAGGCTCTTTGTTTTTTGGCCATTGGTATCTTCAGGGGCTTTTTCTTTGCATGCTGTTGGGCATTGGAATAAGCCTCTTGCGCCCCTCTACTTTGAAAAGCCCGGATGTGCCCATACAACCAGACCAGGGCCGGACTTTTCTCTAAGGCCTGTTGCTGGGTTTGCTTAATGTGCAACTACCGCTTTTCTGTATGGGCATCCAGGTGGCTTATCCCCAGGTTTTTATACCCTCTGTGTTGGCCGGCTGGCCCGCTGAAGTGAGTTTTATGCTAGGCGCGATGGCTGGTGCCTGGGGCTTGCTTTGGGGGCTGTCCCAGTTGGCTTCCCTTCCGAATCGCTTCGAGACGTAGGCCTAGACGTGGCTCTGCCCACAAAGTTTGGGATTGATGAGCCTGGGCTTTGGTATTTGGCAAACCGGAGGACTTTTATTTTGAGCCAAGCCAGTCAGTCAATTGCAAAAAACACAAAAAGCTCTAAAACTCCCCGAAAACGTTCTAAAAATTGCCTAAGCCCTGGAATGAAATACTTTGCTAACGGGGCTGCACAAAATGTACTTTGATAGGCCGGTTTTTATAGGCGGCTTTAATTTTTTCCACATCCTCCGGAATAATGCCCATATTCACCAGAAAAAGTTCTTTCAGGTGGGGATAGAACTGCGGGGCCAGTTCGGCCGAAATTTCCGTGAATTTATTCCCCGAAAGGTAAAGATATTCTAAATTGGCCAGTTTAGTAAAACTGTCGGGCAGATAGCGCAAAAGATTACTGCGGAGGTCTAGTAGTTTGAGTCCGTTCAGTTGGCCAATTTCTTCCGGGAGTTCTTCTAGTTCATTTTTGTTGAGCCGGAGCAGGCTCAGGTTGGTGAGTTTGTCCAGGTTATAATGCAAATCAGAAATTTGATTATGCGAAGCATCCAAATCCTGCAAAGAACCCAGGCTCAGCACTTCTTTGGAGATAAAGGTGAGTTGGTTGTGGCTGATGTTTAAGATTTTAAGTTTTTTGAGCCGAGCCATCTGCTCGGGTAAGAGCTTGAGTTGATTGTGCGAAAGGTCAAGCCAAAGCAAATTTTTAAAACTACTGAGGCCCTCAGGCACTGCATCCAGCTTTTGGTGGCTCAGATTGAGCACCTCCACCGCCTCGGGGTTGGCAAGGGCTTCTTCAAGTGTACGATAGACTTTCTTTTGCTTAAGGGCATTTTTTTCGGTCTCGAGATGGGCCGGGTGTTGTGCCCAAAGCCCCAGATACCCGCCATAAAACAAGCTGAATAAGATGATTTTACGCATAATTGTATAGATTTGGGATTGGCTACAAAAATAAAAATATGTACGCGAAAAGGAGAGACAAAGTCCATTTCGCTCACAGTGATTTGGCACACACGTAAGAAATCGGCAGACAATCGGCCCTTTATGACTTATAAGGCAAAGAGCAAATAGTTTCCTTTGAATAAACTACTCTCGAGGCTTGCCGAAGATTTTAATTTCCATTTAGTTTGGCTACTTTCTGGCAAAAGGAGGCAGATAGTTGATAACCCGGTGCTTAGCTTTCCTTTTAGAAATTGCTGCCCGGGCATTTATCTTAATTTTGTGTAAAGACAATGTCATTTTTTTGATAAGTCTGGGCAATAGTTTCCTATATGTAAACATAAAAGCTAATTTTGTAGCAAACCTAAAAAGAGCCACTTTGCAAAAGACCACAGGCACATCTTCTGGCAATTCCTTCCGCTTCATCCTGTTTGCCATTTTTGCTTCTTTTGGGGCCTATTTTTGTATGTATGCCTTTCGCAAACCTTTTTCGGTGGCGGCCTTCGCGGGTCAGTCTTGGGCGGGAGTAGATTATAAAATCTGGTTGATTGTTTTTCAGGTCTTGGGCTACACCAGTTCTAAATTTTTAGGGATAAAATACATCGCCGAATTGCATCGCCACTGGCGGCCTTACCTGCTGGCGGCCTTGATACTTTTTGCCGAGCTTGCCCTGCTTCTGTTTGCCTTTGTACCGCCTCCCTATAATATTGTGTTGCTGTTTTTGAATGGCTTACCCCTGGGAATGGTTTGGGGGGGTAGTATTTTCCTATCTGGAAGGGCGCCGTAGCAGCGAGCTACTGGGGGCCGGGCTGAGTGCCAGTTTTTATTGTATCCTCGGGGGCCGTCAAAACC
>JAAUUB010000257.1 GCA_012031215.1 Microscillaceae bacterium | reverse complement strand
GCACGATCAATCATGCACAATTTGTGAGGGAATAATTCTTCAGTCGGTTTGCCATACTGGAACATAATATGGTCTTTTTAGTCATGTTTTGTGTCATTTCTGCAAGCACCACTGATGGCTCCAGGGAATTATGGGCCATCCCCCGCCTAATCACCAAGAAAATTTTTACTGATGTTATGAACTGCTTTTTGTATTGGTATTCGCAAATCCATAGCGAAAGGCGCTTGCTGGAGGCGGCCTGGCACAATTACGAATTTGGCGAGCGCAAAAAGGCTTTGGCCATTGCCGAAGAGTTGCTCCTTAAATATCCAAAATGGTATCAGGCGCGGCTCTTACGGGCAAAAATCTATCAGGAACGCCACCTTTATCTTTTGGCCATTGATGATTTGAACAAGGTCATTCGGCAGGTGGGCCGGGCCGAGGCCGATTGGCTTTTTCAGAAAGGATGGGCCTATGCCCAGCTATATGCCCCTCGGGCTGCCCTGGATAATTTTGAGCAGGCCATTCGCCTCAATCCAAAAGTGGGGAATTATTACGGCTGGCAAGCCTGGGCCAAGCATCGCCTTCATTATCCACCAGCGCAAGTTTGTGCCGACTGGCAAACCGCGCAACAAAAGGGATTATCTGAGCCTAAACCGCCTCGACCGCAGGTTTGTCAGTAGCCGCCCGGCTAAGTCCGTGACCAGGGACAAAATACCTGGTTTCAAAATAAAAGCAGTCCACCAAAAAGTAAGAACAGGATTTGTAAACCAAAACCAATTTTTTCTTTTGTCCACTAAAAAGAAAAATAGGACTTTATCAACCAAAGCACCGGAAGAAATTTCCATAAAAAAAGCCTTCACCGTGAAGGCAAAGGCTTTTGGTTCATCCGGCTTTTTCCGGCTTAGGCATCATAATTCAGGTTGGGGCGGAGCCATTTTTCGGCCTCTTCCACAGGAATGCCCTTTCGCCGGGCATAATTTTCTATCTGGTCTTTTCGATTTTGCCCAATCCAAAATAACGGGCCTCGGGGTGGGCAAAATAATAGCCCGACACGGCCGCCGCCGGATACATCGCCAGGTTTTCGGTCAGTTGCAGGCCTATCTTCTGCTCGGCATCCAACATATTGAAAAGCGTGATTTTTCGGTATGGTCGGGGCAGGCTGGGTAGCCAGGAGCAGGGCGAATGCCTTGGTATTTTTCCCGAATCAAGTCTTCATTGCTCAGGATTTCGTCTTGGGCATAGCCCCAAAATTCTTTTCGGACGCGCTCGTGCAGGCGTTCGGCAAAAGCTTCGGCCAGGCGGTCGGCCAGGGCCTTGACCATAATGGCGTTATAATCATCGTGTTCTTTTTCATAGGCCCGGGCCAGGGTTTCGGCTCCAAAAATGCCGACAGCAAAACCGCCGATATAATCTTCTTGTCCAGTTTGGGCGGGAGCAATAAAATCGGCCAGGGAAAGGTGGGGCAGGTTAGGGGCCTTTTCGTTTTGCTGGCGCAGGGCCTGGAGGGTAAATAGGGTTTCTTCTCGGTTTTCTACAAATTCATACTCCGGTTCGTGGCTGTGCGTGGGCAGGCCGCAGTCGCAGGCTACTGTTGCGAGGGCTTGCTTTTCAAAGGCATAGACCGCGATTTGCTCATCCTGGACCACATTGGCCGGAAAGAAGCCAAAGACCGCCCGGGCCTCGAGATGGTTTTCTGTGATGAGCTTTTTGAGCATTTTTTGGGCATCCTCATAAAGCTTTTTGGCTTCTTCGCCCACGATTTCGTCTTCCAAAATTTTGGGGAATTTTCCGTGCAGTTCCCAGGTCTGGAAGAAAGGAGTCCAGTCAATGTACTGGGCCAACTCGCTGAGGGAGTAGCGTTTAAGCACTTTGGTGCCCAGGAAAGTGGGTTTTTGATGCGGGTTTTTCCCAGTCTATCTGAAATTTATTCTGGCGGGCTTCTTCCAGGCGCACAAAGTTTTTTGCCGACTTGCGCGGGCATGCCCTTCGCGCATTCTTTCGTATTCTTCCCGAATTTCGGTGGTGAATTTTTCTTTGTTTTCGTTCAGCAGATTGCTCACCACCGGAACGCTTCGCGAAGCATCGAGGACGTGAATAACCGGTTGAGAATATTTGGGCGCAATTTTGACTGCCGTATGAATGCGGGAAGTGGTTGCCCCGCCAATCAGGAGGGGAATCTGAAAGCCCTGCCGCTCCATTTCGGTGGCCACATCTACCATTTCATCCAGGCTGGGCGTAATGAGGCCACTTAGCCCTATCACATCCACCTGATTTTTTTTGGCTTCTTCCAGGATTTTATTGGTCGGCACCATCACCCCAATATCAATCACTTCATAATTATTACAGGCCAGCACCACGCCCACGATGTTTTTGCCGATGTCGTGCACATCGCCTTTCACGGTGGCCATCAAGACTTTGGGTTTATATCCGGCTTCTCCTAGGATAGCAACTTCCCCATTTGCGGTCGCAGTTTCCATAAAGGGCAGCAGATATGCCACCGATTTCTTCATTACCCGGGCACTTTTGACCACCTGGGGCAAAAACATTTTGCCTTCGCCAAAGAGGTCGCCTACGATGTTCATACCATCCATCAAGGGCCCCTCGATTACCTGAAGCGGAGTATCAAACAGTTGCCGGGCTTCTTCGGTGTCTTCGTCTATGTACTCCGTGATGCCTTTGAGCAGGGCGTGTTTGAGTCTTTCAGCAACGGGCTGATGGCGCCAGGCAGTATCGGCCACTACTTTTTTCCTTCGCCGCCTTTGAGGTTTTCGGCATATTCTACCAGGCGCTCGGTGGCATCCTCGCGGCGATTGAGCAATACATCTTCAATGCGCTCGAGGAGCGCCGCCGGAATTTCTTCATACACCTCAATCATTCCGGCATTTACGATACCCATGTCCATTCCGGCTTTGATGGCGTGATAGAGGAAGGCGGCGTGCATGGCTTCCCGTACGACATTATTGCCCCGGAAAGAGAAAGAAATATTGCTGACACCCCCGCTTACCTTGGCATAGGGCAGGTTTTCTTTTATCCAGCGAGTGGCATTGATAAAATCAACGGCATAGTTGTTATGTTCCTCGATTCCTGTGGCAACCGTCAGGATATTGGGGTCAAAGATGATGTCTTCGGGGGGGAAATGAATTTCTTTTACAAGAATATGATAAGCCCGCTCGCAAATCTGGGTGCGTCTTTCGTAAGTATCGGCCTGGCCCTGCTCATCAAAGGCCATCACAATGACGGCCGCCCCATAGCGGCGAATGAGTTTGGCTCTTTCCTTAAAGGCTTCCTCGCCTTCTTTGAGCGAGATAGAGTTGACAATGGCTTTGCCCTGTACGCATTTCAAGCCCGCCTCAATCACCGTCCATTTGGAGGAGTCAATCATGATGGGCAGGCGGGCTATTTCGGGTTCGGAGGCAATCAGGTTGAGGAAAAGGGTCATGGCCTCCTCCGAGTCAATCATGCCTTCGTCCATGTTTACGTCTATGATTTGTGCGCCTCCTTCTACCTGTTGCAAGGCTACGGCCAGGGCATCTTCATAGCGGTCTTCTTTAATCATTTTTTTGAATTGGGCCGAACCAGTTACATTGGTGCGCTCACCCACGTTCACAAAAGGGATGTTATCAGTTACGACAAAAGGCTCCATGCCGCTGTAGCGGGCGCGGCGTTCAATCACCGGAAGCTTTCGGGGCGGATATTGTGCGGCTAAATCGGCGATGACCCGGATATGCTCAGGGGTGGTGCCACAACAACCCCCAATGATGTTGACATAGCCACTTTCCAAAAACTCACGGATGATGCTTCCCATAAATTCGGCACTCTGGTCATATTCGCCAAACTCATTGGGCAAGCCGGCGTTGGGGTGGGCCGATACGTGAAAAGGCGTGTTTTTGGCCAGGCTTTGAATATAGGGGCGCATCAAATCGGCACCCAGGGCGCAATTGACCCCCACGCTGAGCAGGGGCATGTGCGAAACCGAAATCAGAAAAGCCTCAATCGTTTGCCCGGAAAGGGTACGCCCGGCGGCATCGGTGATGGTGCCCGAGACCATTATCGGCAGGCGGGCCCGGGAAGGGTTTTCTTCAAAAAATTTATCAATGGCAAAAAGGGCTGCTTTGGCATTGAGCGTATCAAAAACGGTTTCAATCAGTAGCAAATCCACGCCGCCGTCCACCAGGCCCTGCACCTGCTCTTCGTAAGAGGCCACGAGCTGGTCGAAGGTAATGGCCCGATAACCAGGATTGTTGACATCTGGCGAAAGCGAAGCCGTTCGGTTGGTGGGGCCAATAGAACCAGCCACAAAGCGGGGTTTGGCAGGGTTGAGGGCCGTAAACTCAAGGGCGGCTTCCTTGGCCAGCCGGGCCGAGGCCAGGTTGAGTTCATACACCAGGTCTTCCATGTGATAGTCGGCCATGGAAATAGCGGTGCTGTTGAAGGTATTCGTTTCCAAAATGTCGGCCCCGGCTTCCAGAAACTGACAATGAATGGCGCGAATGGCCTCAGGCTGGGTAATGGAAAGCAAATCATTATTGCCTTTGAGCGAGTGGGGGAAATCCCGAAAGCGCGCCCCCCGGTAGTCTTCTTCTGTAAATCGATGGCGCTGAATCATGGTTCCCATCGCACCATCCAAAACCATAATCCTCTCCTGAAGAATTTTTTCAATCATATTCTGAACAAGATTTAATGCCTTTCTCCTGGCCCGATGGATGGAATAATCCTTTTTGGGCCGGAGGCAAGCAAAGATTTAAAAAAATTAAGGGTTCTTTTTTTCATTAATTTATATTTCCTAAAAGTAAATTTTAGGTAGGATTTGGCACCTTGCCGGGACTCCAGGTAGGTTGCCAGTGCTTCGCCGAGCCTATTCTCTCCGCACTTCTTTATAAATCAATTACTTCGCGGGGAAGGATAATTGACTTGTAAAATTTACGCAAAATAAAACAAAATAGGTAGTTTTTACAAGCTTTGAAACAAATTATGCTGCTTAGGCCAGGCCACTGCTTTGGGCGGCCTCCAAAAAATTGAGTTCGCCCCGGCTCAGTTTTTCCAAATATGGGCAAAATATATCGAGCAGGGATTCGGTGAGGGGCACCAACTCCTGGAAAAAATCGGCCTCTGGCGTTGCCTGCGGCGGGAAAATGAGCACATGCCTAAACTCCATCATTCGCTCCGCCTCGGCCAGGGCAAAAGTGCCGAGAGGCAATTTTCGATTGAGTAAAAAAAGATAGCGGGCCAGGTCGAAAGTAGGGGAGACCGAAAAAGGCAATTGGCAAAAAAGCTGCAGACAATCAATGGATTCAAACTCGGTTTCTTCCGGGGGGAAATACGTAAAAGTCAGAAAACGGTCCCTTTCTTCCGGGTCGGGCTTTATTTCTATGAGCAAGACTTCATACAGAATTTCTTCGGATTGCGCTAAAATCTGGGTCTTAAAGCCCAGGGGCTGCATATATTGTTGAATTTTGAGGAGCTTTTCGGAATGGGTATTCATCACAAATAAATTCTAATCAGGGGATACGATGCCAAACACAAAGATAAGGTTTCCCGGATTGATTCTGTTTTTTTCGCCCACGTATTTTCCTGATATTGAGGGCCTTCGGCCAAGCGCCTTCTGCTTCGGAGGAGTTTGATTTGCCTCGCCCCTATGTTCATTAGGAAGGCAGGTTGCGCTTCGGGATTTTTGCCCGAGAATCCTAGAACAAGACAGGAGAAATTTTTTTAATTCCAGCGTATCAATTAGGGGAAAAAATTTGTTGGCTAAGGCGCTGGTTATTCATAATTCAGCGTTGTTCGGGAGGCTTGGCCCACACCTTCGCAAAGCAACT
>JAAUUB010000040.1 GCA_012031215.1 Microscillaceae bacterium | reverse complement strand
ACCATTATTTATTGTGAGGCCGATAATAACTATACCCGTTTTCATTTTAGACCACCAAAGGGTTTTGCTTTCTGCCAAAAACCTGGGCACGGTGGAAGAGCTGCTTCGAGAAGCATCCTTTTTTCGCATCCATAAGCATCATCTGATTAATATTGACCACGTGCGTAAGTATGTCAAAAATGATGGCCCTTATGTTGTGATGAGCAATGGCATGCACCTCACCATTGCCCGCAATCGTAAAGAGGGCTTTCAAGCACGCTTTTTAAGGCTATAAAGCATTCCTTGTGCTTTGCCAATCACCCTCTTTTTTTTACCATTCCTACACAATATCTACCCTTCGGCCTTTTCTAGGGAAAGGCCCTTTTTTTATCGCCTTAATTTTGATTGTAAGCCAATTGAAAAGAGGACTGGACTTTTACTGGTCTGCACTTTTTGCCGATTGGTTCTGGTTTGACTCATGCCGCTGGCATGAAGAAAACAGGCTTTACAAAGTCTCCTCAAAAATTATTCAAACAAAACCTGAGTTTATTTTCCAATTTAATCATTACACAAATGCGTTTAAATCTAAGCAAATTGGGGCTTATCGGTGTGATAAGCCTGGTTTTTATCTCCACGGCTTCGGCACAGGTGCTTTTTGGCATCAGGGGCGGGGCCAGTTTTGCCAATGCTTCGGGCGGTTTACCTCTATCTCGTAATTCGGAAAACAAGGTTTTACCCACTTACCATGCTGGCGTATTGCTTGATGTTTGGCTCAGTGATAACTTATCCATTCAGCCTAACCTGCTCATGAGTGGCAAAGGGCCATCTCGGAATACACGGAGGTAACCCTGAATGGTACCGAAATGGTTACCACCCAAACCCGGCTTACCTACCAGGCAGACTATCTTGAGCTCCCAATTTTGATAATGGGAAAATTTACCATTGGAAAAGTTAAACTTCTGGCTGGCCTGGGGCCTTACATCGGCTTTGCCCTGGCTGGTTCAAGCCAACACAACATCAGTTCCAACGCGCTTGATATAAACACCGAAATAAGAAGAAAAACCCAAACTTCCTTTACCCGCATCATTAATTGGGAGGAATTCGATGAATTCGACGAAAATGGATTCCCCCTTCAAGATGCACTAAGCGATGAATCCTGGTACCTGAAGCGATTGGATGCTGGGCTTACTCTATCTACGGGCCTTCAGGTTGGTGCCTTTCAAATGGGGATATTATGGACCAAGGGCATACGCAATATCTCTGGTTATCAAAAATTTAAGGAGCAATTCAACTTCCCGTCTTTTCTAAGATATTCAGATAATCCAAAAATCACAAATAGCGCCTTTAGTCTGTCTCTGGCCTATATTTTTGGATTAAACGATTATGAATAGTAAATGGCGCAAAGCTGCCCCGGGAGGCCTGTTTTTGCCAAAAGCCAGCTTATTTCTGAACAAGGATGGCAAAGATTTTTCCTTCTCCTTGTGTTTCAAGATTCATTTTTCACCTTTTTAAGAATTTAAAACCATGCAAATCATCACATCTGCTTTTCTCATCCTGGCCCTCGGTCAGGCTATCCGGGCCCAAACCAGCTTAGAAGTATTTTGTGCCAATCCTGGCAATGCTTTCTTGCTTTATGTGAATGGAAAACAAATCAATGAAAATGCCCAAGTAAATGTCTTGGCTACAGATTTGAGCGGAAAAATCAAATACCGGGTAGTGCTTGACAACCCCCCTCAACTAACACTAGAAGAGGAAATCAAATCAAGAGTAGGGATGGCCGACCCCGCCAACGATAAAATTGTTATCAGCGAGAAGATTACCATCGAAGTTCAGGCAAACAAAAAAGGCCAATACGCCCTCAAAACTGTTTCGCGGGTTTATACCCACGAAGCCAGTCTCCCTATCGAAACCGAAGCCCCTAATCCTTTGCCAGGGGTGGTGATTATTTTACCTTCCCAAAAGACCGATACGCCCGAGGCTATGAGCCAGGCCAATTTTCTAAGAGCAAAGCAATCCATTGAAGCGCAGGCTTTTCCTGATGATAAATTAGCAACTGCCTTGGGCATTGTGAAAAACAGCTGGGTCAACAGCAATCAGGTAGCCGCTTTTGTGAGAATGATGGCCAGTGGAGACCAGCTCGATTTAGCTAAAGGTGCTTATGAAAAAACCATTGACAAAGGAAATTATTTTCAGGTTGTCGATGCCCTGAGCTTTCCCACTGATAAAAGTGAATTGAGAGAATTCATCAACCAGCAATAAGGCATTAGCCAAGAGACATTATCCCCAATCAAAAAAGCCTTCGTAAATTACGAAGGCTTTTTTTTTGTTAAACATCTACATCAGTACCGCACCATTCGCTTCACCGCCCGGCCTTTTTCTGTTTCTATCTCTAGCAAATACACCCCGGGGTTCAAGCCATCCAAGTTCAGGCTTACCGAAGTTGCTCCATTCAGGCGTAAAGGGCCAAAATCGCGCACGGCGCGCCCGTAAAGGTCGCGTAGCCTGCACCGAACCTCTTGCACAAGCAGCCCTTCAAACATCACCCGCATGGGATTGCCCGGATGCGGGGCCAAACGAATGGCCTGCGAAAGGGCATTGTTTTCCAAAGCCAGCACCTCAAGACTCACTTCATTGGAATAGGCCACCACCGAGCCAATGCCTGCTCCTACCCGATACACATACGATTCGCCGTCCTGGGCAGTCGCATCGATATAGCTTGTGCGGTTGGCCGGTAATTGGGCAATGGCCGCAAAACTTCCGCCCGAAGCCAGGCGGCGTTCCACCACGTAGCGGGTTTCGTTGTTTGCCACATCGTTCCAAGCCAAGTCCACACTGGGACCACTGGGTACCACCACTGCGGTGAGGTTGGTGGGGGCCGCCGGGGGATTGGCCACAGGGGCCAAGGTGCTCACACTCACTTCTGCACTGGCATTTTCGCCCGCGTTGTTGTTACTCACTATTTTATAATAATAGGTGGTTTGGGCGCTCAGACCACTGCGGTCGGTAAAGGTCTCCACATTGGCTTCCACAGTGCCTACTTCCGTGAAGGAGCCGCCCGGCGTGGAAGACCGCAGAATTTTGTAGCTTGTCTCCGTCGCCGACACATCGTCCCAGGTGAGCTGCACCTCAATATCGGACAAAGCCGAGGCCGCCGCCATCAGTGGGGCTTTGGGCCGGGTGTAGCGGGTCAGTTCCAGCTCTGGTGAAGGCAGCGGAAAATTGGTAAACAGACGAAACTCACCGGGCTGCAGGGTAAAGCTCTGGCTTTGGGCCGTAATATTGACGGGCGCATTCATACTACCCGAAAAATAATCGTACCAAGTGCCCGTATGCTGAAAACTGGCACTCAGGGTTTGGGGCGTTACATTGAAATTTCCGATGATATGCACACTCATCTCATTGGCCGAAGCCGGATTGGGGCTAAAACTTTCCGGCGTAATGGTCATCAACTTCACGAGGTTATTTCCCCCGATAATGGAAACATCTGAGGTCTCAAACACATCATACTGAATCCGCATTTTGATGAGTTCGGCCATGGCCTTGTACACTTTTTGCCGCTCAGCATCCTCATTATAATCCCATCGGATGGGCTTGGGGTCAGTGCGGCAGTCATTGCTGATGCTTCCATTAGGGCAGTAATTAATGGAGAAATCATAGCCCAGTTCGCCAAATTGCCAGAGCATTTTTGGTCCGGGAACGGTATAAAGGAAGGCAGCGGCCGTTTTGAGGCGGTCCAGGGCCGTATCCCGGTTGCGCACATTGTGGCCCGAGGCGCTATTGCCAAACTGCAAGGCATCCACCATCTGACGTTCTTCATCGTGGCTCTCCATATAGCCTACCAGGTGGGCTACGTTCCAGCCGCGTCCGCCGCCATTGGTCAGGTTTTGGGCGGATATGCCCGTGATATTGGAGTTATTGCTAAAACCCAGTACATTTTCTTTGTAGGGGCCGTGCAGATTGCCCCAGGTCATCATCCCCTTGCCTTCGGCGGCACGGTATTCGGCCAGTTCTTTTTCTTCGCTGTTGTCGGCAAAGTGCTCCAAAATTACATAGGCTTCGGGGTCATACGCCCAGATAGCATCCGCCATGCGCTTCAAAATGGCGATGCGGGAATTATCACGGCTGCTCCAAAGGCCTACATCACTGCCTGACTGGGTTTGGGTAAAGCCTTTGGAAAGGTCAAAGCGGTAGCCATCAAAGCGAAATTCTTCCAGCCAGTAGCGGTTGATTTGGTCCATGATGGTTTTGGTATAATCGCTTTCGTGATTAAAATCAAAAAACACGCTAAAAGGGTGCGTGGCCTGGGGATTGAACCAGGGATTATTGGTCGGTTGCCCGTTGGCAAAATACATCTTTACATAAGGATACTCAAAATCGGCGTGGTTAAGCACCATATCCAAGATGACAGCCATCCCGCGTTCGTGGCACTTATCAATCAGTTCTTTGAGCTTATTGCGGGTTCCGTAGGCCTTGTCCACCGCCGTGAAGAAGATAGGATTATAGCCCCAGCTAATGTTGCCCGCAAATTCCATGATGGGCATCAATTCTATGGCATTAACGCCCAGGTCCTGAAGGTAGTCCAGGCGATCAATCACCGCCTGAAAATTTTGGGGCGTATCAAAATCCCGCACCAACAGTTCATAAATCACCAAATCCTCTTTTTAGGGCGTTCGAAATCGTTGACCTGCCAGGGATAGGGGCTTTGGCCGGTTTGCAATACGCCCACGATGCCCGTAGTTTGGCCCGTGGGATAGGGCTTGAGGTCGGGATAGGTTTCGGTGGGAATAAATGGATCATTGTTGGGGTCTAAAATCAACTCTACGAAGGGGTCGGTTGTTCGCACAAAATTTTCTTCCGCATCATAGACCAGGTATTGAAATGCGTATTCTACGCCCGGGCTCAAGCCATTGAGGCTTAGCCAGTGGGTTTCGCCATCGGGGGTGAGGCGCATCTGATAATCGGGATGAAGCTGCCAATCATTAAAATCGCCAATGACAAAAACCTGGCTTTTGTTGGGGGCCAAAAAGACCAGTGTGGCCGTGCTATTATTGATATAATTAATCCCTTTGCGCAGGCCATTGGGCAGGGCTTGTACGGTGGGGCTTTGTCGGCGCAGGAAATACACAGTGGCAGTGGCTGTTTCGCCTCCGGCTTCGGCCATCACGCTCACATTATAGACCGCCTCGGTGGCCGTGATTTGGAGCGTGGCCGTAGTGGTATTGGTTTGGGTGGGCTGGGCCACGCCATTGACCGTAAAAGTAATATCGGCGGTAGTGCTGGCCTGGGCGCTCAGGTTGACCACCTCGCCATTGTTTACAAAAAAGCCCGTTTGACTGGGTGCGGTAAATGTTACCAGCAAGCCGCCCTGAAACAAATCCACAAAGATATCCTGGTTGTTAGGGTCTTTGCCTTCTTTGCAGGGGCTGCTATTGCCCCCAAAGCCCCCACAAGGTCCTGCTTCGCGAAAGACCATTCCAATCCGGTAGATAGCCGTGCCTGCGGGCACATTAAAATAGCTTCGGGGAGTGATGGTAATCTCCCATTTGTCAGTTTCGCCCGCTACGGGGGTCATGGTACCGGGGGCCGAAGGGTCGCCCCAGTTGCCCACTACATTGGTCCAGGTAGTTCCATCGGGGCCAGTCAGGATGACCCCCGCATGCATTTTCATCTGACCAATCCCTTCCAGGTTGCCTACGCCCTGGGTGGCATCATAGATGATGCGCACGGGCGCATCGGCCGTCGGGAAAGCGGGTTCGGTACTTACCTGGGCCAGGCTGAGCGAGCTACTGGCCAGGAGTATAAGGAAAAAGAGTACATTTTTCATTTTCAATGCAATTTATTCTTGGTCAAGCATACAGTTTTGTTCGTATTGGTCATAGGATTTTAAAACAAACAGGTATCAAAAGCAGGGACAAAGGCCCCGGATAGTAAAAAAATAGCGTAGAAGGGTGAGTTCTACGCTATTTCACGAAACCGGGAGCGCAGTTTTTATTGCGCCGTCAGGGTAAAGACACCAAAGCTACCCTTAGAGAAATCCAGGGAAAGCTTGTAGGAGCCTGCATTGGCCGGGCCTTGCAGGTTGCCAGCATCGCCGGTACGCTTCAAGAAGCCCCCTTCGGCGGGGTCAACTCCCAAACGACCAAATTTGAAGTCCCAGCCATTGTGGAAAGGCAAAATCAGGTATTCGCCGCCGCCCACGAAGCTGTGCACAATTTCGTAGCGGCTATCCGAAATTTTGGTAAAGCTCTGATTGGCCGGTGGCTCACCTGTCCAGTTGCTTTGAGTGGCGGAGCCAGTAATTACCAGATTGGTAATCAAGGTATTGAGGTTTATTTCCGGAGTACTGGGGTCAAAACCTCTTACTCCATTTTCAATTGGGTTGGTGCTACCATCCCAGGTTACCGATTGTACAAAGCCATAGGCATTTACTCCTTTGTTGGCAATGGCATTTTTCACAACAATGTAATTGGCCGAAGCATTTTTGGGGATAGCGGCCGCCATCTTGGAAGTGCCCTGTACCCGTACCATTTGAATGGCATTGTCCAGAGAAGTAGCATTTTCTTCCACAATGTAGAAATCATCTTCATCGCTGGTAGTGCCTACATCAAAAACCGCCGTAAGTTTGCCGGTCTGGATAGCCGCTGTGGGTAAAGAAACCGGAGGCAATACAATACGGTCGGCCCAGTTACCAATGGTAAAGTTTTGCGACCCTTGGCCGTTCCATTTGATGTTATCCGCTTCCGAACCATCCGCATTTTTCATTACTTTATCCCAGTTGCCTCGGGTGATTTTAAACTCGGCAGCTTCGTCCAGGTTCAGGGCAATGTAGTAGCAATTATCACTACCTTCTACCTTAGTAAATTTGAGGGCCGCCGTGCCACCGCCCGTCCAGTCGCCAGTGCCTCCTGCTTCTTGTTCAAAGTTACCACTCACATACAAATCCTCTCCTCCGGTGTTGGCCGGTGCGGTTACAAAAAGCCACACATTCTTGCCTGCGGGCAGGGGTAAGCTAGGGAAAGCACAAGGAGATAGGTCAACGGTACGGTAATTCAGGATATTGACATTATAGCTTTTGGTGCTGGTTTTGCCTTCGGTATCCTGTACTGTGTATTCTACGGTGTAAACACCAGAGGGCGCCACCTCTGGGAGAGGGAAGGGCACATTTACATTGATGCGACGGATATTGTCGGTTCCGATATTGCTTACGGAGTTGGTTGCCACCGCATCGGCAGCCGTCATTCCCATTGGAAATATGTTCACCGTGATTTTGGTGATTTCCTGGTCATCTTGGGCCGATACCGTTACCCGTACATTGGTATTGTCATTAGTTACCTGAATAAGGTCAAAATCCTCAATCAAGAGGGCATCCAGCGAAGGGATGGCTTCGTCTTGGTTACAGCTCCAAAAACCTACCGAGAGGAGGAGCATCAGGGCCGAGAAATAAAAACGAAAATTTTTCATAATGGAAATGATGATTTAGTGCAAATTAATATCCAGGGTTTTGTACCAGATTTGGATTGGTATCAAGTGCCGATTGAGGCAAGGGGAAGATGCGCCGGGTGGCATCCGAAGTGGGTTTAAAATCGCGGCCCGCATTGAATGTACCGAAGCGAATCATATCCTGACGGCGGTGGCCTTCCCAGCAAAGCTCGCGACCTCGTTCGTCGTAAATGTCATTGAGCGAAAGGCTCAACAACTGAGTAGCATTGGCCCGGGCCCGAATTTCATTCACCAGGGTAAGGGCGGTGCCCGTTTGACCCAGTCGGAAAGCGGCTTCGGCCTTCATCAGCAAAATGTCGGCATAACGATAGATGGGGAAGTCATTAGAAGCCGCACCGCCATTATAAGGCTCTACCGGTAAAAACTTGGTATTGCGGGCTCCATCTTCTACGCCGGCATTGTTCAGGCTGGAAATGTCGAGGGTATAGTTCACGCCCCCGGCCTGAGGGCCCGTAATCCATTGGGCTTTGCGCAGGTCATTGTTTTCGTAGCGGTCCACAAAACTACGATGTACAGTGGCGCCGTTCCAGGTGCTAAACCCAAAGAGGGCTTCACCTTGTGCTCCACGCAGGCTCCGAATCCCGATGATGTTACGGGGAGCGGTATTGGCATCAATAAAGATGGCCAGTATCACTTCCTGGGCCGAAGGGCCCGTGCGGTGGTCATCGGCAAACATCGTAAAATAATCGGCCCCGTTTACGAGTGAAAAACCACCCTCATTGATAATTTTGTCGCAAGCCGCAATGGCTTCCGTCCAGCGAGGGGTGCCCGTATAAACTTCTGCATTGATATACACTTTGGCCAACAAGGCATAACCGGCCCATTTGTTAAAACGGCCATAAAATTCTCCACTCTTTACTTCCGAAAGCTTCTCCACGTTCTCGGTCAGTTCCTGCACCACAAAGTCATACACTGTCGCACGGTCGGCCTGAGGGATTTGGTCAACCGTAATGTTGTTTTGGGTGTAGAAAGGAATTTCGCCATAGGCATCCATGAGCATATAATAGAAATAGGCACGCAATACTTTGGCTTCGGCAATGCGGCTTTCTTCGGCATTGGCATCCGTAAGCAATTCCACGGCCAAGTTGGCTTTGAAAACACTGCGATAGAGCCAATTCCAGGTATTGTTGACAAATTCCTGGGCCGGATTCCACTCGTGGCGGTAAAACTGGCGCCAGATGCCATTGTCGTCCCAGGCTCCATCCGAGCGGGTCGGAATCAGCATTTCATCGGTAGAGACTTCGTTCATATCAAACCAGCCCCGGTCAGCTCCGGCTACACCTTTGCCGCCAAAATCACCCCGGATTTCATTGTATAAATCGGCTAGGGCCGCATTAATCCCTTCTGGGGTCGCGTAGAAATCATCCGCCACCTGGCGGTCAAACACACCTTCTCCCAAATCGGTACAGCCGAAAAAGCTTACCGAAAACAAGGTCAGAAAAAGAAAAGCAAATCGTTTCATCTTGGTATAATTCAAAGTTCAAATGTAAGATTTAAAATACTTGTGCATACAAATTGTTTTTGGTTTATTGGAAAGTGGCCGACAAACCAAAAGCAAAATTGATGGTGCGAGGATAAACCCCAAAGTCGATGCCACCGCCTGCACCACCGTCAAAACGCAATTCGGGGTCAATGCCTTTGTAGCCCGTAATCACGAAAAGGTTATTGGCGGTAAAAGACAGACGCAAAGCTTTGAGCACTCCCAAATTAGCGGTATTGAAATTGTAGCCAAAGGTCAGGTTCTCGAGGCGCACAAATCCGGCATCTTCCAGCCAGAAATCGGTGGCATAGGTAATGTTGTTGATGCCAATACCCGGAGCTTCGGCCAGCACATTGCCTTGTCCAAAGGTACCCATAGCGCTCAAGATGGCCCGGCGGGCATTATAGACCTTGTGGCCATGCGCCCCGCGCAAAACCAAGTTCATATCAAAATTTTTGTAGCGCAATGAAGGGGTAAATGCCCAGGTTACCTTCGGCAGGGCCTGGCCAGCAATGTAACGGTCATCGCTACGATCGCCATCTTCCACGGCGCCATCGCCATCCAAATCATCTACAATCTGAACCCCGTTTTCATCTACTCCCACGTGTTTGAAAAGGAAGAAAGTGCCGATGGGCTGTCCCTCAATAAGATAAGAAATCCCGTCATTTTGAGAAGCAACCCCGGTCGTTCCGCCATTGCCCCAACGTACAAAATCGGTAGTAAAATCAATTCCATCAATTTCACCGCTCAGCGTAGTTACTTCCGTACGGTTACTGGTCAGATTACCGCCCAGGGTAAGGGTAAAATCCTCCTTATCCAGCAGCAGATAATTGAGCGAAAGCTCTACCCCCGTATTGGTGGCTTCCCCAACATTGGCTTGATATCGATCGAAAGGAAAAGGAGGTTGGGGAACAACATAACCGAACAACAACTCGGAGGTAATGCCGTAGTAAAAATCAAAAGTACCGGATAATCGCCCTTTCAGCAAGCCAAAATCCAAGCCCACGTTGTACATTTCGCGGCGCTCCCATTGTAAGTTAGGATTAGAATTCTGAGTAATGGCAAAATTAGGAATCTCTACCCCCCCAAAGAATGCAGTACCTGCGGGGTCAACAAGCCTAAGGCTGTTTTGATTACCCAAACCTTGTTGGTTTCCCGTTACCCCATAACCAACCCGGAGCTTAAGCTCATCAAAAATGTTTTGGTTGGCCATAAATGCTTCATTGGTGATTCGCCAGGCAAAAGAAGCGGCTGGGAAATTTCCCCATCGATTGTTCTCTCCAAAAACAGAGGAACCATCCCGCCGCACACTGACCGTAAAAAGATAGCGGTCTTTGAAGCTGTAATTAATCCGGCCTAGGAAAGAAATCACAGTACGGTCATCTGCAAAGGAGGAAATATCTCCCCCCCGAATCAAAGAAAGATCGGCTGATTGCAGGGCGTTGAAAGTAAGAAAGTCGTTTACAAAACCCCGACCCACGGCCCGGAAACCTTCAAAATCCGCTTTTTGCCACTCATAGACAAAGGTAAAGTCCAGGCTATGTTCGCCAAAGGTTTTCTTATAATTCAAGATAAGGTCCATCAGCCTTTCTTGGGTGCGGTCGGTTGCGCGGGTGGCAATCCCATTGTCCTGCACGGCATCCTGTATGGTGGTTAGGGGCGATTGGTACTGACCATACAAACGGTCGAAACGCCGCCAAGAGCCAAAGAAACTGGCGGTTAGGCCTTCAATGATTTCGTAATCGGCCCGCAGGCTTCCGAAGATATTATTGGTTTCATCGCCATCAATGATTTCCTGGGCCCGGGCAAAGGGGTTCAGGTAATTAAAAATATCCGTATCGCGGAAATAGGCAGTTTGGGTTTCGTCCGTATAAACGGGGTCGGTAGGACGGCGGCTCAAAGCTTCATTTACCCTATCACCATTGTTAAACTCATTACGCTGAAAAGCGGCGTTCAAATTAACATTGAAGACCAGTTTGTCATTCAAGGCCCGCTGGGTAGCTTGCAGACGACCAATGAAATTATCAAACCCGGAATTAATAATAATCCCTTCCTGGGAAATGACCGTAGCCGAAGCGCGGTAGCTAAAATTGTTGCTCCCCCCCACCAATGCCCAAGTTATGGGTATGGGTAAAGCCCCCCCGCGAAATCAAGTCAAACCAATCGGTATTGGCCCCAAAATCGGCATCAGCCGGTACTCCCCGGCGGGCTGCTTCGGCCCGCCAAGCGGCCGCATCCAATACATCATATTCTTTGGCAACTGTCTCAAAAGAAAAGACCGCGCTGTAATCCACCGTGGTAGCACCCGCCTTGCCTTTCTTGGTGGTTACCAAAACCACCCCGGCGGCTCCGCGCGAACCATAAATGGCCGTAGCCGAAGCATCTTTCAAAATGTCAATGGATTCAATTTCACTGGGCGGTATTTGGTTCAAAAGGTCCAGTTCTCCCTGGATTCCATCTACTACTACCAGGGGGTCATTGCCACCATCCAGGGAAGTGATTCCACGAATCCGGATATTGGGGCGCTGGCCGGGTTCACCCCCTACCTGGTTGATGGTTACCCCGGCGGCCCGGCCATTGATTTGCTGCAAGGGGTTGGTAATCGGTCCTGGATTAAAATCTTCCGCCTTAAGCGAAGTCAGAGAACCGGTCAAATCTTTCTTTTGCTGGGTGCCGTAGCCCACCACCACGATTTCCTCGAGGCGTTGGATGTCGTCCTGGAGTTGCAAATCCAGCGTGCTTTGGCCGGCCAGCAAGACTTCCTGGCTCAGATAGCCAATCGATTGAATCACAATCGTTTCGCCATCACGGGCATTGAGGCTAAATTTGCCATCAAAATCAGTAACAGTGCCGCGCGTGGTGCCTTTGATATAAACACTGGCACCCGGCAGTCCCTCGCCATTGGCATCTTTGACCGTTCCGGTAATGACCCGCTCTTGGGCAAAAGCGCCCAGGGCCATCAGCATACAAAAAGCGCTCAGGAGCACTCGGTGCAAAACCGCCCCCGTAAAGGAAGCAGAGCGGGCCAACTGACCTGTGGCAGACCAGCGGGCCGGAGCATGGGTGGTGTAACCGTGCTTCATAATTGTAGATAAATTGTGATAAAAACGTGTTTGTTGATTCACGAAAAAAAAAATCTTGGAAAAATTAATTCCCGCCATGTGATTATTTTGGTATCACTTTGCAGACATTCCTCAATGATAGAAAATTTTTTGATTAAAAAAGTCCATTTTTTCGATAAAAATAGATTTTTTTCTGGTAAACGATTTCGCAATCGTTTGCAAAAAAATAACATCCCCGCTGCTTCTCTTTTTTTCGGGCGTTTTTGAATGAAACTTTTGGCCTCCGCAAATCTGGACTGTTCTTGGTTTTGTGCAATAAAAACCTGATTTTGCCAGAGTGGGCGGTTAAGCCTGGCTCATAAGTGCTGCTTCTAGCCCTGCTTTCAAATGATTGCTTTTATTTTGGATATATTTGAACTCTAAAGTATAATTTTTGCATTTTTTTAAAGGAATATTTACCTCGCTGCGTGCAAGCAGACCCTGCCTTTGAAAGCAGGAAAAGCGGGCGGAGGTAAGCCTCGATGATTTACATACATTTTTTATTTTTTTTGACTGCCCTCCATGAAAACTGGACAAATTACCATCAAAGACATTGCCCGCCAGCTCAATATTTCGCCTTCTACGGTTTCGCGGGCCTTGAAAGACCATCCGGACATCAGCCAGGAAACCAAAAAACTGGTCAATGAGCTGGCCCGGCAGTTGGAATATGAACCTAACCAAATTGCCCAAAGCCTCCGCCAAAGCAAAACGTTTACGCTGGGAGTGGTCATCCCCAGTTTGGTGCACCATTTTTTTTCTTCGGTCATTAGTGGCATGGAAGATGTGGCGCACGACCGGGGTTATAACCTCATCCTGACTCAGTCCAATGAGTCATTTATTCGGGAGCAGGAAAATATCCGGGCTTTGCTTTCCAGCCGAGTGGATGGCATTTTTGTTTCTATGGCCCGCGAAACGCAGGATTATGCCCATTTCCATCACGTGGAGAAGAGAGAAATTCCTTTGATTTTCTTTGACCGGGTATGCGAAGACCTGCCCACCCACCGGGTCGTCATTGAAAATTTTGAAGGGGCTTTTGCGGCGGTAAGTCATTTGCTCCGAAGTGGTTGCCGTCGGGTAGTTCATCTGGCTGGTCCCGAAAATCTGCGCATCACCAATGAACGATTGCGGGGTTATTACGAAGCACATCAGCAGTTTGGCCTTACCCCCCCTCCTGCCCTCTGCCTGATGGCCGACCACCGCCAGGCGGGGCGGCAAGCGGTGAATGCCCTGCTGGCCGAGGCCGAGGACTTGGACGGGATTTTTACGGTGAATGATGATACGGCCATCGGCGCCTTGCAGGCATTGCAGGAAGCCGGGCGGCGGGTGCCCGAAGAAGTATCCGTGATTGGCTTTGGCGACAGCCCTCTGGCCGAAATTGCGAATCCAGCCCTCAGCACCGTGGCTGAGCCGGGCTTTGCGATGGGGCAGGCGGTGGTGCAGTTGTTTCTTGAACAGTCCGAGCGTTTGGCCAAAGGCCTTCCTTTTGTACCAAAAACAGAGGTCTTTCCCACCCAGTTAGTCCTGCGCGCCTCTACCCGAAAGCTGGCTGACTAAGCCCCGGGATTGAGCTGGCTCAGAATGATTTGCAAGCGGGTGCATTCCCGGGCGGCGGTGTAATGTTCCCGAATATGAGCCTGAAGAGCGCGCCCCTTGGTTTGCCAGGCCTCCGGAGAACAATCCAGAAAATCAAGCAGGGCCTGGCGGGCCGCCTGGATATTATTGGGCGGAAAAAGGAAGCCATGCACCTCATTTGCCAGTACATCGGCCAGGCCCGCCACCTGAGCCGCCAGAAAGGGCCGCCCCAGGGCGCCGGCCTCAAGCAATACATTGGGCATTCCGTCGTAAAAGGAAGGCACCGCCACAGCATCGCAGGCCAGATAACTGGGCAAAAGGGAGAAGCGGTCCGTAAAGGGGTGATGGGTATGGGCAATATGATCGGCCTGGTTGGCCAGGAAGTCATGGATGTCTTCATCCAAATCGCCCACAAACAAGAAATGCAGCTCGGCAAGACGGCCTGTTTGTTGGGCGGCTTCCAGAAAAAAACGCACCCCTTTCTTTTCTTTCAAATGACCAAAAATGCCGATAAGCCTTTGGCCAGGAAGCATATTTTCTTCGCGCCAGCTTTTGGCTTTGGCCTGGTCGCCGGGGCTGGCCTCCCAATCTTCGGTATCCAGGCCATTAGGGGTATAAAAAACAGGTTTTTGGGGAAAGAGGGCTTCTATTTTTTGCTTTTTGTCCTGGCTCACTACCGCAATGGCGGCGGAAGCCTCCAGGCATTGCCAGAGGGGCTCGCGGCGCCGGGGAGAAAAAATGGCCGTATCAAAATCGTTGCCCCGAAGCAGCGTAAGCAAAGGCAAGCGCAGCCAGTGATGCAAAATTGGGGCCGCCAAGACTGGTAAAAATCCGCCGAAAGCAAGCAAAACCTGCCATCTCGCGGTGGCTTGCTGCTGTTCCAGTTCCAGCCAAAGCAGGTTCAGGCTATGGGCCGCATCGGCGCCCACCGGAAAGGTCCAGTCGCGTCCCCCCTGCACTGCGCGGCATTTGAGGCCCGGGCTTCGCTCCGAAAGGTAAAAAAGGTCAACCCAATGACCCGCCTGGCGCAAATGATACACGATGCGGTCGCAGGATTCGGCCATTCCGCCGCGACGGGGGGGGTAATTTTCGGTTATCCAAAGCAATCGCAGGGCATCCGGCATGGGCGGCTCAGCTAACTTTTACAGAAATAGAAAAGAAAGAGTATTTATCATCGACCGCCCGGGACTCTACCTCTAATGGATTGCCCGAGGTGAGGGCTACCTGAATCAGACCAATGCCTGCTCCTTTGCTGCGGTCTTTTTGTGGTCCGCTGCGGGTTTGGCGTTTGTATTCCCGGAGTTCTTCGCGGTCAAGGTTGTTGATGGTTTCGCAACTCTCTACGAGTTGGTCAATGTATTTATTTTCTACCAGGTTGCCACAGGCGAAGGTATGGTGGTCGCCTTTGCGGGTAATCAGAATCGTACCTACGCTGTCGTGGTGATCCCCATAGTTGATTTTTTCGGAGGAATAATACAAGATATTTTGGGCCAGTTCTATAAAAATGGAAAATAGCTTTTTGCTGGTCTTGGGGTTGTCAGCAAATTTATTGCGGATATCGCGGCTGATTTCTGAAAGGATAATTTCCGTAACCGGGCCTTTGTAAGAAATAAGGACATCATCGCGGCGAATGAGTGAATAATAGTCATAGAGGCTAAATTCCCGGTCTTCGGGCACCGAATTGACCACGGGGGCCTCTACGGCAGTATCCGATTCTCCTAAGAGTGCGTCCAAGACACGGCGCTGGGCGTAATACCAGTTGTCGAGGAGTTGGCGCTGGGCCAGCAATAATTTTCGGAGCATATAGAATGACGTTTTGCTTCTTGCAATGATAAGATTTGTTTTGCAAACTCAGCGCAAAAATGTTTCCTTTTTGTAATATCAGCATCAAGTATCCTGGCATTTGCATCCATTATGCAAAAGTGCTGGGGTATTTTTGAGAAATATGACTATCTTTCATTCCATTTTTGTTTTGGTCTGGGCCAGGTGCCCGCCAAATAAGCCATTTAGCATTAAAAAAATTAAAGTATGACCTTGCACTTGTACTTAGAAGCCACTGTTGAAGCCCTTATTTTTTGCGCCCAAGAACCCCTGAGCCTTTCCGAAATCCGGGCTTGCCTACGCGAGTCGCTGGAAAGGGAATTTTTTACCGAAGAACTGCTGCCCGTGCTGGAGGGGCTTTGCCGCAAATACGAAAGTGCAATTTATCCTTTTCAGGTATATGCCCTGGCCGGGGGCTATCAGTTTTTGTCTAAACCAACCCATCACAAAACCATTGGCACTTTGCTCCGGCAAAAGTCCAAGAAAAAGCTTTCCAAGGCCGCCCTCGAGACGCTGGCCATCATTGCCTATCGCCAGCCTATCACTAAAGGCGAAATCGAGAATATCCGGGGGGTAGCCTCCGACTATGCCCTGCAAAAGCTGCTGGACAAAGAACTGATTGTCATAAAAGGCAAAGCAGAACAGGCGGGTCGCCCGATACTCTATGGAACCAGTGCCAAGTTTATGGAGCATTTTGGTCTGGCCAGCCTCGATGACCTTCCGCAGCTAAAAGACTTTGCTGAACCGGCCCCCGGCCCGATGGAGGCCGTAGCAGCGCCATGACCCACGAATATTATATGCAAATGGCCCTGCGTGAGGCCCAACTGGCCTATGAAGAGGGGGAAATACCGGTGGGAGCGGTCATAGTCGGAAATGGGCAGGTATTGGCCAAGGCCCACAACCAAACCGAAAGGCTCCAAGACCCGACCGCTCATGCCGAGATGCTGGCCCTCACAGCGGCTACTTACGCCCTGGGCGCTAAGTATCTCCATCACTGCGCCCTCTATGTTACCTTAGAGCCTTGCCTGATGTGTGCCGGTGCCATTTTTTGGACCCAGCCCGGACTGATTGTCTTTGGCACGGCCGATGCCAAACGAGGTTATCAGCGATTTCAGGCACTTCAGCCCCCTCATACGCCATTGCACCCCAAGACCCAGGTGATAGGAGGCCTGCTAGAGGCCGAATGCCAGGAAATACTCAGCCGCTTTTTTCAAAATCTGCGAAAATGAAGTAAATTTGGGCTTAACAAAAGGCCTTTGGCTAAGTTCTATACAAAAGGCGAAGGCCTGCAACACAATTTTTTTAACCTTAAAAACTAAAATCACAATGGCATTCGAACTACCCGCCCTTCCTTATGCGCACGAGGCACTGGAACCGCATTTTGACAAAATGACCATGGAAATTCACCACGGCAAGCATCACCAGGCTTATACCAATAACCTCAATGCCGCCGTGCAAGGCACTGACCTGGAAAACAAAACCATTGAGGAAATTCTGACCAATCTGGGCCGCGACAATATGGCCCTTCGTAATAATGGTGGTGGCTATTATAATCACAATCTTTTCTGGACCATCCTCTCTCCCAATGGCGGCGGAAGCCCAAGTGGCGAACTAGCCGATGCCATTCAGTCGGCCTTCGGCGACTTAGATAAGTTTAAGGAGCAGTTTGCGGCGGCGGCGGCCACCCGCTTTGGCTCCGGCTGGGCCTGGCTTTGTGTAGAAAATGGCAAACTGGTGATTTGCTCAACAGCCAACCAGGACAACCCCCTCATGGCCGAGGCTGGTTGTAATGGACAGCCTATTATGGGACTCGATGTTTGGGAGCATGCCTACTACCTTAAATACCAAAACCGCCGTCCTGACTATATACAGGCTTTCTGGAATGTGGTCAATTGGGAGCAAGTAGCTCAAAACTATGCGGCGGCCAAATAGAAACATTTAGCCAGTTGCCTTGATAAAGTGTGAAAGCCAAAGTTTTCACGCTTTATTTTGGCAAAACACTGAGTAGTTTTGCTTATATATTTGGCAAATGCTAAGAAAAGCGCAATTAAATGAAACCTATTGAGCTATATTGAGTTAGGATATTTCACAATTGGTTTAAAGTTTCACTATCTTTAATTTCAATACTATGGCCCAGATGCTTTCTATCTCTGACCATCAACCAGCGCTTCAAGCTGCCCAAACTTGGAACTCCTCTTCCTTGTTTCTGTATTTTTGCTTTGATGCGCAGGGCCAAATTCTGAGCCATAACCCCTCTGCCCAGGAAAAATTTTTCTTTCATCTTGTCTTCTGCTTCCCACAGAAGCTGGTGGCAAGCCCTGGACCAGCCCGAACAAAAACAATTACAAAGAAAATTGCCCTTGCTGGCCGCCACACCTGAGACAAAAGTCCCTTTTAGTTTTCATCTCTGGCAAAACGATGAGCAAAAAAGCTTTTCCGGGGAGCTTTGGGCGGGCCCCGCACAAAATACCTGGCAATGGTTGGGACTTTTGCAATCTAAGCTTCCTACTACCCATCTCACCCTTAGTAAAAACACCTTGTCTCCGGAAGAGGGGCTCCCGGTTCGGGAGGGTTATCTGATTCTTAACAAGGATGAAAACATTGAAGCAATCAGTCCGGGCTATCAACCGACCCAAAGCCCTCAGAAGCAAAACCTGGTCGGCAAGTCCCTGGATTTCTTGTTCCCCTCTGATTTGGGGGCGATTTTAGCCGAAAAAATCTGTCATTTGCGCCATCTTCAACAAACCTTGTATTTTGAATACTACGCTTCGCCCCAACAGCAGTGGTTTCAGATTATGCTAATCCTTATGCCGGGCCAGCGAATTAATGTATGTTTTCAAGACATAAGTGCTCAAAAGCAACAGAAAGCCCGCCTCAAAACCCTGACCCAAAGGCTTAAAGCCATTTATGAAAGTGCTTCGGAGGCCAATATTTTTTTAGATACAGAGCTTAAAATACTGGCCTGCAGTGCCCAGGCCCTCGTGATGGGAAAATATCTGACGGGCAAAACCCTGCGTATCGGCGAATCTTTGTTGCAACACATTCCGGGAGCACGCCAAAAAGGCATTCAGGCGATGGTAGAAGTGGCTTTTGCGGGTAAAAAAGCCCGTACCGAGGCCCAAATGCCTTTGTGGGAAGGAGGACACCGATGGGTGCATTTGGAAATCGCCCCTGTTTTTGATATTTCCGGGGAGGTCATTGGCCTTTCGCTGTGTATGCGCGATATTGAGGCCCAAAAAAATGCCGAGACTCAATTGGCACAGCAGAAAGAAATTCTTCAGGAGATTGCCCAAATCCACTCACACCTCATCCGCCGCCCGGTTGCCACTATGCTCGGCCTCTGCGATTTATTTGACCTGGAAAATCCTCACGAACCATTTAACCGGGACATTCTCAAAAAGCTTCAGGTTTGCCTGCAAGAACTGGATCAAATCATCCACCGGGTAGTCCGCCGGGCTGATACCCACACAGCGCTTCCTCCTACACTTTTTTGATAAAGCGGATAATCTCTACCAGGTTATCAATAAATTTTCCATCTTCGGTGAGCTGCGCCACGGCATGATGCGTTTCTTTGCTGAGGCGCTCGTGTTCGCGTTGGTTTTCTTCTTTCCAGCTTTGTATTTGCAGGCTTAGGTTTTGCAGGTCTTGCCGGGCTTTTTGGGTGGCTTGGTTTATCTGGAACCGCCAGGCATTTTCTTCAATTTCGCTGAGCAGGAATTCCAGATTGCTTAGGCTTGATTTGGCTTGTTCAAGGTCATATTTGAGCGTGGCCACATCGTCGTGGGGATATTGAATTTCCTGGCGAATGGCATAGAGCCGGGCCGAGATGTATTCGTAAGCCCGGACCGAGGGCCGCAAGAACGTGAGCAATAAAGCCGCCCCCGCTCCATAATAGCCCACCACACTTACTTTGGCCCAGGCCAGGGCATAGAGCCCCAGGGCCGAAACCAGGTGTAGCCCCAGAGCCAGCCACAAAGCACCCCCCGCCAAACGCCGCACAAAAGGCAGACGGCTTTGGTCAAATTCAATCTGCTTTTCCTGAGAAATCTTGGCTTCGTTCAATACAGCGCGGGCCTCAAAGTGAATGTTCCAGGGAACTATCACCACCGTCATCAGCCAGGCAAAAGTGCCGATGCCGATGAGCCAATCCAAAAAACTGCCCGCTTCCATCCCTATCCAGCGCAAAATGCCAAAGCTAAGGAGTGCCAAAATAACCAGGCTGCTGGCAAAACTAAAGATTCCGGAGTTGTATCTGAACATGGCTTAGAAGCTAATATTGGCAATAAAACCTAACTGATTCTTGATGCGGTTAATCTCCTCGGCCGAAAACCGATTGCCTTCCAGGTGCAGTTCGCGCAGGCTTTTGAGTTGGTTCAAGCCACTGGGCAATTGTGTCAGTTGATTTTCAGACAAATCCAATATTTCCAGATTGGCCATATTCAAAATAGAAGCCGGAACCTCGGTCAACTGGTTTTGGGCCAGGTTGAGCATTTTCAGGTTTTTGAGCAAACCAAAGGAAGCCGGAAGCACTTTGAGGGCATTGCGCTGCAGATTAAGCACTTCAAGCCTGGCCAGGCTGCTTAGGGCATCTGGCAGCGAAACGATGCCATTTTGTTTGAGCTCGAGGGCTTTGAGGGCTTTAAGATTAAGCACCAATGAAGGCACCTGCTTGAGCCGGTTCACATTTAGATTTAGTTTTTCTAGATTGCTCATTTGCCCCATTGCCTCGGGCAAGGCTACCAGCATATTGCCTTCCAGGTTCAGGCCCCGCAGGTTTTGCAATTGTGCAATCTCGGCGGGCAGTGTCCCCTCTTTCATCAAGCCCAGGTTCAGACTGAGGTCTAGTTCCTCGAGGCTGGGCAATTGCCCGATGACGGCCGGAATTTTGCGAAACCGGTTTTTTGCAGGTTCAGGCTCCTTAGATTTTTCAGATTGGCCAGGGCCGAAGGCAGGTCTTCCAGGTTGTTGTACTTCAAATCCAGGATTTGCAGGTTTTGAAAAGTACCCACCCGTGCGTCGAGCACCACCAGCCCCGAAGAACCCATAAAAAGGCTTTGGAGGTGAATGAGTTTTTCCATGTCTTTGGGCAGTTCCGAGCAGCAAAACTGGGGGAAATCCATTAAATACACGCTGTCGGGGATGATAAGGGCCTCTTCCATATTGTGAAACACTTTTTGGCGGGCCAGGTCTTCGGGCGGAAGCGGCCTTCGGATTTTGCCCAGGCTGTCGCTGGCAAGTGCGGCGGGCTTGACCACCTCCAAGGGAGGCGTTTCGGCCTGCTCTTTATTTTTGTTGCGTTGGGCCCAGGCCCCGCAGAGGCTCATCCCCATTAAAAAACAAATACACCAGATTTTTTTCATACTTAAATTGTTTTGGGCCGGGCCCATTCCGCTTGATATGCCAAATATAGCGCATTGCGGGCAAGGAAAGTTGCCAAATAAAGGCCTAATTTGGCAGAGCGGGTAGGCCAGTACCCATACACCTCTGCCTGCGCGGGCTAGCTGGCAAACAAATCGGGTGCGCCCGGCTTAGGACTAAGCCCCAGGTGGCGATAGGCCTTTTCGGTGGCTTCGCGCCCCCGCGCCGTTCGCTTGATAAATCCTTCCATAATCAGAAAAGGTTCATAGACCTCCTCAATGGTTTCGGCTTCTTCGCCACAAGCCGTGGCGATGGTGGTAATGCCTACTGGGCCGCCTTTAAATTTTTCGATGATGGTAGTGAGTATCCGGTTATCCATGTCATCGAGGCCATATTGGTCCACCTCGAGGGCATCGAGGGCCATCTGGGCAATAGGCAGGCTGATAGTTCCCCCCCCTTTTACCTGGGCAAAATCGCGGGTGCGGCGCAGTAGGTTATTGGCAATACGGGGGGTGCCCCGGCTTCTACGGGCAATTTCGAAGGCCGCTTCTTCGGCAATGGGGGTTTGCAGAATGGCCGAAGACCTTTGAATAATACTGGCCAGGAGGGCGGCATCGTAGTATTCGAGCCGGGCCTTAATCCCGAAGCGGGCCCGCAAGGGTGAGGTCAGCAAACCGGCTCGGGTGGTGGCCCCAATGAGGGTAAAAGGATTGAGGCCTATTTGAATTGTGCGGGCGTTTGGTCCGCTGTCCAGCATAATGTCTATTTTATAGTCTTCCATAGCCGAATAAAGATACTCTTCCACGATGGGATTGAGGCGGTGAATTTCATCAATAAACAAAACCTCATTGGCTTCCAGATTGGTAAGAAGGCCCGCCAGGTCGCTGGGCTTATCTAATACGGGGCCGGAAGTGGTTTTGAGGCTAGTCTTAAGCTCTTGGGCAATGATGTGCGAAAGAGTGGTTTTGCCCAGGCCGGGCGGGCCGTGCAATAAGACGTGGTCGAGGGCTTCTTTTCTTTGCCGGGCGGCCTGCACAAATATTTTCAGGTTGGCCACTAGTTTTTCCTGGCCCGTAAAATCTTCAAACTGCAAGGGGCGCAGGGCTTTCTCAATGGCCCTTTCAGTATCATTGAGTTTTTCGGCATCGCCCCGTAAATATTCTTTCATAGATTGAGTTGGCTAATGAATAGGTTTTTGTTGGCGCTCCTTTCTTTTCAGCATAATCAGGAAAGGGTTTAGGTCTTTTCTTCTGGCATTTGCCCGGATTTTTCCCAAAGTCTTTTCTCTTCGGCTATTTGGGCCTGAGCCAAAGTGCCAAATTACAAAAATTCCGAGTGTTTTCCGATTCAAGCACTTTCCAGAACTGATTTGGTTCCTCGGGCTTGTAATGGCTGGCTTCTACAATTTTGCCCCGTTTTTTTTGCACTTCCACTAATTTGTTTTTTTTTAGAATATTCTTAGGAAATATAACACTTTAATTATGAATTTACTGGAAAGATTTCGCCTTGATGGGCAGGTAGCCATCATCACCGGGGCCAGCAAGGGCATTGGAGAGGCCATTGCCCGGGGACTAGCCCAAGCGGGTGCCAAAGTGGTCGTTTCAAGCCGCAAACAAGAAGCTGTGGAGGAAGTAGCTGATGCCCTGCGCCAGGAAGGACTGGAAGCCACTGGTATAGCCGCCCACAATGGGGATGCCGTTCAACTTCAGCTACTGGTGGACAAGACCCTGGAAACCTACGGGCGAATTGACATCATTGTCAATAATGCCGCCACCAATCCGGCTTTTGGCCCGGTGGTCAATACCGAAGATTCTGCCTTTGACAAGATTATGGAGGTCAACCTGAAAGGGATGTTTATGCTAGGAAAAATAGCCTACCCGGAATTGAAAAAGAACAAGGGCCGGGTCATCAACATCAGCAGTATTGCGGGCATCCGGCCCGACCCCCGCACCGGGATTTATAGCGTGAGCAAAGCCGCCGCCATCTCTATGACCCAGGTGATGGCCCGCGATTGGGGGCGAGACGGCATTCGGGTCAATGCCATTTGCCCCGGGCTGGTAAAAACCAAGATGAGCGAAGCACTCTGGAAAAATGAAGGCATTTACAATATGGTGCTTCAGAATATTCCTTTGCATCGTATGGCCGAACCCGAAGAAATGGCCGGACTGGCCCTTTTCCTGGCCTCGGAGGCTTCTTCATACTGCACGGGGGCCTCTTTTGTGGCCGATGGGGGCATGATTATCTGAGCGGTTTTTTCAAAGGCCAAAACAGGGTGTTTTGGCCTTTGGCAAACAGGCTAAAACAAGCCCGGGGCCTGCTTTCTGAGATTAGGGATAGAGTAAGTACTTTTCCCGTAGCTGGCGGTAGCGGGCCAAGTCTTCGGCCCAGCTTTGTCGGATTTGTGATTCATTCAATCCAGCCTTTATTTGTTGTCTGAGCTTATCTGTGCCCGCCAAAGTATCAAAGTAATCATTGAAAAACTTGTCTTTCTCTGGGTATTTGTGGTAAAAGTCAAGCAAATAACGAAGGGTAAATTCGGCTTTTACTCTTCGGTTCCTAAAATCGATGCCATAGCACTCCTTGCCCAGGTACTTGGGGTTTTTAGACATTCCTGGAATACTGGTCGGAGTGAACACGAATTTTCCCAAGCCTGGAATAGGTGCGCCAATGACCTGAAAAGGGGAAAAAGTGCCCCTCCCCACACTGATTTGGGTTCCTTCAAAAAGGCATAGCGAAGGATACAAACGCACCGATGCATCATTGGGTAAATTGGGCGAAGGCTTTACGGGCAGGGAAACCTGGTCGGCGTGGCGGTAATTTTCTACGGGGACGACCAGCAGTTCGCATTTCAGGCCTCCTTTGAGCCAGCCTTCGCCATTAATCATGCGGGCCAGCTCTCCCACAGTGAGGCCATGCACGACGGGAATGGGATGCATGCCCACAAATGAGCTAAATTTTTCTTCCCGTACTGGGCCATCCACATAGCCTCCATTTGGGTTGGGGCGGTCCAGCACAATGATGGGCTTATTTTGCTCGGCACAGGCCTCCATCACGTAGTGCATTGTGCTGATGTAAGTGTAAAAGCGCGCACCCACATCCTGAATATCAAATATCACGGCATCCAAATCTTGGATTTCTTCTGGAGAAGGCTTTTTGTTTTGCCCATAAAGTGAGACGATAGGAAGGCCAGTTTGGGGGTCGCGCCCATCGGTCAGATATTCGCCAGCGTCAGCATCTCCCCGGAAGCCGTGCTCGGGAGCAAATACTTTTTGCACTTTTACACCCAGACTCAGCAGGGTATCTACCAGATGTGCCGCCCCCAGGCGCGAGGTATGATTGACCACGAGGCCCACGCGTTTTTGGGCCAGTTGGGGGAGATATTGCCGAAATTGAGAGGCCCCCACCTGCATTTCGGCCGGCGTTTTGGTCAGTTTGGCTAGCCTTGGACTTGTGTGGGCGGGCAAGCGCGGGGTGCAAGCGTGAAAGCCGGGCAACAAAAACTGGGCGGCCAATAAACAGGCCATAAACTTCGCAAATCGTGATTTCATAAGGTTTGTGCGCCTCTTGCTAAACAAATGTATTTAATCCTTTGCCAATGCCAGGGTTTTTTAAGTAGCTTTGGCTTTCAATATAAAACTTGCTTTGAACTTCTACTATTTCGTCGCCCAACGCCTGGGGCAGGGGCAAAAGTCATTTTCCAGTATTGTGAGCCGAATTGCCATTGTGAGCATTGCCCTTGGCCTGGCCACTGTTTTAGTAGCTTTTGGCATTTTGCTGGGCTTTCAGCACAATGTGCAGCAAAAGCTCTTCAGCTTTAGTGGTCATCTGCGTGTCATTAAGCGTAGCCTCAGCAATGCCTATGAGGCCCCTCCCCTATCCATACATACCGACCTTTATCAGCGACGTGCGCAAATGGCTTCGGTACAAGACCTTTACGCTTTTGCCCAAAAAGCCGGCATCCTGAAAACGGATACCGAAGTGTGGGGCGTTATCCTCAAAGGTTTAGGCAAAGATTATCCCGTAGAACGCTTCAAAGATAATATTCTGATTGGAAAATTCCCCATTTCGCAAAAAAAAGGCTATAGCTCCGAAATTCTTATTAGCAAAAAGGTTGCCGACCGTCTTCAGAGGCAGGTGGGCGATAGCCTGCTGATGTTTTTTGTGCAAGACCCACCCCGCTTTCGCAAGCTACGCATCAGTGGCATTTATCAGACGGGAATGGAAGAGTTTGATGAAAACATCATCCTGGGGGATATTAACCTGATTCGAAGGCTCAACGAATGGCCCGATTCGCTGGTGGGGGGCTACGAAATCTGGGCCAAAGATTTTACCGCATTGGAAGAAAAGGTCATTCCCGAGGTCTTGGATTTTATGAATTATGACATGGGGCTGGAAAGCATCACCGACCGCCACATCGATATTTTTGATTGGCTTAACCTGCTGAATAAAAATGTGGCCATCTTTCTGGGCTTGATTCTGGTGGTGGCCAGCTTCAACATTGTTTCCATCCTACTGATTATGATTATGGAAAGGGTGAGAATGATTGGGCTGCTCAAAGCCCTGGGGGCCAGCAACCGGCAAGTGCGGCGTATTTTTATCTACAAAGGGCTTTTGCTGGTCTTGAGGGGAATGGGCTGGGGCAATGCGGTGGGGCTGGGCTTTTGCGCCCTTCAATATTATTTCCGGCTGGTGCCTCTCAACCCAGAAAACTATTATATGAGTGCCGTTCCGATAGAATGGGACTGGGGCATTATTATGGTGGTCAATTTGCTCACTTTGGGGCTGATTGCCCTGGTATTGTTACTGCCCACGCTCATCATCAGCCAAATTCTTCCGGTGAAAGCCATTCGCTTTGACTAACAGAGGCCAGCAAATTCCTTCAAAATC
Source organism: Microscillaceae bacterium (assembly GCA_012031215.1). GTDB lineage: Bacteria > Bacteroidota > Bacteroidia > Cytophagales > Microscillaceae > JAAUUB01. The sequence continues at coordinate 1,843 of JAAUUB010000040.1, read as the reverse complement.
AAAAGGCCAGAGATATTGGCTATCTCTGACCTTTATACAGCATTTTTTCGGCCATTCTATTGTCCGGCTTCCACTACTTTTCCTTTGATATAGAGCAATATGGTTGGGTTGTCGGGGTCATTGGTAATGACGTGATAGACTTATTAAATACTCCCAAGGCTGCCGCATTGTATTGGGCTTTGATTTCACCTGCTTCACCAGGGCGGATGGGGTCAGTGGTATAGGTAGGGGTCGTGCAGCCACAAGAAGGTTTTACTTCCTTAATAATCAAGGGCTTACCTGATTTGTTTGTAACTTTAAATGTGGTAGAAACCGGAACTCCCTGGGGGATATTCTGAAAATCGTGCTCTGTTTTATTCCAGAGCATCGTGCTTTGCTTGGTGGTGGGTGTAGCAGGCCGCAGATTTTGCGCCATCACCATACTCAGGGTCATCACCATAAATCCAGTTAATAAAAGGGCACGCTTCATCATGCTTAGACTTGATTAGAGTTTAAAATATCTATTGCAAAGTAACGCCAAAAACAAAAGAGAAGTCCTTTTCAAGGGGTTAATGGAACGTTAAAGAGAAAAAAAAGCTGTCCCGCTGTCTAAAAAGGCGGGATAAACCCCTATAATTCTTCTTTGATTAGCTGTCGGTTGCGCATAGTATAAAGCACCCGCACTTCATCATATTCTTCGTCTTCAAAATCAGAGGCATACATTTCGGTTGTTTCCAGTTGCACGGGAGCACCCCACAGAAATTCGATTCCCAGGAGGGTATCGCGGATAAATTCTTTAATCAAAGGCTTGCCTTCAAAATGATGCACCAGGTAGAGGTTGTCGTCATCGGTATTTTCTTCCTCCACGGTGATGCGGGGCGGATGATAGAGGGAATCAACCAACATTTTTTTATAGTCTTTTCCCCGGCGGCTTTTGACATAATATTGGTACACGCCCCGGTCTTCATCCACCCTACGGCCCATTACAAAGAGGTCGTGGGCATCCACAAAGTCTTGGTCCACGAAGGTGTTGATAAGGGTAAAATCAGAAAAATGCTTGCGGAGGGCAAAAATGGCTTCCCGACCCTGCTGGGTTTGTTGGTTGTAGTTTTCGCGGTAGGCAATGCTGGGGTTTTGTTGAAATCGAAAATCCAGTTTGCCTTTGCCGGCCAGTTCTTCCACGTATTGGATGAGGCGCAAGCCAATGGCATAAGGATTTAGCCCCACCCGACTCACCGAAGTAACGGCGGCATTGATGCGGGCATAGGCGATTTCGTGGCCCCGGATGCGGGCATCTTGCCGAAAAAGCTCATCGTGCCAATAACTGGCCCAGCCTTCGTTAATGATTTTCGTACGGATTTGCGGTTCAAAATAAAGGGCGGTGTTCCGCACAATGCTCATCACCAGCTTCATCCATTCATTGCGCTCTTTCTGCAAAAAGGGGGAATGGTCGCGGATATATTCCAGTACATCCAGAGAGCGGGGCGTTTCGCGGCGCTTAAGGTATTGATTGTATTTGCTTTGAAACTCCGGGTATTTCTTTCGAACCTCATTAAAAAACCAGGATTCCCCCAGGTTTTCGTCTTGTTTCAGGAGTTCATTATACTGGGCAACTTCTTTATAAATCTCACTTTCGGGTACTCCTACGATTTCTTGTAAAAAAGTACCGAAGTAAAAATCCAGCTTTTCGGGGGCGTTCATCTCCGGGGGGAAGCCCTGAATGGCCAGTTCGTCAAAATATCCGACGAGGTTGTTAATGGCCCGGCTAAACTCAATGACATAATCCACCCAGCGGCCGTATTCACTTCGGAGGCTGTTGAGCAGGCGCTTGTCGGCCAGGGCTTTGCCCACAAAATCATCCCCC
>JAAUUB010000256.1 GCA_012031215.1 Microscillaceae bacterium | reverse complement strand
TTACGTACGGTTTTTAATGGGTTAATAAAAAAAGAGGAAGAAATGCTTCCTCCTTTTTTTATGCGGATTGAGAATTAGAGGCCTTGCCTTTCTAGCCAAATAGTTATTCTAAGGGGCTTATTTTTTACAAAAGTACTTACCATTTTGAAGTGTAATTTTTGTCTTGATGAAAAAGATATATTTTTTTAATATACTGAAAATCAGCTATTTGATTAATTTGTAATCTTTGATATTGCCTTATATTCTCTGATAAATAAGCATATTTTTTTAATTTTTTGAAAGATGCTTCTTAAACTCACTCCCTGACTTAGACTGGTTTTATCCAAAAATTTCTGATTGCGTATTTGCTTCTGTGAGTGAAAAGAGCTTGGTAATTTTCCTGAGTTCTTCCTCACCCAAAAAAATCAAATACCAAAAAATGAAAAGTTTAATCGTAAGCGTTTTTTTGAAAGGAATCATTTTCAGTCTTTACCTGCTCAATGGGCTATCGGCCCAAAACCAGGAAATACCATCTGGCGAAGCACTTCTGGAGCAATCCCTGGCCCAACGCCCCCGGCAATATGCCCAAAACTCTCAGGAAAAGCACTTCATCTACCGGGAAACCATCGCCCAAAACGGTCATTACGCCCAGCTAACCGAGGCCAGCGGCCACCTATACTACCAGCCTTATGCCCAAAGTTTTGATTACCAAAAGGCCTATCAGCAATATCACCAGGGTGATTTATACAATACCAGTTTTCTGGATACTCGCCGCCACCAGGTGCTTACCCATCCCGGCGACCAGGCCCGGATTTACGAAGCCCGGAGCAGCGAAGCAAATTTTCAGCCCGGAACCGCCATCCAACTGAAAGGTGGCCCCCTGGGCCTCACCGCATACGATTTGGTGAAATATCCGGCTGTTTTTATGGAAAAAGGTCCAAAAGCACAGGTATCACCACGTTTAAATCCCCGCTACCAATTTCGGGTCTTGGGAGAAAGCTTGCAAGCCGGCCGAATGTGTTATGAAATAGAATTTTTACCCAAAGCCACTCGCAACAAAGAAGCCGTATTTGCCGGAAAAATTTACCTCGATAAGCAAAGTCTGGCCATAGTTCAGGTAAGCTATCAGCAAATTGCCGACGAAAAGCAGGATGTACTGGTGTATTGTGGCGAGAAGTTTATCTATCAGGGGCATCAGGTGCGCGTTTGCTATCAGCCTCTCGAGAGCGGCCACTGGACCCTGAGCCAAATCACGGTGCGCGACCAGGTGCAATGGCAGCCCAATGCCCGGACAGCTACCTGGCTTAGCTACGAAAACGAATCGGCCATCTGGCTTAGTCCTGAAAAGAAGCCTTCAGTGCTTCCCAACCTGTGCAAATTGTGCCTAATCAAAGAAATCTGGGTCTGGCTTCGCAAATAGGGGAGTATCATCCGCTATATTGGCAAGCTTTGCAAAATCAGGCCCTTTATCCTGGCCTGCCGATGGCCGTGAAAGCAGATTTGGAAAAGAAAACAAGCTTAGAAAGTCAATTCATGGGGCAAACCGAGGCACTGAGTGTGCGTTCGTTCCAAAGATAAAGAATAGGGTTTGGTAAAACGATTGTTCAAGTGTTAGTCTGGTATTTAGTGCAAATAGGCCGTCTCTGATTAGAGGCGGTTTATTTTTTTGCTGGCCAAGAGCATAAAAAGACCGCCCCCAAAAGGCGCGGCCAGCTCCGACTTTGAAAAAAGGCCTATTGCACCCCGGCATAAGTATTCGAGGTTACTGGGGTATGGGCCAGTTCCACCTTGTGGCCGGTATTGGCAATAAAAATGGCACGGGCTTTTATTTCCGCCTGTTTTTCAAACAACTGGGCCAGGGAAATCTGCCCAATCACATAGTTGTAATGCTTTCCGCAGTATTTGATGCTAATATCTTCAAAATCAAACAGTTTCAAATCTTCTTCCCGATGATAGCGAAGATAAACCTCCATCTTTACATCGCGGGTATAATCAAAACACTTGCCCAGCGCATATTTTTTATATTCGTATTTGTAATCGTAGCGCAGGGCAGAGATGTCAGATAGCACGGCCGAGCCTGTGGGATGCCCCCCGGCCCCTTTGCCTACAAACACCTGCTTGTCTGAAAAAGCCGCTTCTACAATGACGCCATTGTACTCATTTCCACATAATAGAGGTAATGCTCCCGGGGCACAAAGTAGGGCATCACAAAAAGGGTCAGTTGTTGGTCGCCTACTCGCAACACATTGGCCAAGAGCTTGAGTTTATAGCCTTTTTCGGAAGCAAATTCAAGATCACATTCACTGAGTGATTGGATACCATAATTAAAAACCTCTTCGGGGGCCACAAACACCCCATAGGCATGCGCCGTAACGATGCAAAGTTTGTATTTGGGGTCAAAGCCGCCCACATCCAGGGTGGGGTCGGTTTCGGCAAATCCCAGGTCTTGGGCCTGTTTGAGGGCTTCGTCATAGGAAAGTTTTTCCTGGATGACTTTGGTGAGAATATAATTAGAAGAACCATTGAAAATACCACTTACCGAGTGAAGCATTTCGTTGTCGTAATATTCGGCCAGGTTTCGGATAATGGGAATACTGCCACAAACAGAAGCTTCGTATAAAAGAGAAACCCCATGCTTTTTTTGCAAATCAACAAATTCGTAGAGATGCTCGGCCATCATTTTCTTGTTGGCCGTAACCACGTGCTTGCCATTTTGGAGGGCGGTTTTGACAATTTTATAAGCTTCGGCCGCATCGTCAATCAACTCTACAATGACATTAATATCCTCATCAAAAAGTAATTCATTGCGGTCAAAGGTGAAGTACTCCATGGGAATGCTGCGTTTTTTCCGACGGTCTTTCACACAAATTTTTGGCCAACTCCGCTTTGAAGTCAGTTTTCTCGATAATGTCGTAGAGACCCTGCCCCACACAGCCGAAGCCAAATAAGCCAATCTTAAGGTGTTTTGCCATAATTTTTATAAAATGATTTGAGTAATCAGGCTTCAATTAAACTTCAAAAATAAGAAGTTTTATCAGATTATGGCGCATTTTCTTTTGGTTGGCACGCGACATTCAGCCGAATCCTGCCGGGGGCGGGCATTTTTTTGAGCAGGACTTATCTTTTGTTCTTAAAAACACGATGTTTGGCCCCGTGTCAAGATAAGCATACCACTACCTTGCCCAGGGTTTCGCGCCTGGCAAAATAGGTGAGGGCTTGCCTGGCTTCTTCAAAAGGAAAAATTCGGGCGATATGCGGGCGAATGCCCCCTTGGTTGTGCCAACGTATCAGTTCGCTGAGTGCTTTTTGCAAGCGGGCGGGCTGGTGATGTTTGTAGCCTCCCAGAAAGAGACCCGAAATCGAGAGGCCGTTCATCAACAAGCGGTTGATGGATACCTGCGGAATCCGCCCACTGGCAAAACCTACGGAAAGCAATCTCCCTTCCCAGCCCACACAATGCAAAGACTGGTCAAACAAATCACCACCTACGGGGTCATACACCACATCCACCCCCTTTTGCTGGGTGAGCTGTCGCACGGTTTCTATCATATCGGTTTCCAGGTAGGCAATCAGGTGTTTGGCTCCTTGCTGTTTGGCCAGGGCCAGCTTGTCGGTATTGCTGGCCGTCGCAATGACCTCGGCCCCCAAAAAGGCCCCTAGGTTTACGGCCGCCAGTCCCATCCCCCCGGCAGCTCCGTGGACGAGTAGTTTTTCGCCGGGACGCATTTGGGCGCGACTGACCAAGCCCAAATAGGCCGTGGAATAGGCCACTCCCAGGGCGGCTCCCGTTTCAGCCTTCATCCCATTGGGCAAATGCCACACATATTTTGCTTCCGTCTGGGCATATTCTGCCAGACCGCCCGTGCCGCAAAGTGCCAGCACTCGGTCGCCTTCGGCAAATTCGCGCACTTCGGCTCCGCAAGCCGCTACCTCCCCCGCCACCTCGCCACAAGGCACAAAAGGAAAGGGAGGCTTGGCCTGGTAGCGGCCCATAATCATGAGCAGGTCAGGCAGATTAAGCCCTACGGCCTCTACCCGAATCTTGACTTCATAGGGGCCGGGTTGTGGCTCAGGAAGTTCATCAAACATCAAATCTTCTGGTTTTCCCCATTGCTTACAAATCAGTGCTTTCATAAACCGCCGCAAAGTAAATTTTAAAGCTTTTGCGCAATTCCCTTGCTTTCCTGAACTAAATTAGCAGAAAAATTCATTTTTGCGCACTTTATTTTGTCGCTATGATTGCTTTTCCCAACGCCAAAATCAACCTCGGCCTCCAAATTCTCAAAAAAAGACCGGATGGCTACCACGACATAGCCTCTTTGTTTTGGCCCATTGGCTGGCAGGATGCCCTTGAAATTCTCCCTGCGGCGCATTTTTCCTTTTCTTCAAGTGGTTTAGCCATTCCGCCAGACGGAAAAGACAATCTGTGCGTGCGGGCCTATGAGCTATTGCGAGCCGACTTTGACCTGCCCCCTGTACAAATGCATCTCCACAAGGTCTTGCCTACGGGGGCGGGCCTGGGCGGCGGCTCTTCTGATGCGGCCTTTGCCCTGAAATTGCTGAATGTGATTTTTTCGCTGGAACTGAGCCCCGAAGCCCTGGAAAACTACGCCCGCCGCCTGGGGAGCGATTGCGCTTTTTTTATCCAAAACCAGCCCCGGCTAGTGCAAGGCAAGGGCGATGAATGGGTAGAAATGCAGGATTTGCCTTCTCTGCCCCCTTTATTGGGCTGGTTTTCCACATCGGCACATCAGCAGTGCCGAAGCCTATGCCCAGGTGAAGCCACAAATTCCATCCCAAACCCTGGAAGCCATACTGGCCCGCCCCCGGCAAAAATGGCCCCAATATCTGCACAATGATTTTGAAGCCTCGGTGTTGGAATTGTATCCCGAACTGGCCGAAATAAAGACACAACTCTATACCCAGGGGGCGGTTTATGCCGCTATGACGGGTTCTGGCTCGGCTTTTTTTGGACTTTTCGAGCAGGCCCTAAGGCTGCGACCGCATTTTCCGGCGCATTACACGATCTGGGAAGGGGCACTCTGAAAAGTGAAGAAAGGCAAAAAAACTTCCAATAAGACAAAAAGGAAATAAAAAAACCCATCAACTAATGGATGGGCTTTTTGGTGTGTGAGCCCCCTGCCGGGATCGAACCAGCGACCTACTGATTACAAGTCAGTTGCTCTACCAGCTGAGCTAAGGAGGCAAAACGAGAGTGCAAAGATAGCCCTGGTTTTTTTTTATCCAAAAAATAAACCGGATTTTTTGGCAAGAAGATAAGTAAATTAAGAAGCACTTGTTTTCCCCTCCAGGTAGCGTTACCAAAACGGAGGTAAAAAGTAAGGAAAGAAATCTTGACTTTCTAATCCCATAAAATAGCACTAATTCAGTGAAAGCCAAAGCCGGGCGGTGGTGGCCGAACAAGCCAAAAGCGAACGCAATATGGAGCAAATCTGCAAACACTGCCAAATTTCCGCGGCTCCCTCTATAATATAAGTAGAAAAACAAACAGACCAGAGAACAACGTGAAGAGGCAAGAAGCCCCTTCGGGAGTTGGCGAAGGAAAAAGCCCGCTAAAAAAAACCTATGCCGAACCCCACGAATATATTCCACCTAACAATGGATTGAAATGCACCCACCCTATCACCAACGGTTTTACCCCTAGGAGCAATCCCTTGTGGTTGCACTATTTGTTGTTGTTCATCACCGTTATTTTGGGCGACTACAAGGGTTGCTCCAACGAATTCCAAAATGGCGTGGAAATGGTTGGGCATCACTATATATTCGTGTAATTGAATATTTTCAAACCGTTCGGGTAATTTCAAGCATTCATTTTCAAGCATTTTTCCCGTATCGTACAATATCATTTCCCCTTTACAATTTAACCAAATAAACA
>JAAUUB010000039.1 GCA_012031215.1 Microscillaceae bacterium | reverse complement strand
GACATCATCAAACAAAAGATGCCTGATCATAATCACCCTGGCTTCAAAAACATTAAGTTTGGTAAGTATGATGACAAAATGTACACAGAACTTAGCAATGACAATCCGATAGATATGTGTCGTTATCAAAGTGATTAACTCTTATATGGGTCGTGCAGGTTTGATTAACAGTGGTGGAGGTTCTGAAGGAGACAATGACACAGCAGAAGCGGTTAAAATTGCGATAGTGAATAAGAGAGCCGGTGGAATGGGTCTGATTTTAGGAAGAAAGGCCTTCCAGAGAGATTTTGAGAGCGGAGTTCAGTTGTTGAACTATGTGCAAGATGTATATTTGGAAAATAAGATCACAGTTGCCTAAATTGAATAAACCATATATCAGAAACGCCCCGAAGAAATTTGGGGCTTTTTTATTTAATTCGTTGGCTTATAGGGGCTGAAAAAGCAGCAATTCAAATATCGCAAAACTGCTCAAAACTAATGAGCGGAGCAGGTTCGGGACTTGAACCGCCTCCACAAGCCGCAAGTAATGTGGCCAGCCTCTTTTGGGCAAAACAGCATAGCTTTTTTAAAGGGGCATTGAAAATGTCTTTTGAAGTCAAGGCTTCTCCGCAATCAAGCTCCCCTGAACTTTTCTTGTAATATGAGCAGATTGTAAAAGGTATAGAGTGCCTGACACTTAATTTTTATTGAATTCTGAGCAAATATTTTTTACCCTAAGGCTTTAAGCTGTGGGGAAATAAAGCCCGGTAATGTTCGTTTAAAATCAATTTATTGCCAAAGTCCACAGCAGTTTTTTTTTAAATTAAGAACAATTAGAGGCGGTTTTTTTTGCCCCTCTCTTTAATTTTTCATATTTGCAGGGAATTTCTCTTTTCAGCAAGAGTGTTGTTTTTTATGATGTAGTTGTTTATCAAAAACTTAGGAGCGTATGCGATTATTTCTTTTCCGAATATTGCTGGGACTTGTGGCAGGGGTGTCCGTGGTTGCTTCACTGATGGCCCAAAGCACGGCGGTTTATGAAGAAAGTTACCGTCGCTTTGAAGATGGTTTGCAATTATTGGAAAAAAATCTTTATCCCGCTGCCCAAATTTGTTTTTTTTGATTATTTGGAGCGGGGGACAGATGCCGAGAAACGGATTGAAGCCGAATACTACGTGGCTCTGTGCGCCCTTCGTAGCCAGGCACCCGATGCCGATACCCGCCTGGAAGCCTTTCTGAGCCGCCATCCGGCTCACCCTAAGGCCCTCGATGCCTATTTTCAATGGGCTGAGGTCTATTATGAAAGACAGGAGTATGACCGGGCCATCGATTTTTATGAGAAAGTGCCAGCGCGCCGCCTAAGTCCAGCAAAGCAGGCCGACCGCAACTTTAGGCTGGCGATGGCCTATTTTCAGCGCAAGCAGTTCAATCAGGCCTTGATGTATTTTGACAAACTGAAGGCCGGAGCCGCCCCTTACGCCGCCCCAGCCAGTTATTATGCAGGCTACATCGCTTATAAAGAGCAACGCTTCAACATTGCCCTAAAGGATTTGGAAAAAGCCTCCCCTTCCGAAATTTTTGCCCCCCTCACGCCAATCCTAATAGCCGATATTTACAATCAGACAGGCAAGCCCCGAGAACTGATTGCCTACACCGAGCCCCTCTTGCAAATAAACCAAACCCTGGCCCAGCTTGCCGAAGTGCATTTACTCACCGGAGATGCCTATTTTGCCCTGGAAAATTTTGGAAAAGCCCTTTACCACTACCGCCAATACCTGGGCTTGACCAATCAGACCCCGGCCCCGGCCACGTCTTATCGTTTGGGTTTAAGCCAATATCAAACCAGTGATTTTAAGGGAGCTACCGAAAGCCTACAAAACATTGCCACAACCAATGACAAGCTTGGCCAGTCGGCAGCCTACTACCTAGGGCTAGCCTACTTGCGCGACGGAAACAAGCGCTTTGCCGTAACGGCCCTAGAACAAGCCCAAGGCCGTCGGTTTGAGGCCCAGATAGAACAAGAAGCTACTTGGCTGCTGGGCAAGCTCAATTTTGAACTGGAACGCTACGACGAAGCCATCGCCCAGCTCAAAAAGATAGTCGAGAACTACCCCCAGCATCCCGACCGCAATGAGGCCCTGGATTTGCTCAGCAAAGCCTATCTCTACTCGAAGAAGCTGGATGAAGCCCTGGCCTACCTGGAATCCATTCCTCAAAAAAGCCCCTCAGTCTTGGCTGCTTATCAGCAAATCACCTTTGCCCGGGCTAGTGAATATTTTAACCAGGGAAACTTTGTTGCTGCCGCCGGCTTGTTTGGGAAATCGCTCCAAAATCCTTCCATCCGCGCCCTGGCCCTCGAGACCAACTACTGGCTGGCCGAGGCCCACCTGCTGGGCGAAAATCCCAAAGCCGCCATCCCCTACTACCAGCAAATTCTCTCCCTTGACCAGCCCAATTATCCTTACACCGCCAAATCTCACTATGGCTTGGCCTATGCCTACTACAATACGGAAGAATATGCCCGTGCCATTCCTCATTTGCAGTATTATGTTAGCTTACGCAATCCTCAAGATGAGCGGCGTTTTTTGGAAGATGCTTTTATTCGCCTGGCTGACTGCTACTATGCCGAAAAAGATTATCCCAATGCTCAGCGCTTTTATGACCAGGTCATTGCGCTTAAGTATGCCGACCAGGATTATGCCTATTTTCAGCGCGGCGTAGTAGCCAACCTGCAAAACCAACCTACGGTGGCTCAGGCCAGTTTTGAGGCTTTGATTTCCCAGTTCCCCAATTCGCTTTACCGCGACCGGGCTTTTTATCAAAAAGCTTTGGTGGACCTGGACAATGCCAGCTATGCCCCGGCCATCGCGAGCTTGAGCCAGTTGGTGAGTGAAAAGCCCAACAGCCCGCTGGTGCCCGATGCCCTGCTGGTGCGGGGCCTGGCCTACACCAATATTGGCAATCAAAATGCGGCTATTGAAGATTATAAGAAAATTGTAAATGATTATACCACCCATCCCAATGCTTCGGATGCGCTGCTGAGCCTGCAAGAGCTACTCTCGGCCCAGGGAAGAGAAGCCGAACTAAATCCCCTGGTAGCCAAGTTTAGAGAAGCTAATCCCAACAGCCAAACTGCCGAGCGCATTTATTTTGAAAATGCCAAAACAGCCTATTTCAACCAACAATATGAGGCGGCGGCGCGCTTGTTTCAGCAGTATTTGAGCAATTACCCAAGTAGTGTATATAAAGGAGAAGGGCTTTACTTTTTGGGTGAGTCCTATTTTCGGCTCAATGACCTGAGCAATGCCCTTAACTATCATCGCCAGGTAACCCAGGATGCAGGCAATCCTTATCTGGCCCGTTCGGCGCGGCGTGTTGCGGGGCTTTATTTTCAAAGCCAGGATTACCGCCCGGCTGTAAGCTTTTATCGCTTGCTAGCCTCCGTTACCCAAAGCAAGCGGGAGCAAAGTGAGGCCTGGTTGGGATTGGTAGAAAGCTATTATGAACTCCAAAGGGATGATTCTCTCAATTACTTCGCCAACCAGGTGCTGGGCCAGGGCGAAAGCGTGGCCATTAAAAACCGCGCCACCCTCTACCTGGGTAAGCTTGCCTACCGAAAACAAAACTATGCCTCGGCCTCGCTACTTTCAAAACTGGCCAGCACCAGCAATGACCAAAGCGGGGCCGAAGCGCAATATCTCTGGGGCGATATCTTGTTTAAACAAGCTAAACACCGGGAATCGCTGGAGGTTTTGTTTGAACTGGATAAAAAATTTATTGCTTTTGAGAAATGGCGAAGCCGGGCTTTTCTCCTCATTGCGGATAATTATATTGCTTTGGGTGAAAATTTTCAGGCCCGGGCTACTTTGCAATCCATTATCGATAAATCGCCCGATGCCGAGGCTGTACAGGCCGCCCGGCAAAAACTACAGAAACTGCCTCAGTAGCCCTTTGGCAAGGACAGTTCATCTTTTTTTCATTGAAAAAGTAAATTTAAAGTGATGCATTTTTTACAAAATACTTTTTCCCTTTGCCTGCCTCCTACTGGCTGGGCTATTTCTATAGCCCTACTCTTGGGCAATGGCCAGGCTTGGGCACAAGGCCCCGGAGAAGTACAAAATACCCGTATCGAAATCATCAAGGAAAAGCAAATTCGCCTGCAACCCGCCGCCAAGCGTTATGACCCCGTCCCCCCCCTTTCGCCCCAGACCAATGAAGGGACTATGGTTTATGAGTTAAAGGACGTAAAATTGGATTTACCGCTTTCGGACGTGGAAATCAATCCTTTTCTAGAGAAACAAAGCCTGGTGAAAGACCTCTGGGAAGCCAAACCACTCAAAATATTGCTCAAAGGTGCTTATGGCAATTATGCTACCTCACTGGCCGAGGTGCAGGCGCAATACGCCCTCAACGAAAAGCAACGCTTTGGGGCTTATTTTCAACACCGAGCCTCGGGCCGCGGGGAGGTAGCCGATGATTTTTCTGGCCTAAGCCGCAATGTACTCGGGCTTTATGGTGCTTTCTTTCTTGAAAACAGTGCCATATTGACCCAGTTTGAGTACCGCCGTCAAGTCAATCGTTTCTATGGCTATGAACCCCGGCTGATTGAAACCCTGGACCGCGATACGCTTCGCCAAAGATTTGACCGCTTTCGGCTGGCCGCCCAATACCGAGGCATTGATGCTGAGGCTGCCTTTCAATACGAAGCGGAGTTGAAAATAACGGCCCTGGCCGATGCTTTTGCGGCCTCGGAAGCCCAAATTGGCCTGGAAGGCCGCCTGGCTTACCGGGTCTCGGAGGCCGGACAGTTGGTAATGCCCCTGGAAGCCTACCTTATGCAAAGAAAAGATGGCCTTACCCAAAATCGTCCTTATCTGCAAGCCGCGCCAGCTTTTCGCTATCAGGGAGACCGTTTCGGGTTGCTGGCCGGGGTGCGGCTGGCTTATGAAAATGAAGAGGTGGCTGGCCAAAATAATTTCCACCTTTATCCCCAGTTTCGTGGCGAATATCAGCTAAACGAAGCACTTCAGCTATTTGCCGCCCTCGATGGCGGCCTGCAAAGGGTTTCACTGGATGGCCTCATCGCCCAAAATCCTTTTCTGGCCCCCCAGGTGGCCCTGCTACATACCAACCAACGCTGGGAAGCGGCCTTAGGCCTACAAGGCACTTTAAGCGGAAAACTCCGCTATCAGCTAAAAGGTAGTTATGGCCAGTACGAAAACTTGGGCTTTTTCTTAAACCAATCCCTGGATACGGCCCGCTTCGTGCTCGCTTATGAAACGAATGCCGCCAATATTTTACAGGTTGGCGGCCAACTTGGGTATGAATTTTCAGAAAAATATCAGCTTAAACTAGGGCTTGATTTTTTTAATTATGACTTGCCCACCCTGGAAGCCCCTTTTCACCGGCCCACTTTTACGGCCCAAGTTACCGCCACGGCCCGCCCTATTGAGGATTTACGACTCCAGCTCTATGCCCAGGTGCTGGGGGGCCTACAAGCTTTTGAGCCCATTTCGGGGCTGCGCCGGAGCCTGGATACCATCGCCGATGTTAGTTTTGAGGCGGAATATTTAATTTTCAAGAATTTTTCCGCATTTTTGTTGGCTAACAATCTTTTGGCCAGGGCCTATTCGCGTTATTTGTATTATCCTGGCCAGGGTTTCAACTTTTTAATTGGTTTAACCTATGCCTTCTGACCTCAAAGATATATCGCTGCACCTCTACGAGTGGTTTCAGGACCACGACAGCCTGGTTGTGCCTGAATTGGGACGATTTGAAGCGCATTACCAAAGTGCCAAAATTCAGCCCACCATCAATAAGGTCTTGCCGCCTAATAAAAAAATCCTTTTTGACCCCAATATCAAGCATCCTGACCGCACTTTTGCCGAGTTTATCGCCTTACAAGACCGCCGGACAGTGGCCCAGGCCGAGCAAACCATTCGCGCCTTTGTCAATATGGTGAAAGCCGAATTAGGTATTCACAAAGAATTATCGCTGGAACCTTTTGGCAAAATGTTTTGGACTCCTTCGGGTCAGATTAGTTTTCAGGACAATGAAGAGCTGGTCTATGCTGGCGAGAGCTTTGGTCTGCCGGATTTATACAATTTAAAACCCAATCTGCAAGCCACTTCCGCTGCCAGTGTTTACCCGGGCAATCAAACCCTGCCCCACCTTGAAGAAGGGCAAGATTCTTTTGACAATTTGTTTGATGGGGAGAGCGGGGAAGAAATGATTGTGGAGGAAGAAATCGTCCAAAATCAATCGCGGTGGTGGTTTACGGCTTTGGTGACATTTCTATTGCTGGTGATTGTGAGTGCCATTGTGTTGTTGGTTTTTGATAAAAATCCCCTGGCTGGTCTTTTAGGCGGAGGCCCAGAAACTTCAAACACAAATACAGAGATTAAGCCTTTGAATACAGATGAAATCCTGCGGGCCACCGACCCCAGTGAAAATACGGATCCTGGCAACTTGCCTGAAAAAGAAACCCAAACACCCCCCCCTACGGCTAATCCCCAAGATTCTCGTGAGAACCCTCCCAATCCCGCTACTAAAACCCCGACCACTCCCCGCCCGACACCCAAGATTGAGAATCCAGGCTATGATTATCAGCCCGACCGTAGTTTTTCGGCCAGTTTTGTGAAAATGCCTCAGGCTCCGGCCAACCTGACAGAGGTATTGGTACAAGCACCTTCTGGAAAGCATTATATTATCCTGGGAAGTTTTTCCAGTACCGAAAATGCCTATTCGTTTGTCAATAACCTGAAAAACAGAGGCTATACCCAGTCCCGCATCATCGCGCCTTTCGCGGGAAGCCCAACTTACCGGGTGGCTTATCAGGGTTTTGATACCCGCGCCGAGGCCCGTGAGAAAGGCCGGGCGTTTGGTCGCCAGCACCGGGTAGAATATTTTATTTTAGAATATTAGCCCAATTGCCCAAACAACTAAAGTGCTGTTTCTTTGCAAAGGCAAAAAAAGGAAGGCCTCCTCACCATTTCTTGGGCGAGATGAATTTGCAGTCATTGATTTACCAAAAATAACACTATGCTTTTTTTACAATTGGACAGTACCCAGGCATTGGGCACCCCTTCTTCCCTGGTCAATGAAGAATCCATTTCAATATTAGAACTGGCTCTTATGGGTGGCCCGGTGATGCTGGTCATCGCACTGTTATTTTTTGTAGGGCTATACATCTTCCTGGAGCGTATCTTCACTCTCCAAAAAGCCACTAAAAGCCCCGAAACGATGATGGAAAAGGTGAAATCATTGGTATTGAGTGGCGATTTGGAAGGGGCCAAGCGCACCTGTGCCAAGGTCAATAATCCCATTGCCCGGATGATTGAAAAGGGCTTGACCCGGATTGGCAGCCCGCTCAAAAATATTGAAACTTCTATCGAGTATGTGGGCAAAATTGAAGTCTATCGGCTGGAAAAGAACCTCTCTTTGCTGGCCACTGTGTCGGGGGCGGCACCAATGATTGGCTTTTTGGGCACGGTCATCGGGATGATTGATGCTTTTATGACCATTGCCCGCCTGAAAGGCGCGGTCGATCCTCAGGTACTTTCCAGCGGAATTTATACCGCCCTTATAACCACCGTAGGGGGCCTGATTGTGGGCATTCTGGCCAATATTGCCTATAATTACCTCATTACCCGGGTGCAAAAGGTGATTCACAATATGGAATACACCGCCATGGACTTTATGGATTTATTGCAGGAGCCCCGCTAAATATGACCTGGGCTCATTGGCGAAATAAAAAAGGCCTCCTTTTTTGGAAGCCTTTGTTTTATCGATTAAAGCCCGTAAATCCTTAAAAATCTGCACTTTGAGGGCTACGAGGGTAAGGTATGACATCGCGGATATTGCCCATTCCGGTTACAAATTGCACCAGTCGCTCAAAGCCCAGGCCAAAACCGCTATGAGGAGCAGTGCCAAACCTACGGGTTTCGAGATACCACCAAAGGTTCTGGGTCAAGCCCAGGGCATCTGTACGGGCTTGCAGTTTTTCCAGTACCTCCTCCCTTTGTGAGCCCCCCACGATTTCGCCAATCCCTGGAAAAAGAATATCCATTGCCCGCACGGTTTTGCCGTCTTCGTTTTGTTTCATGTAAAAAGCCTTGATTTCTTTGGGGTAGTCAAATAAAATCACAGGTTTGCGAAAATGCTTTTCCACCAGATAGCGTTCGTGCTCACTTTGCAGGTCAATGCCCCACTTCACCTCAAATTTGAATTTCTTTTTTTTATGATAAGGGGAGGCCTGCAATATATCAATGGCCTCGGTATATGAAATCCGTACAAACTCATTCTCAAGCACAAAGCGGAGTTTTTCAATCAGTCCCATTTCGCTTTGTTCTTCTTTCTTTTTTTGGCTATTTTCCTTCTGAAAACGCTCTTCCAGAAAAGCCAGGTCTTCGCTACAATGCGTGAGGACAAAGCGAATGAGATATTTCAGGAAATCTTCGGCTAGGTCTTGGTTGTCTTTGGCATCATAAAAAGCCATTTCTGGCTCAATCATCCAAAACTCGGCCAGGTGGCGGGTGGTGTTGCTGTTTTCGGCCCGGAAAGTAGGGCCAAAGGTATAGACCAGTCCTAGCCCCAGGGCGCCCAGCTCGGCCTCTAGCTGGCCCGATACGGTAAGATTGGCCTCGCGTCCAAAGAAATCCTGGGTAAAATCGATGGCTCCGGTTTCGTTTTTAGGCATCTGGGCCAATGGCAGGGTAGTAACCCGAAACGTCTCGCCTGCTCCCTCCGCATCGGAGGCCGTAATGATGGGCGACTGCCAATAGAAAAAGCCCCGCTCGTGAAAATACTGATGTACGGCAAAACCGAGGTGGTGTCGTATCCGAAAGATGGCCCCAAAAGTGGCTGTACGGGGGCGCAAGTGGGCTATTTCACGCAAAAACTCGAGGGAGTGGGCTTTGGGCTGGAGCGGGTATTTTTCGGGGTCGGCCTCTCCCAAAATCACTAACTTTTCGGCCAATACTTCGCAAGCCTGCTCACTACCCTGGGAGGCGAGCAGTTTCCCTTCTACTTCCAGGCAGGCCCCTACGGCAATTTTTTTGATAATTTCTTCGGCAAACTCCTCAACATTGACCACTACCTGAATGTTGGCCAGGCAGGAACCATCGTTGAGGTGCACAAAAGCGACACTTTTACTACCCCTGCGATTGCGCACCCAACCCTGGACGACCACTGGCCGGTCAAAATCAGTACTTTGTAATAAATGACGAATGGCGTTTTGCTTCATAATGGTCAATTGAATTGAACTTATGGTGCAAAATTAGCCCAATTCTCTGATTGAGCATTATGGGTGCTAATTTTAGAACCCACAAAAAAAGGACTGCGCAAAGGCGAGTCCTTTCAAGAAATTTGGTGCGAGCTTATGCCTGGCTTTCCTGAGCGGCTTCTTGAGCCGGGGTAGATACAGATTCATCGGGCGTATCCGTGCTTTCACCCTTTCTACGGCGACGGCTACGGCGGGTGCGCCCTTTGGCATCATCTTTTTGGAAGGTAGTGTTAAAATCTACCAGTTCCATCATACAGATTTCGGCATTGTCTCCCAGGCGGTTGCCCAGACGCACGATTCGGCAATACCCTCCGGGGCGGTCGGCGATTTTGTCGGCTACCACATCAAAGAGTTCTTTGACCGAGAATTTATTTTGCAAATATGAAAAGACCACCCGACGCGAATGGGTAGAATCATCTTTGGCGCGGGTCAAAAGCGGCTCAACATATTTGCGCAAGGCTTTGGCTTTGGCCAGGGTAGTGGTGATGCGTTTATGCAAAATTAAAGATGAAGCCATATTTGACAGCATTGCCTTGCGGTGCGTATCAGTGCGGCCCAGGTGCTTGACTTTGTTTCCGTGTCTCATGACGATAAAAAATTTCCTACTTCCGGTTAATCTTCCTCTAATTTATACTTGACCACGTCCATTCCGAAAGAAAGGTTCTTTTCGGCGACCAACTGTTCCAGCTCGGTCAATGATTTTTTCCCAAAATTGCGAAACTTCATCATGTCTGCAATCTCGAGGCTTACCAAATCGCCCAGGGTCTTGATGTCAGCAGATTTGAGACAGTTGTATGCCCTGACCGAAAGGTCCAGGTCGCCGATGGGTGTTTTGAGGAGTTTGCGCATGTGCAGGTATTCCTCATCCACTTCCTCAATTTCTTCCCGTTTATCCGCTTCGGGGATAATTTTATCGGGAGTAAAAAGGATGTAGTGGTCAATCAAGATTTTGGCTGCTCCCTCGAGAGCATCTTTGGGATTAATGGAGCCATCCGTTTGAATATCGAGCACCAGTTTTTCAAAGTCTGTGCGTTGTTCTACCCGGAAGTTTTCCACGTGGTATTGCACATTTTTGATAGGCGTAAAGATAGAATCAATCGGGATGTATCCGGTAAATTGCTCCGCAGTTTTTTGATTATCCTCGGAGGCCACGTAGCCGCGCCCTTTTTCTACGATAAGCTCCAGTTCCAGGTCCACGGACTCATCCAGGTTGCAGATGACCAGTTCGGGGTTCAAAATTTGAAAATGCGGGGTAAAACGGGCAATGTCACCCGCCGTAAGTACATCTTGGTTTTGAGCCAGTGCCACAATTTTTTGGTCTGGATTATCCGTAACTCGCTTGAAGCGTACCTTTTTTAGGTTGAGGATAATTTCTGAAACATCTTGCAAAACTCCTTTGATGGTAGAGAATTCGTGCAAAACCCCAGGAATACGGATACAAGTGATGGCGTATCCTTCTAGGGATGAAAGCAAGATGCGCCTCAATGAATTTCCGATGGTTACTCCATAGCCTCGCTCAAGCGGTTTGATTTCAAACACGCCTTGGTACTCGGTTGCGTTTTCCATCAGTACCTTTTCGGGCATTTGGAATGAAAGTAATGCCATATTTTCTGTTTTTATGGTTAAAGTTTTGTAGCGAATCCGGCCACAATCTACTTGGAGTAAAGCTCCACGATGAGTTGTTCCTGAATTTTCTCGGGGATTTGTTCCCTTTCAGGATACATCATAAAACGCCCGGCCATTTGGGTGTTGTCCCATTCAAGCCAATTATAGCGGCGGTGGTTTGATTTTATCAAACTGTCGGTGATGGCCAAAAGTGATTTTGACTTTTCACGCACAGAAACGATATCGCCGGGGCGCAACTCATAAGAAGGCACATTAACCAAATGGTCGTTGACCAGGATATGCTTGTGGGATACCAACTGACGAGCGGCCCGACGGGTCGGGGCAATGCCTAGCCGGAAGACCGTGTTGTCTAAGCGTGCTTCCAGGAATTTAAGCAAATTTTCGCCGGTGATCCCGTCTTTTCGGGCGGCTTTGGCAAACAAATTGGCAAATTGTCGCTCTAGGATACCATAAGTGTATTTTGCCTTCTGTTTTTCGGCCAACTGCAAGGCATATTCTGATTGCTTGCGGCGGCGGCCCCGGCCATGCTGTCCGGGGGCATAATTTTTCTTTTGCAAAGCCTTGCCTTGCCCAAAAATGGGGTCGCTAAAACGTCGCTCTATTTTGCCACGAGGGCCTGTATATCTTGCCATGGTTCAATTTTAGTTCTTCGCAATTATCCAAAAATCCATACTTATACGCGGCGGCGCTTGGGAGGGCGGCAACCATTGTGTGGCAAAGGGGTGATATCCCGAATAGATACTACCTCAATGCCCACGTTTTGAATAGTACGGATGGCAGATTCGCGCCCTGCTCCCGGCCCTTTGACAAACACATCCACTTTGCGAAGGCCAAGTTCATAGGCTTCCCGGGCGCAGTCATTCGCGGCCACCTGTGCGGCATAAGGGGTGTTTTTCTTTGAACCCTTAAAACCCATTTTCCCGGCCGAAGCCCAGGAAATCACCTGGCCCGTTTCATTCGTGATGGAGATGATGATATTATTAAAGGTGGCCTTGATGTGTACTTGCCCCACATTACTGACCGGAACCTTCTTTTTGACTTTTTTCTTTTGCGTTTTTGGCTCATGACGATTAATTAAACTGCTGCTCAAACTCTCAAATCAGGTTATTTTGTTGCTTTTTTCTTATTGGCAACGGTCTTCCGCTTTCCTTTTCGGGTGCGTGCGTTGTTTTTCGTGTTTTGGCCACGCACGGGTAAACCTTTCCGATGGCGTATGCCTCGGTAGCAACCAATATCCATCAGTCGCTTGATGCTTAACTGTACTTCTGATTTGAGCGGGCCTTCAACCTTAAATTCACTGTTGATGATGTTACGGATGGCCGTCGATTCGTCGTCGGTCCAGTCCTGTACCTTTTTGTTGATGTCAACCCCTGCCTTCGTTAGAATTGAGCGGGCTGAGCTACGGCCAATGCCATAGATGTACGTAAGGCTTACTTCTCCGCGCTTACGGTCGGGTATATCTACACCTGAAATCCTTGCCATAATGATTAACCTTGACGTTGTTTGTAACGTGGATTTTTTTTGTTGATAACATAGAGTTTGCCTTTTCTGCGGATAACCTTACAGTCGGCACTTCTCTTTTTGATGGAAGCTTTTACTTTCATGTCTTTTGAATGTTTGGTACTGCATTACTGCTTATATCGATACACAATCCTTCCTTTGGTGAGGTCATATGGAGACATCTCCAATTTGACCTTATCTCCTGGCAAAATTTTGATGTAGTTCAATCGCATCTTGCCAGAAATATGAGCAATTACCTCGTGTCCGTTTTGCAACTCTACTCTAAACATTGCGTTGGAGAGCGCCTCGGTGATGATTCCGTCCTGTTCAATGGAAGATTGCTTTGGCATAATTATAATTTGTAAACTTGCTCAATGTATTCGAATGTGGTCAGTACTTCTGCCTTACCGTTGCTCACAGCCACAGTATGTTCAAAATGGGCGGAGGGCTTACGGTCAAGGGTTCGGATAGTCCAGCCATCTTTTTCTTGTACTACATTGCGCCGCCCCATATTCACCATTGGCTCTATGGCAATCACCAGCCCATCTCTTAGTTTTACGCCTCGGCCCCTTTTTCCAAAATTTGGCACTTCCGGCGATTCGTGCAGGGCCTTACCCACTCCGTGGCCTACTAGTTCGCGGATGATGGTAAAGTTATGCGATTCTACAAAGGTCTGAATGGCAAAACTTATATCTCCCACCCGGTTACCCGATCTTACCTGCTCTATTCCCTTGAAAAGAGAAGCCTTTGTAACTTGCAAGAGCCTTCTGACATCTTCGCTTACTGGCCCCACCGCATAGGTATAGGCACTGTCGCTATGGAAACCATTCAAAAACACGCCGCAATCTACCGAGATGATGTCTCCTTCACGTAGAGTATATTCACTCGGAAAGCCGTGTACAACCTGTTCATTTACTGAGATACAGAGCGAACCCGGGAAGTTTTTATTGTATCCCTTAAACGAAGGAATACCTCCATGGTCACGAATAAATTCTTCGGCTCTTTTATCCAGGTCTATTGTTTTCACACCAGGGGAAATCATTTTAGCCACTTCACCGTGGGCTTTTCCAAGTAGGTTGGCACTTTGACGAATCAACTCTATCTCTTCCCTGGTCTTATAAAAAATCATTGCCATGATTCTGCCACCGCAATATTGCGCGAACTTCCCCTCACTTTACCTGATTTCATCAAACCTTCGTAACGGCGCATCAACAAATAGCTGTTGATTTGCTGCAATGTATCTAAAATTACGCCCACCATAATCAGAAGCGATGTACCCCCATAAAACTGGGCAAACTCCTCCGTAACCCCAAAACGCACGGCAAAAGAAGGCAAAATGGCAACAATGGCCAGAAAAATTGAACCGGGCAGGGTAATACGGTCTAAAATCCGAGCAATGTATTCGGCGGTTTGAGGCCCAGGCTTCACGCCGGGAATAAATCCGTTATTGCGTTTAATATCGTCTTTGATACGATTGGGGTCAATTTGAATAGCTGTGTAAAAATAGGTAAATAAGATTATCAACACTGCCAAAAGCAAATTGTAGCCCACGGAGGTATAACTTGAAAAAGTAGTGCCCAGCCACAAACCCACTGTTGTATCCCGAAATCCGGGGATAGAAGCCAGCAATGGTGGCAAAAACATAAGGGATTGGGCAAAGATAATCGGCATTACCCCGGCGGCATTTACTTTCAGAGGTATGTATTGTCTTTGTCCACCAAATCCTCGGTTTCCGGCCATTTGCTGTTTGGCATATTGCACCGGAATTTTACGGGTGGCTTGCGTCAGCATCACTACGGCCATCACCACAAAATAGAGCACTATCAACTCAATGATAAAAGACAGAATATTGTTGGACGTAGCTTCTTTGACCATTGACTGGGGCAATCGGGAAATAATGCCTATCATAATCAGCATTGAAATACCATTGCCAATGCCTCTTTCGGTAATCCGCTCACCCAGCCACATTGTAAACATGGTCCCTGTGGTCAAAATCACCATCGAGGAAATAATAAAAAAGGTGTAATTAACCATCACCGCATCCCGGTTGATGGTAGCATACAAATACCCAAAGGACTGAGCCAAAGTGATGGCAATCGTAAGCAAACGAGTAATAGAATTAATACGTCTTCGACCCGATTCACCTTCCTTTTGCAGCTTTTGAAAATAGGGCATTGCCACCGTGAGCAGTTGCACGACAATAGAAGCGGATATGTAAGGCATAATGCCTAAGGCAAAAATAGCCGCTTTGCTAAAAGCACCTCCCAAGAGTACGTCAATGAAACCCCCAAAGCCCCCCAAAGCATCGGTAATGTCGCCGAGGCGGTCTGGATCGATGCCCGGAAGCACAATGAAGGAGCCTAATCGAAAAACCATCAGCAAAATCACAGTATAAATAATGCGACGGCGTAGCTCTTCAATGGAAAAGATATTTCTGATGGCCTCGAAGAATTTTTTCATATTCGTATTGCTTTATCGGTGGACGAATGGCTTAGATTTTTTCCACTTGCCCGCCTGTTTTTTCTATGGCATCTACTGCTGACTTGGAGAAGGCGTGCGCTTTCACTAATTGGATAGCCTTAAGTTCGCCACGACCTAATATCTTGATAAGGTCATTTTTCGAGGCCAGGCCATTTTGTACGAGCAGTTCAGGGTCAACCTGAGTGGCCCCCGTTTTTTCGGCAAGTTGCTGAATCGTATCCAGGTTGATAGGTTTAAACTCAACGCGGTTAATATTCTTAAACCCAAACTTAGGAATACGACGCTGTAAAGGCATTTGCCCACCTTCAAAGCCTACTTTGGTTTTGTAACCAGAGCGCGATTTGGCCCCTTTGTGCCCGCGCGTGGAAGTACCGCCCATTCCTGAGCCTTGCCCCCGACCTACGCGTTTGCTTGATTTTACCGAGCCATCGGCAGGTTTTAGCGTATGTAGTTTCATTATTAGCGCAATTTAATCGGTTATAAATATTCGGTTTGCACGAGGTGCTCAACCTTGCGAATCATACCCATGATTTGGGGATTTAATTCGTGCTCGGCTATCCGGTTTATCTTGCCCAGGCCCAATGCTTTGATAATGTCTTTTTGTTGCTGAGGGCGACGGATAGTGCTGCGGATTTGCTTAATTCGTACTTTCGACATCGGCTTGGGTTTCTTTACCATTAAAAACTTTTGAAAGGGAGACACCCCGCTGCATAGAGATTTCGTGGGGAGCGCGCATCTTGAGCAAGGCATCAAAAGTAGCCTTGACTACGTTGTGGGGATTGGAAGAGCCTTTGGACTTCGCCAATACATCTTTAATGCCCGCGCTTTCTAAAACGGCACGCATCGCACCTCCGGCGATAACCCCTGTTCCGGGCGAAGCCGGGCGTAGAAGCACCAATCCGCCTCCAAATTTACCGACCATATCGTGGGGGATAGTATTGTGGAGAACCGGCACTTTTACAAGATTTTTCTTGGCATCTTCCACACCTTTGGTAATGGCATCGGTTACTTCGTTGGCTTTTCCCAAGCCATAACCCACTACGCCTTTGCCATCGCCCACCACAACAATCGCAGAAAAGCTGAAGCGTCGCCCACCTTTCACTACTTTGGCTACCCGGTTGATGGCCACCACCTTTTCTTTGAGGTCAGCTTCGCTGGCTTTTACCAATACTCGTCTTTTGTTGTATAAATTCATGCGCTTGTAATTGCACTTAAGGGTTTAAAATTCGAGTCCACCTTCACGGGCTCCTTCGGCCAAGGCTTTGATGCGTCCATGATACAGATAGCCATTGCGGTCAAAAACTACTTGCTTGAGGCCTTTCTCGAGGGCATTTTTAGCCAGTAGTTTGCCTACTTCTTTTGCCGAATCAAGGTTGAGCGCGATATTTTCGCCCTCTAAATGCATCAAAGAAGCACTGGCCAGGGTGATGCCTTGTATATCATCAATAATTTGGGCATAGATACCCCGATTGGAGCGAAACACACTCAAACGCGGACGCTCTTGTGTACCCCGCACCTTGCGGCGAATGCTCTTTTTTATTTTTTGACGGCGTTCGTTTTTCTTCTCTAATCTGGACATAATGATTATTTTTTAGAAGCCGTTTTACCAGCTTTGCGTCGTACAGTTTCCCCAAATTCACGGATACCTTTGCCTTTGTAAGGCTCTACTTTTCGCAAAGATTTTATCTTAGCGACCACCTGCCCCAGTAATTGTTTGTCAATGCCTTCAATGGTAATGACAGGGCTTTTGCCCTTTTCTGTCTCAGTGGTCAGCTTTAGCTCGGGGGGCAGGGCAAAAAAGATACCGTGCGAGTAGCCCAGACTCAGTTCAAGTACATTGCCATTATTGCTGGCTTTGAAACCTACCCCAACTACTTCCAATTTTTTGGAAAAGCCTTCGGTAACTCCCTGTATCATATTGTTAACCAAGGCACGATAAAGGCCGTGCATAGACTTGACTGATTTGTCCTCAGAGGGACGGGCAAATGTAATTTCGCTACCCTCGATTTTCATTTCGATGGCAGGATTTATATATTGGCTCAGCGTTCCTTTGGGGCCATTGACCGTGCAAATATTTTGGTCATTTAATTCAATACTTACTCCGGCGGGAACATTGATTGGTTTTTTTCCAACTCGTGACATGGCTCAGAAATTAATAAACGTAACACAAAACCTCACCCCCAACGTTCAATTTCCGGGCTTCTTTATCGGTAATCACCCCTTTTGAGGTAGATAGCACCGCAATCCCAAGACCATTGAGTACACGAGGCAACTCATCTGATTTGACATATTTACGCAGCCCAGGACGGCTTACCCGGTTAAGATTCATGATAGCCGACTCTTTGGTCTCCAGGCTGTATTTGAGTGCTATCTTGATAGTTCCCTGCACAGCGCTATCATCAAACTTGTAATTGTAGATATACCCGTTTTCGTACAAAACGCGGGTAATTTCTTTTTTAAGATTAGATGCCGGTACCTCCACAATACGATGTTTTGCTTTGATAGCATTACGCAGACGGGTAAGGTAGTCGGCAATAGGATCAGTCATCATAGTCCAATCGCCCTTTAAGTGCTAAAAATTGAGTTGCAAAGTTACGGTTTTATTACCGAATAAAAAAATTACCAACTGGCTTTTGTAATACCAGGGATTTTGCCGTCCGAAGCCATTTCGCGAAACACATTCCGGCAGATGCCAAATTTACGTAAGTAGCCTTTGGGCCTTCCGGTGATTTTGCAACGGTTGTGCAGACGCACCTTGGTGCTGTTTTTAGGCAGCTTGTCAAGGCCTTCCCAGTCGCCCGCTTCTTTGAGGGCTTTGCGTTTGGCTTCAAACTTGGCAACGAGGCGCTCGCGTTTACGCTCACGGGCAATAATTGATTTTCTGGCCATTGTTGTATGCGTTTAAGTTTAGGCTTTAGCTTTGGCAAAAGGCATTCCGAGTGCTTTGAGCAATTCGTAGGCTTCTTCGTCAGTGGGTGCTGTTGTAACAAAAGTGATGTCCATTCCAGAAATTTTGCTTACTTTCTCGATGCTGATTTCTGGAAAAATGATTTGTTCTTTGACCCCGAGGGTATAGTTTCCTCTTCCATCAAATCCTTTATCGCTCACGCCTTTAAAGTCGCGCACCCGCGGCAGGGCAATGGAGAAAAGGCGGTCCATAAATTCGTACATACGGTCGCCCCGGAGGGTTACCTTTGCTCCGATGGGCATGCCTTCCCGAAGTTTAAAATTTGAGACCGATTTTTTGGCAATGGTTGCCACTGCTTTCTGTCCGGCAATCAGGGTCAGCTCTTCTACCCCTACATCCACCAGTTTTTTATCCGCGACAGCCGCACCAATGCCTTTGTTGATGATTACCTTTTCAATCTTGGGCACTTGCATCACCGATTTATATTCAAAGCGCTTCAACAAAGCATCTTTGACCTGGCTATTGTATTTTTCTTTCAGTCTGGGAATCATGACTTACTTTCCTTTCTTAGTTGTTGTCGTTGTTTTGAAGAGAAGTATGCGTTTTGAAAACCCGGGTTTTTTACCATCTTCCCCAATGACCATTTTGGTACGGCGGGGTTTGTTGATGGCCGGGTCAATAAGCATAAGATTACTCACGTGAATGGTTCCTTCCACAGAACGAATCTCTCCATCCGGGTTATTGGCGGAGGGCTTCATGTGTTTGGTAACCATGTTAAGGCCTTCCACCACTGCCCGAAGCTTTATACGGTCAATAGAAAGTATTTTTCCGCTTCGTCCTTTGGAATTGCCTGCGATGGCTTGCACCATGTCGCCTACTTTGATATGGAGTTTACGGCGTTTGTTTTTGTCTTGCTTCATTTTGATAAAGGCTTTGGGGCTCCTGTCATTAAAGAACTTCGGGAGCTAATGAAACGATTTTCATAAAACGCTTTTCGCGCAATTCACGTGCGACTGGCCCAAAAATGCGAGTTCCACGCGGCTCATCATTATTGTTGAGCAATACGGCGGCATTGTCTTCAAAACGAATGTAAGAGCCATCCTGACGACGAACGGCTTTGCGGGTACGTACGACCACAGCCTTCGACACAGTTCCTTTCTTCATATTGCTAGAGGAAAGGGCCGATTTGACCGATACGACGATTTTGTCTCCTACCGAAGCGTATCTTTTGCCCGTGCCGCCCAATACCCGGATGCACAAAACTTCTTTGGCTCCGCTGTTGTCGGCTACATTTAATCTTGATTCTTGTTGTATCATAGTTGTAAGGAATTACTTCGCACGCTCAATGATTTCGACCAGGCGCCAGCGCTTCAATTTGCTCAAAGGACGGCACTCCATAATGCGCACCATGTCGCCAATGTTGCACTCCTGATTTTCATCATGTGCAATAAATTTCTTTGTATTGGTGTAAAACTTCCCATAAATAGGGTGTTTCAGTTTTCTTTCTACCAATACCGTGATAGATTTGGTCATTTTATTGCTAGTAACCTTACCAATTCTCTCTTTGCGTTTCTTACGAACAAGGGGGGTTGTATTCTCCATGACTCACAGGTTATGACTACTTTTTACGGGCAAAACCCTCAATCTTGAATTTTTTGGCCAATTGGGCAATAAACTTGGCACTGACCGTGAAGCCAAACTCGTCCCGAATTTTCTCTATCAAGGAGAGAAATTCTTTTTTAGGAAGTGCCGCCCCTTGTGGCAGTAGTTCCTGGCATTTTTCCTGCACCATTTCCAATTGCTTTTCGCGTAGGGCGGTCATCAATTGGGCTACCTGGCGACGGCCCGCCCCGATTTTGGTCGGGTTTTCAATTGGGGCAACGGCGTGAGCGAATTTGAGCTTTTGCAACCTTTCTTTTTCTGACTGGATGCGCTCTTGCAATTCTTCCACGCTATAGGTTTTGAGTTCTTCGTATTTCATGACTTTATTCAACGTAATCGCGGCGAACAACAAACTTGGTTTGTACAGGTAGCTTTTGGGCCGCCAAGTAGAGGGCCTGTTCGGCTACGGCCTGAGGCACGCCATCTATTTCAAACAAAATGCGCCCGGGGCGGATTGGGGCTACCCAGTATTCCGGCGAGCCTTTTCCCTTACCCATCCTTACTTCGGCTGGCTTTTTGGTAATTGGCTTATCCGGGAAAATTCTAATCCAGATTTTACCTTCCCGCTTCATTGTCCGAGAATGGTAATCCGGCAGGCTTCAATCTGACGACTGGTAATTCGACCTTCTTCCATCGTCTTAATTGCAAAAGAGCCAAAGGCAATGGTATGACCACGGGTAGCGAGGCCACGGATACGCCCTTTTTGGGTTTTGCGATATTTTACTCTTTTTGGCTGTAGCATAATCTTGTCAAAATTTTATCCAATCAAAACCAGTTCCCGGGCTTCCACTTATTGCCGGCGGCGGTTACGGTCGCGGCGATTTCCAGAGGCCGCTCCAGTATTGTTGCCTCCGCCCTCACGACGGTTTCGCTGTGGTTGTCCAGAACGTTCATTTGTAACCGCTACGGGGGCCAAATCCACTTTGCCATAGATTTCTTTCTTGAAAATCCAGACTTTGATGCCAATCTTACCATATACCGTGTTGGCTTCCACCACGGCATAGTCAATGTCAGCTCGTAAAGTGTGCAAAGGAATACGCCCTTCTTTGTATTGCTCTGTGCGGGCCATTTCGGCTCCCCCCAGGCGGCCAGAAAGTTTCAGCTTCACTCCCTGTGCCCCAACCCGCATTGCCGAGGCAATGGCCTGCTTCATCGCCCGGCGATAGGAGATGCGCGCCTCCAATTGCTGGGCAATGGTTTCGCCCACCAGGTAAGCATCTATTTCGGGGCGTTTGATTTCGTAAATATTGATTTGGACATCCTTGTTGGTGATTTTCTTCAACTCCTCCCGGATTTTGTCCACTTCATTCCCTCCTTTGCCAATCACTACCCCAGGGCGGGCTGTATGAATGGTAAGGGTGATACGCTTCAGTGTGCGCTCAATCACTACTTTGGCAATACTGCCTTTGTGAATACGCGCCCGGATGTATTTCCGAATTTTATTGTCCTCAATGAGTTTGTCCGAAAAATCTTTACCTCCGTACCAATTTGACTCCCAGCCCCGGATAATGCCCAGTCGAAGGCTGATTGGATTAACTTTTTGTCCCATCGTTCTTTGGTTTTAAGCGTTGTTTGAATTTTCCTCCGCAACAGTTACAACCGTTGCCGAGGGTACTTCATTTGAGAAATTGGCACTGTCAATCACCATTGTGATATGATTGGAGCGTTTGCGAATCCGGTGGCCCCGGCCTTGAGGGGCTGGGCGCAGCCTTTTGAGCATACGACCTTCATTGACAAAAACCTCTTTGATAAATAGCCCGGCTTCTTCCAGATTGAGCGCGTGGTTTTTATTTTCCCAGTTGGCAATGGCTGCTTTGAGCAGCTCTTCCATGCGCCGGGCCCCAACTTTGGGTTCATAGCGCAAAATATTGAGTGCTTCAAAAACCCCTCGGCCCCGCACTAAATCCGCCACCAGGCGCATTTTTCGGGGAGGCGTGGGAATATTTTTCAGGGTAGCCGACGCGCTGCCCAGGCGGCCGTCGTTGGCTGTTTTGAACTCTTTTTCGGCTTCTTTGCGCAAAAAGACTCGGACGGATTTTTTCAATTTTCGTGCTTGCTCCTGTTCCATTACTTCTTCTTTTTGTCTTTTTTGGCAACGTGCCCCCGGAAGTTACGAGTAGGGGCAAATTCACCAAGACGATGTCCAACCATGTTTTCGGTTACGAATACGGGAATAAACTTATTGCCATTGTGGACAGCAAAAGTGTGCCCGACAAAATCGGGCGAAATCATTGAGCGGCGCGACCAAGTCTTGATTACCGTTTTTTTCCCTGTGTCGTTGAGCGCATCTACTTTTTTCTGGAGGCTATGCTCAATGTAAGGGCCTTTTTTAAGCGAACGTGACATATCTTATTTCTTTTTTCTAGCGCGAATGAAACGATCAGAATACTTTTTGACGGAGCGGGTCTTCTTGCCTTTGGAATAAAGCCCTTTGCGTGAGCGGGGTTGTCCGCCCGAGGCACGGCCTTCGCCACCGCCCATTGGGTGGTCAACGGGGTTCATGGCTACTCCCCTGGTGCGAGGTCGGCGGCCAAGCCAACGGTTACGTCCGGCCTTGCCAACATTGACGTTCATGTGGTCGGAATTGGAAACAGAGCCGACCGTAGCCAGGCAGGTAAGCAATACCAAACGGGTTTCGCCGGAAGGCAGTTTAATACTGGCATATTTGCCTTCCCGACCCAACAACTGGGCATAAGCCCCGGCGCTACGCACCATAGCCGCACCTTTGCCTGGCTTTAGCTCAATGTTGTGAATCACTGTACCCAGCGGAATATTGCCAATGGGCAATGTATTGCCTACCTCAGGGGCAACGTGTTGGCCCGAAATCACGGTTTGGCCTACTTTGATGCCATTAGGGGCAATGATGTAGCGTTTTTCGCCGTCTTCATATTGCAGAAGGGCGATGCGCGCCGTGCGTATAGGGTCATACTCGATGGTCAATACCTGGGCCGGGATATCAAATTTATCGCGCTTAAAATCAATGATACGATATTTTTGCTTGTGCCCGCCTCCAAGGTAGCGCACGGTCATACGGCCAAGATTATTACGCCCGCCGGACTTTTTCAAAGGAGCCAGCAGTGATTTTTCAGGCTTATGGGTCGTAATCTCGCTGAAAGTAGGGGCCAAGCGAAAGCGTTGGCCCGGAGTAATCGGTTTTAGTTTTTTAACCGCCATTTTTTCTTTCATTTGCAGGAAGGCTATTCTCACCGGGCGTTTCGGCTCGCAACCTTTCCTGATTGAAACTTATTATAAGTCGCCGTAGAAATCAATAAAATCACCCTCTACCAGGGTTACAATTGCTTTTTTATAACTGTTGGTGCGGCCTGTCATCACTTTTGATTTAGCATAGCGAGTTTTTACTTTGCCGCGATAAATCATCGTGTTTACTGCCTCTACCGAAACCCCGTACATCTTTTCTACGGCTTCGGCAATCTGAATCTTGTTGGCACGCTTATTCACAATAAAAGCGTAGCGCTCTTTTCCTCCTTTGAGTTTATCAGTGAGCCCCGTCATTTTTTCGGTCATCAGGGGTCTTTTCAAAATGCTTGTTTGGTCCATGATTGCTTGCTCCGGTTTATGATTTCAACATGGTTTCAATCTTAGACAAAGCTTCTTTGGTGAGTACCAAATGCTCCGCATTCAAGACCTGATAGGTATTGATTTGCTGGCTGGGAATTACCTGGGCTTTGGGAAGATTACGACAAGAGAGATAGACATTTTGGTCTACATCAGGCGTGATGAACAATATCTTTTTGGTATCTAGGGCCAGGTTTTTGAGCACCCCAACAAATGCTTTAGTACGGGGTTGGTCAAAGGTTAAGCTATCCAAAACCACTATTTCTGCCTGACGCGCTTTGTAACTTAAAACCGATTTACGGGCCAGTACCTTGATTTTTTTATTGAGCTTGAAGAAATAATCGCGGGGACGCGGGCCAAATATACGTCCGCCACCTTTAAAGACCGGCGATTTGATGCTTCCGGCCGGGCCGTCCCCGTGCCCTTCCTGGCGCTTCAGCTTACGGGTGGAGCCTGTAATTTCGCCGCGTTCTTTGGCTTTGTGCGTACCCTGGCGCTGATTGGCCAGGTATTGTTTTACATCCAGGTATATGGCATGGTCATTAGGCTCAATGGCAAATACCTCTTCTGCAAGGCTTACCAACTCTCCTGTTTCTTTGCCGTTGATGTCAAGTACTTTCAGTTCCATAGAATTATTTCTCTATAATCACAAATGAATTTTTGGCTCCTGGTATGGCCCCACTTATAAGAATCGCATTGTGTTCCGGCAAAATGCGTAAAATTTGCAGGTTTTGCACTCGCACCTTGCTCCCACCCGTGCGACCAGCCATACGCAAGCCCTTGAACACACGCGAAGGAAAAGACGAAGCACCGACCGAACCCGGATGACGCTGACGATTGTGCTGACCGTGCGTTGCGGCACCAACCCCGCCAAACCCATGACGTTTGACTACCCCCTGAAAGCCTTTGCCCTTTGAGGTGCCAACCACTTCCACCAAATCACCCTCGGCAAAAAGGTCTTCTACCTTGACCACATCACCCAGCTTAAATTTATCTACTTCCAAATCCTTGAACTCTTTGAGCTTGCGCTTAGGACCTGTCTGGGCTTTTTGAAAGTGCCCCAGCAAGGCTTTGGTAGTGTTGACTTCTTTTTTGTCGCCGAAGGCCAACTGAATGGCGGCGTACCCATCGGTTTCCTTGGTCTTGACCTGCGTAACTACACAAGGACCGACCTCCAGCACCGTACAAGCAATTTGCTTGGACGCATCCCCAATGGTTTGGTAGATGCTTGTCATTCCGATTTTTTTGCCGATTATGCCTGACATTTTGCCTTTATTTAAAATAAAACTACTTATTAGGCCGTAATAAGTAGTTAAAAATTAAGATTCACTCTGACTTTCTTGAAACGGAGTGCAAATTTAGAAACTATCTGGCAGACTACCAAAGGCTGTTTTAAAAATTCTTCATAATTTTACAAACAATCCGGTTGCCCGGCCCCTTTGCCCCCCCTCCTCAATTTGATTATTTTTTAACTTTGCCCCGCACAGGCAGTTATGCCTGATGAGTCCATTTTTTTTTAAGCCAATATTTTTTATTATGAATCCAACCAATCCCCTCTCTGCCCCCAAGCCCCGGATAAATCGGGAAGGATTGCGCAAGGCTTGGCAAATATTTGGGTTTTTGCGCCCATACCGGGGGGTATTTATTCTTGGAATGCTTTTTCTGGTGTTTTCCACCCTTACCTCGCTCACCATTCCCCTGCTGGCGGGCAAGTTTTTAGATGTGGCCGTAGGTAATGGAGAAGGGCTTTTTGACTCTATCCCCAAAGTGGCGATGATTTTTGGCGGGGTGCTGGTCTTGCAGGCTATTTTATCTTTTTTTCGGATTTATCTCTTTGCCCAGGTCAGCGAAAATGCTATGGCCGATATCCGGGCCAATCTCTACGGTCGTATTATCACCCTTCCGCTAGCCTTTTTTGAACAAAAACGCGTGGGCGAACTAAATAGCCGCATCACATCAGATGTAACCCAGTTACAAGATGCCCTTTCTTTTACCCTGGCGGAATTCTTCCGGCAAGTATTGACCATTTTGCTGGGCACTACCTACCTCTTCATTGTTTCTACCAAGCTCACTTTATTTATGGTCAGTACTTTCCCACTGCTGGTTTTGCTGGCCATTTTCTTTGGGCGCTTTATACGCAAGCTGGCCAAGCAATCCCAGGATGCCCTGGCCGCTTCTAATGTGGTGGTAGAAGAGACTTTCCAAGCCATCCATGCCGTCAAGTCCTTTACCAACGAAGGCTTTGAGCTCAAGCGCTACCGGCAAGCCCTGCAGCAGGTGGTCAAAACTGCCCTGCGGGTGGCCCAATACCGGGGTGGCTTTGCTTCTTTTGTGATTGCAATTTTATTTGGGGCTTTGATGATGGTGCTGGCCTATGGGGCTACCCTGGTGAGTAATGGCGAACTGAGCGTGGGTGATTTGACTACTTTTATCGTACTTTCGGCCTTTATAGGAGGCTCGATGGGGGGAATGAGTGAATTGTATGGACAACTGCAAAAGGCCGTCGGGGCCTCGGAAAGGATGCTGGAGATACTTTCGCAAAACCCGGAGGTGATTTTACAAGAAACCAAAGCCCCGGAAAAAAATGCCTTTCAAAAATTAAAAGGCGATATTCTGTTTGAAAATGTGCATTTTGCTTATCCTACCCGGCCCGACTTGGCGGTTTTGCAGGGCCTGCATCTGGAAATCCGGGCTGGGCAAAAGGTAGCCCTGGTGGGCTACAGTGGAGTTGGGAAATCAACCATTGTGCAATTATTGGGACGATATTATACCCTGGCCGAGGGGCAAATCCGCGTTGACGGCCAAGCCCTGGCCGATTATGACCTCCTGCATCTGCGCCAAAACATAGGGCTGGTTCCTCAGGAAGTCCTGCTTTTTGGCGGCAGCATCCGCGAAAATATTGCCTATGGCCGCCCCGAAGCAAGCGAGGAAGAAATTCAAAAAGCCGCTCAACAAGCCAATGCCTGGGAATTTATCGCTTCTTTTCCCGAACAACTGGACACGGTGGTAGGCGAACGTGGCATCAAGCTTTCAGGCGGGCAAAGACAACGCATTGCCATTGCTCGGGCCATTCTCAAAAATCCGGCTATTCTGGTCCTGGATGAAGCCACCAGTTCGCTGGATGCTAATTCAGAAAAACTGGTACAGGAAGCCCTCCATAATCTGATGCAAAACCGCACCACCATCATCATTGCCCACCGGCTGGCTACCATCCGGCAGGTGGATAAAATTTATGTCATTGATAAGGGCCAGGTGGTGGAGGCGGGTACGCACGAATCCCTCAGCACCCTGGAGAATGGCATCTATCGCCAGCTGGTGAAGTTGCAGTTTGAGCAGCACAAGGAGCCAATTAGCCAAAATCTTGTTTAATTTAAAGCCGAAATCCTAACCAACGCAAATTTTATGGAAGCTTCTGTGCTTGCAACCGCTCCCCAGCCCGTGATTCCCTGTCCGCCGCGCTGGCCTTACCTGGGCAATCTGCCACAACTGTCTGCCCATAATCCTACCCAGCATTTTATGGGATTGATGGACAAATACAGCGACGGGGCCTTGCTCCAAATCCATACGCCCTTTGGCAATGTCATTGTAGCGGCCACGTATGAATTTGCCCGCGAACTGTGTGATGAACCCGCTTTCAAAAAAACCTGACCAAACCGCTCCTTGAACTGCGCGACCTGGGCGGCGACGGCCTTTTTACTTCCTGGAACAGCGAACCCAACTGGCAAAAAGCCCACAATATCCTGGTGCCCGGCCTGGGCCAAAGGGCCATCAAAGGCTATTTTCCGATGATGCTCGATATTGCCGAAAGGCTTTTGGCCAAATGGCACAATATCCCCCCCGAGCAGTTTTTTAACCTGACCGACGACATGACCCGCCTTACTTTTGATACCATTGGCTTATGCGGGTTTGATTATCGCTTTCATTCCTTTGCCTCCGACAAAGCCCACCCTTTTATAGAAGCCATGGTCAACGGACTGGAAGATTCTATGAATCGGATGCACTTGCTGGAGGTGCAAAAAAACTACGCTTCAAGAAAAAGCGCCGCTATCAGCAAAGCTTGCAGTATATGTTTAAAGTAGTGGACGACATCATTGCTGAGCGCAAACAGTATCCGGAGAAATACCAGCACAATACTGACTTTATGAGCCTGATGCTCAATGCTACCGATTTAGCAACGGGCGAAAAACTGGACGATGCCAATATCCGCTTTCAAATCATTACTTTCTTGATTGCCGGCCACGAAACCACCAGTGGACTGCTTTCTTTTGCTTTTTATTACCTGATGACCCACCCTGAGGTGATGCAAAAGGCCTATGCGGAAGTGGATGCCGTATTGGGGGGTGATTTGAGCACAAAACCCAGCTACAAAGAGGTAATGGATTTAAAATATATCCAGCAGATTTTGTTTGAGTCCTTGCGTCTCTGGCCAACTGCGCCGGCTTTTAGTGTGTTTGCCACGCAAGACACCCTGCTGGGAGGGAAATATCCGGTTAAAAAAAGACAGCCTTTCATTATTTTATTACCTAAACTACACCGCGATTTGGCTGTCTGGCCCCAA
>JAAUUB010000255.1 GCA_012031215.1 Microscillaceae bacterium | reverse complement strand
TTTTTCAATCAGCCAAAGCAAATCCGTGGCAATTTCCCATTTATAGCGTATCAGGCTATCGGGGAGTGGGGCTTTGTGCTTGTGCGGGAGGGATGCCTGCATACAGCAGCAGCAGGGTGGAGCAAAATACAGCCTCCGCAGTGTTGAAAAAGCGTGTTTTTCATCATACAATAAGGTTAAAATGTGATAAAATAATGGTAAACAACTGGCTTTAAGGCAAAAAATCTGTGGCTAGTTGCTTATTTCAAAGATAAAAATTTGCCCAAGGAAAAGCAAAGTTATCTGGGGAAAATTAGGATATGTTAACGCATTAAATAATATTGGTATGAAAAAAGGTGGATATGTTTACCCCTCTGCCCATAGTGTCTTTACATACCCACAAAAGCAAATTGTTTTGCGTTTCTCAATCAGAACAGACTTTACGAATCATCTAAACCTAAACACAAAATAAAAATCTAAAGTGGAATTGGGGGGAAAGAATAGAAATAAAACCGCTTTTTAATAGAGATCTTTAAAAATCTTCTTTGAGTAATAATACCTTTTCCTGAGACAATGAATTTTTTGGTAAGAATTAAAAATCCAAAAAGCCCCCGGAATAAAAAATAATTTCGGGGTCTTTTTGGACAAAAGGGTTTTGAGAAAGCTACTTTTTCTTCTGACCGACTAGTTCAACCCCAAACTGCTTGAGCATCATCTTCATCCCTTCAATTTTCCCTTCTTTTTCCGAAAAATTGACGACAATGTTTTCGTCCAATGATTGATAGCTGCCATCGGCCTGTGGCATCAGGTACGATTCTAAGCCTGCGGCGGCGATGCGTACAAATGGGACATCGTTTTGGGCTTCTATATCGAGCTCTAGATTATAGCCCTGTACCAGGTATGTGCCATAGATGTCTTCAGGAATTTGGAAAGCGGCAATTTGTTCTTTGAGGCTAGGATAAAAATTATCAAATTCGTTTTCATCCACCAGATTGCCGTTTACGGCCAGCGATTTGACCTGGGCTGCATTGGGGATGCTCATCACATAGGCATTGGTTTTGGTCCAAACGGCGGCGGAGGCAAAGCGCTTTTCTTTTTTGCCATCCTGATAGGTGATGTCCACCTGCACGGGCACGGGGCGGTTTCCTTTGTTGCGCAGGTTCAACTGGCCATTGGTAAAACTTTCCAAGACAATATCTACGTTGCCCTGCTCAAAAAACCAGGGCTTCCAAAGCCAGGCCAGGTCTTGCCCACTTACGTTCTCGAAGGTATAGAAAAAGTCGTAAGGGGTAGGCGATTTTTTGGCCCAGCGAAGAATGTATTCCTGATAGCATTTTTTAAACAATTCTTCGCCCAGGTGATGATGCAAGATGCCATAGACAAAAGCCGGCAGGGGATAAGAAGCATACCCATAATTGGTATCATCCAAAAACTGGGTGGATGTAATCAGAGGCAAATCTTCATAAGAGCCAACCATTCCTTGCAAACTGGATTTGTAGAATCCGAAGGCGGGGGCTTCATTATTTTCAAAATATCGCCGCACGATGATGCCATCCAGGTAATCGGCCCAGCCTTCGTCCATCCAGGCAAAACGGCGCTCATTGATGCGGACATACATCGGAAAATAGGTGTGGTACATTTCGTGGGCGGTCAGGCCTGTGCCCTCATCCTGGTTGTAGGCCATCATCGGAAACTCCATTCCTCCGCCCGAAAGCCCGATAAAGGTAGTAAATTGGGGATAAGGATAGGGGATACCGGGCATATCTTCTGAAAAATGCTTCATGATTTTTTGCTGCACCGTGGTAAGCTCGGCATATTGCTCATCCTGGTCTTGGGGATAGACCGAGCTGATGAGTACATCGCGGTTGGCTACTTTTTGGGTGGCCGCATGCCAGGCATAGTGGTCGCTCATGGCAAAGGCAAAATCCGAAACCTCACTGGCTTTGAAATGCCAGGTCTCGGAAAGATTGGCATACTTGCTTTTGAGGTCTTTGCTGCTGATGATTTGCACCGTTTTGC
Organism: Microscillaceae bacterium; assembly: GCA_012031215.1. GTDB lineage: Bacteria > Bacteroidota > Bacteroidia > Cytophagales > Microscillaceae > JAAUUB01. The sequence goes on along the minus strand of JAAUUB010000255.1, from coordinate 3,883 downwards.
TTGATTTTTGGGCCTCGTTGTAGCGGGCCAGCACTTCTTTGGGGTAAATCTCTTTGGCATTTTGGAGAAGCCCGGTTGCCCATACCGAAAATTGCTTCGGTACCGTAATTTTGACATCAAAATTGGCCAGGTTGTTATAAAACTCCGTACGAAGCGAAAAATCCTGGGTATCCCAGCCAAAGACATCGTCATAGACGGCAAATTGTGGATACCAATACGCCACAAAAAAAGAGGTGCTATCGGCGGCCCCGGTGCGGTTATTAGTTAGAGGGACATACTGGGCCCATTCGATCTCGAGGTGATTTTTTGGCCAGGGGCCAGGGGCTCGGCCAGGCGAAGGTAGAGATTGGTGCCGAAGCGATTGGCCTGGCGGCTGCCTACCTGCAGTTCCTGCCCGTTGAGCAGCAGCTTTTTGATTTCAATTCCTTCGCCAATATCTTCCGGGTTGACGCGCTCAGCCCGGGGATTGGCCTTGCGAAAGACATCATAGTAGAGCCGCACCACCACCGAGTTGAGCGTGTTGGGGCTTTGGTTATAATAGATGGCTGTACCATTGCCTTCAATGCGGCGGGTAGCCGGATCTACCTTTACGTTTAGGGCATAGTCCACGGTGTTTTGCCAATATTTAGTGCCTGGCTTTCCATCCCAGCCTCGGGTGCCTTTATCATAGGCTTCCCGGATTTGCTTGGGCACAAAAAAGCGGGTTTCCTGGGCCAGGGCAGGCGAAGACAGGCCCCACAAGAACGCAAAAAAAAACGACTAAGGATTTTTTCATGGTTAGAAATTTTAAGTTGTTATCCTGCAAATAAAAGCACTTTTTCCAAAATTTTCCGAACAGCGAAGCTTTTCTGCCTGGAAAATCCCCCCCCCTTGCCTCAGTTGAGGGCTTTCAAGCTTTAAGGATTGGCCTGATTTTTAAGCGGAGAAAGCAGAGCCGCCAAGCCAAAGGGGTTTAACATGTCATTATTGTATTACCAAAATGTTAAGTTAGGGGTATATTTTTTTTAAATTTCTTAACATTTAAAAAAAATGCCCATATTTGCGCCTCAAACGAGCAATCTATCCCATGTCTAAGCAATTATGTCTTATCCGGCACGCAAAAGCCAAAGAAATAAAGCCTGAACAGGCCGATTTTGATCGTAAACTAGCCAAACGCGGACGCGCCGATGCCGAAGTGATGGCTCAGCAATTATTATCTCTGAGCCTCAAACCTGACCTTTTGTACTGCAGCCCTGCCGAACGTACGCGGGAGACCGTAGAGATATTTGCCCAGGTGCTGGGCTATGCCACAGAAAAATAGTGTATTTGCCCGAAGTATATGAGGCCAACCTACAAACGCTGCTGGAAGTAGTCAATAAAATGGATGACGAGGCCAAGACGGCCTTTTTGGTGGGGCACAATCCGGGACTTACGGTATTAGCCGACTACCTCAGCCCAACCGAAGTGGCTTTCTTGCCCACTACGGGCATGGCTTTTTTTGAGTTTGAGGCCGATAGCTGGACGGAAATTTCGGGCAGCACCGGCACGCTGCTCTGGCTCAAAAACCCCAAGATGTTTTAAGCCCAAACAGCTATCAAAGAAAAGGGACTGAGCCGGGGGCGGGCTTTGTCCCTTTCTTTTTTGAGCGGGGAGCGTTTGGGTTTTTGTTTTTATTTTACGAAACTGCTGTTTTTGCAATATTGAAGCCAAGACCCCCGAGATTTTTTGGGTCAAGGCCAGGAGTTCGGCTTCGGTCCAGGTAACCCGCACCACCATCGAGATTAAGCGGCCAATCACTGCATCTGATTGAGGCAGATGGAGGTTTCGATAATCCTGGGGTGGATTTTCCACGGTTTGCCAGTGAACTTTGGCAATCGTTTTCATCTCCCGGATGTGTTCCCAGTTTTTGAGGTAATGAAAATTATTGTCGTACCAATACTGAATGCCCGGCACGCCCGCTTCGCGCAGGGCCTGGGCGGTTTGGCGGGCGGTGGCTTCATCGGGCAAAAAGAAATCCATAAAGGTCGCTGCATCGCCCTCCTCATCGGGAATATGACGGAAGCCAATTTCGGGAAACTGGGCCAGGCATTTTTTCAGGATTTGCTTATGCTGGCGTTGCTGGGCCAGGATATAGGGCAATTTACGGATTTGGGCCAGGCCTACGGCGGCGTTCAACTCGCCCAGGCGGTAGTTAAACCCGATGATTGGGTGTAGCTCTGCGCCCCGGTTATCGCCGATGTGGTCGTGGCCGTGGTCGGAGTATTGGTGGGCATAGTCATAAAGCACCGGGTCGTTGGTGATGACGGCTCCGCCCTCGCCTGCTGTGATGATTTAAAAAATCAAAAGAAAACAGCCCATCGGGGCAAAAGAACCCACGGCCTTTCCTTTGTAGGTAGCTCCCAGGGCCTGGGCCGTATCTTCAATGAGCAGCAGCTTAAATTCCCGACAGATTTCCAGGATTTCGTCGAGGCGGGCCATAGACCCGCACATGTGCACCAGCACCACGGCTTTGGTCTTGGGCGTAATGGCGGCCCGGATGCCTTCAGGGCTGAGGCAAAGGGTTTCGTCTATCTCCGCAAAAACGGGCAAGGCTCCGCCCAGCAAAGCCCCTTCTACCGTGGCGATATAAGTAAAAGGGGGCACAATCACCTCATCACCGGCCCCGATACCACAGCAGGCCATTGCGATGGCCACTGCCGTGGAGCCACTGGTGCAAGTATGGGCATATTTCACTCCATTGAAACGCGCCAGTTCGGCTTCAAACTCGCGGGCTTTCCAATGGCCCTGGCGGAGGTCGTCGTGGTTATAGCGAAAAAGTACACCCGTGTGGAGCACGTCCATCACTTCTTTGCGTTCCTCCTCGCCAAATAGTTCGGTTCCAGGCATCGTGTTATAGATTTAAAATCAAGAAAATAATAAGCGAAGGTAGGCAGGAAATTCCTATTCCGAAAATTCCTGCTTTTGGAATGTGTATCGAGGCTCGCTTTGGCCCTACTGGACGGAAAAGGCCGAAGGGCTTAGTAATAAATGCAAAAAACCCTCTGGCCTAAACCGCCTTCCCTCTCCGCATCTGTGTTCTTCACTAAAAACACGATTTACGACACATTTACGACACATTTACGACACATTTACGACACATTTACGACACATTTACGACACATTTACGACACATTTACATCGCAGTATAAAATAAAAATCCGAAGTAAACACCTAAAACCAAGTGTAATATCTTCCTTAGCAAAATATCGAATTTCTTAATAGAGAGGGTTTAGAAACTTATCTATTGTTTCACAAGTAAAAGTAATGACTTTCATAGCGTTCCTGATTTTTACTACTGTAATGTGGCAAGTTAATAAATGTAAGTTAAAAAATCAGAAACCACAATGTGGAAACTAAAAATCGGGCTATTGGGCCGAGTTTTTCTTTCTTCGCCCCAAAAATTGAGTTTTCAAATCCTCGTGTAGCGGTTGATTTGCCCCTTTTTGTTTAGCACTTTTTGTCCCCAGATGACCAAGAGGCATGTTGCATTTGGCCCAGTTCCGTCAAAAAATAAAAATTTCCGCATTTAAACGTACTTAATGGCTTTTCTTTCCCTCATAAATCTCCCTTCCTCACCATTGATTGCGGTTCATAATGCTTTTCAAAAAACTCATCGCACCAGAGGCAGACATTGCCCAGTTCGCCACAGCGCTGGCGGCCATAGGCCTCGGAGATGCCCAGCGATTCGCCCACGCCATAAATATCGCCTTGGTCCAGTTTTTCAAAGACCGGGTTTCCAACCAAGTGGGCCAATACCTCGGCCACTTTTTCGCGGCGGGCATCCCCAGGGGGATTTTGGTGCCGGGGCAGCAGGGATTGATGCGCCAAAGTTGAATAGAAATCTCCTGGGGCACGGCCTCGGCTC
>JAAUUB010000038.1 GCA_012031215.1 Microscillaceae bacterium | reverse complement strand
GAAAAGTGGGCGCTCATCATAAGAAATGCCGGTGCTGGGACATACCAGTCTTTTGGAAAAAAAATGGGGCCTTTGGCCGGAATCGGGGTGGGCCAATACCTCCAGGGTGTCCTTGCCTTCTTTGAGGGCGGCCCGGACCGACTGGGTGAGGCGGTGGCGGTCTTTTTCCTCCACCAGGATGCGGTCCACAACAATCTCAATGTCGTGAATTTTATAGCGGTCCACCTGCATTTTGGGCGTAAGCTCCAGCATTTCGCCATCCACCCGTACTTTGGCAAAGCCAGCCTTGCGAATCTGCACGAAGAGTTCGCGGTAGTGGCCTTTGCGGCCCTTGACCACCGGGGCCAGGAGGTTGATTTTTTGCCCGGCAAAGTTGGCCAGTATTTGGGCTACAATCTGGTCTTCGGATTGCTTGACCATTTTTTCGCCTGTGTTGTAGGAATAAGCAGTGCCCGCGCGGGCAAAGAGCAGGCGCAGGAAGTCATAAATCTCGGTCGTAGTGCCCACCGTAGAACGGGGATTGCGGGTGGTGGTTTTTTGCTCAATGGCAATGACCGGGCTTAGGCCGTTGATTTTGTCCACATCGGGCCGCTCCATATCGCCAATGAAAGAACGGGCATAGGCCGAAAAACTTTCCATGTATCGGCGCTGGCCCTCGGCATAAAGCGTATCAAAAGCGAGTGAAGATTTTCCACTGCCCGAAACCCCCGTAATGACAATCAGGCGGTTGCGGGGAAAAAAGACATCAATATTTTTGAGATTGTGCTCACGCGCACCGTAGATTTCAATCAGGTCTTCCATCCGGCAAAAATGCTTAATCTTTTCTAAACCAAACATCCTGGGACGATGTTTGGCTTTTTTCGGCCAAAAACTGGGGCTGGGTCCAGGGGCAAAGACTTATTCCAGGAAAAGAGTACCTTTTTCAGGAGGATTTGCAGGCGAAGGCGAGCCTGAGGCCGGGAAAAAATGCGCCAGCCGGCCTGGGTAAACTTGGGGGAAAGCTTGCTTTGCAGGGACGAAGCCTCGTATTGTAGGTAAAAATCGGCGGAAGCCGGAATTTTCACCTGGCAGTCGCCCTGGGCCACCACAAGGCGGAGCTGGAGCGAGCTTGAATCGGCGGGGAGCGTGAAAAAGACCTTGCCTTTTTGGGTCTGAAAGTCAATGGCTTTGCCAAGGTTGGCGGGCAGTTTGAGGCTAATGGCATTGCGCACTTCGGTAAACCAGCCCGTTTTGCGGATACTCAGTTCGGCTTTCTCGGGATCCCAGTGGGGGCCCATCTTGGAGTTGGGAAAGCCGAAAGCATTGACCCTATAATGCAGGGCCAGGGCGGTGTCGAGGTGGATGTCAAAATTTCCTTCTTCAAAGCGCAGGCGCAGGGCCGGGGCTGGATTTTGGCGTAGGGCTTCGCGGCTTTGGCCAAAATCTTTTTCCGAAATGTAGGGTGTGGCCAGCAGCAGGGCCAGGGTCAGGACAGGCAGGGCTATGCCAATGGCCAGGGTGCTTCGGCGGGCCTGTTTTTTTGCAAATCCTTGTCCAGGGGCTTATAAACCAGGGGCTTGTCCAGCCGAAAAAGGGCGTATCCGGCCAGGGCCGTGAGCCAGACAATACCCCCCGACCAAAGCACATCGCTCAGAAAATGCCCCCCGCCCATCATGCGCGCAATGCCCAGCAAAAAGCCAAAAGAGAGGCCTAAGGCCAGAAAAACATAGGCGAGCCCAGGCCTTTGGCGACGCAAAAACAGATAGGGCACGGCCATATAAAAGCCCATAGAGCAATGTCCGCAGGGAAAAGATTTGCCGCCCTCGGTCTGGCCCCAGGCCCAGGGAGCCGTATAAGACTCCTTGCCCCCAAACATTTCCAGGTCGCGGGGGCGGGCCCGGCCCCAGTGGTCTTTCAGCACGGCATTTATCAGGATGCCCGGCCCCACCAGCACTGTAAAGACCATTACCAGGGCGGGCTTGCGCCAAGCCAGATAGCGAGCCGGAAACCAATAGCTGAGCATAATGCCCACCAGGGCCGCCAAAGCCCAGAGATAGCCAATGAAGATGCCGTAGTGATAGAGAAAGCCCCAAAAGGGAGTTTCGGCCCCACACCAGCAGGCTTGGGGGCCAAAAAACCAGGCTTGCACGGCTACATCCAGGGGATAGACCCAAAAAGCCAGGGTGAGTGGAAGTAAGAGGGCAAGCGTCCACAAAAAATCTTTGCGCATACGGGTTTGTTTTTTGAAATTGCCGGGGGGCCGATTGGAAGCAAAATTAAAAACAAAGCCGCAGAGAAAGACAAAGCCCTAATTTTTTAGCCAGATTTCCCCTTGTATAAAACATTTTTCTAACTTGAAAAAAAATGGGAAAAAGATGAAGAAACAAGACCAAGCCTCCGAATTTGCCGCCATTGAGCAACTGCTGGTACATTATGCCCAGCTTTCGGAAGAGCAGCAGGCCATTATTGCCCAAAAACGACTGGTGGGACGCAAAACCCCGACCGAATGGCTGGCCCTGCTGGAGCGGCTCATTCGCTACGATGCCGAAAGGGGCAAGGTGGTGGGGGTTTCCAAGCCCAAAGCCTGGCGCAATCACGGATTCAATATTGGCTGTTATGGTTTTGGGATTATGTTTTTTGGGGCCCTGATTTTGTTTTTTTTGGTGGATAACTTCCCCATTCCCTGGTGGAGCATTCCGGCCTTTATCGGTTTGGGGTTACTGAGCATCCTGATTTTGTGGAACACCCCCCAGGCACGCTATTACCGGCAAATGGACCGCAAGCTCAACAAAGCCATTGAGGCGGATGTGCCCGATTTTTTGCGCAATCTGGTGGCTCCATTGCTGGTAATATTAAAAGAAGAAATGAAGCCCCAGGCCCTGCTCACCCTGCGGGTGGATATGCGAAGCCGTCAATACAAGTCGGGGGCAGATTCGGTATTGAAACGCAATCATCGTTTTGCCTCGGGCTATACCCTGCAAGGAAGCGATTTTTCCCAGCACGAGTGGGTGATGCTCACCGGACGATTGCATGAGGGAACCCATTTTCAATACCGGCTCACGGATGAGGTCATCAAACGCCGCCTGCGCAAGTCGAAGCGCAAAGGCTATAAATACAAAGACAAGTACAAAATCAAGCAAATCCAGCACCTTCGGCTAAGCCTGCCCACTGCCCGCTATCAGGTAAAGAAACTACCCCCTTCCCCCAAAGGGCCATGGCAGATGGCCCTTACAGAAGAAGCCGAAAGGCGGGTACTGAAAGTGAAAAGCCAAAAGAGAAGCAAAAGCCTGGATACAATTGACCTGGACAAGGGGCCGACGCTGCGGGAAGTCTTTGCTTTGTTGAACCGGGCCTATTCTTTTGTAGTGGAAAAAAAATAGTGCCGAGGTCGGATTAGCTTCCCTCGGCGGCAAAAAACATCCGTAGGTAGTCATTGGCCCCTCTCGGAATGACCAACACCAGACTGGTTTTGGTGAGTACTTCTATTTCAATTTCATCAAAGGCTTCGCTGACTTGGCTTCGCACCAGCAGGCGGGTGTCGTCTTCGCTGAGTTGCCAACGGCGTACTTCGGGCTGGCTGCCCAGAATACTCACTTCATAGGTGCCATCTTCGCGAAAATGCAGGTAAGAGCCTTCCACATAGTCGAGCATCAAGGCCTGGCGACGTTCGGCACTCATGCCACTAGAAGCAAAGTTTTTTTCCAGTTCAGGCGTTTTAAAATCGCGCAAGAGCCAGCGACCAATCAATAATTTTGATTTATCGGCGGTTTTGCAAGGAGGCGAAAAACTTGTCAAGGTCAGCAAAAACACGACCAGCGCAAACAAGTCAGGAGATTTCTTTGTAATTGTCATGTGTATATTTCCGGTCCGCCAATACCTTTTCTTTATTCGTGAGGGCTTGCCAAAGGTTGAACGGGCACAAGTAAGGTTTGTAGCAAAATATCCGGTTTTGGTTTGGAAATAAGAATTAAGGTATCCGATTTGAGTCTATCTATAATCAATTCTTCATACCCTTTTTCATTTTCCTTGATGAGCACCAGCCGATTTTGGTCTTTGAGCCGCCATTTGCCCGTTTGCCGGATTTCTTTGCCTTTCAGGGTAAAAACAAAGGTCTGGTCTTCTTTAAATTCAAATATATTGTGTTGGGCTTGTTTTCGGATTTGGGCCAGGGCTTCCTTTTGTTTACGTTCTGGCAGGCTATCAAACAAAGCCCGCTTCTCTTCGGGCATCAGGGCCAGAAAATCCTGGGTGTCCAATACCAATTGCCATTTACGGGTCAAAGGATGGATTGCTCATCTTTCTGACAAGCTATCAAGGCACAAAAGCCACAAAAAATAAGTAACCGAGTATTCATGAAGCATTGAATAAAAGAAGATGTTGCAAAATTGAGGAATAATTAATAAAAAATGAGGCCTATCAGAGGGAATGTGATTTTAAACAACAAAATGCTTCAGCTAATCCGGCTCCAGTCGTTTTCCTTGGCCATTTGCCGGGCCAAAAACTGCCGGGTAGGCGTGATTTTCGGGGCTTTGTAGCTCGGGGTCGTTTTGCAGCAGTGCTTTGGCGGCCTGGCGGGCTTCTTGCAAAATGGCACCGTCTTTGGCCAGGTCGGCAATGGCCAAATCCAGCACCCCGCTTTGTTGAGTACCCATAAGATTGCCCGGGCCGCGAAGTTTTAAATCTACTTCGGCAATCTCAAAGCCATCGGTGGTGCGCACATGGTGTCTAGCCTTACTTTGGCTTCCTGGCTGAGCTTATAGTCGGTCATCAGGATACAATAGGACTGCTCGGCACCCCGCCCCACTCGCCCCCGCAACTGGTGGAGTTGGGAAAGCCCGAATTTCTCAGCATTCTCGATGACCATGACAGAGGCATTGGGCACATTGACCCCTACTTCTATGACAGTAGTGGCCACCATCAGCTGGGTTTCGCGGCGGATGAAGCGCTGCATTTCGTACTCTTTGTCCGGGGCACTCATCTGGCCATGCAAGATGCTCAACTGGTACTCAGGAAAAGCCCTTTGAATGCTTTCGTAGCCATCCATCAGGTTTTTATAGTTCATTTTTTCCGATTCTTCTATCAGGGGATAGACGATATAGACCTGCCGCCCCTTTTGTATTTCTTCTTTTAGAAAGCCAAAAACCCGCAGGCGGTGGGAGTCAAAGCGGTGGGCGGTTTTAATGGGCTTTCGTCCGGCGGGCAATTCGTCAATGACCGATACATCCAGGTCGCCGTAGAGGGTCATGGCCAGGGTCCGGGGAATGGGCGTGGCCGTCATCACCAGCACGTGGGGATAGACCTCCGGGTTTTTGCTCCAGAGGCGGCTCCTTTGCGCCACCCCAAAGCGGTGTTGCTCATCAATGATGCAAAGGCCGAGGTTTTCAAACTGCACCGCATCCTCAAACAAAGCATGAGTGCCTACCAGGATTTTGAGGTTGCCGTTCTCGAGGCGGGCGTGCAAAACCCGGCGGTCGCGGGTGCGGGTAGAGCCGGTGAGCAGGTCAATGCGAATGTCCAGGGCATCGGCAAATTCTTTTAGGCCTTTGTAGTGTTGTTCGGCCAATATCTCCGTAGGGGCCACCAGGCAGGCCTGAGTGCCATTGTCGATGGCAATGAGCATGGCCAGAAAGGCCACAATGGTTTTGCCACTGCCCACATCGCCCTGTAGCAGGCGGTTCATCTGCTGGCCCGAGGCCATATCTTTAAAAATTTCGCGCATCACCCTTTTCTGGGCATTGGTCAGGGCAAAGGGCAGGTGTTGTTCGTAAAAAGTGGTGAGCAGTTCCGTTTTCTTGAAGGGCTGGCCGCTAAAAATCTTTTTTTGCCCCATTTGGCGGCGCAGGAGCTTGAGCTGTAGGAAAAATAATTCTTCAAACTTAAGCCGGGCGCGGGCTTTTTGAAGGTGGGCCTGGCTCAGAGGAAAGTGAATTTGCTGGTGGGCTTCGGCATAGGACACAAATCCGTATTGCTGTAAGAGGGCCTCGGGTAGGTTTTCGCTCAGGTGGGCCGGGGCTATTTCCAGCAGGTTTTGCAGCATCTTGCCCAAGACCTTGCTGGTGATAAATTTTTTCTTGAGTTTTTCGGTAACATTGTAAACTGGTTGCAAAAAACCTGTTTGTTTTTCGGCATTGGCAAAAGGCTCCATTTCGGGGTGCACTAGGCTCAGCCGCCCGTTGAAGGCCTGTGGTTTGCCAAACACCAGGTATTCCGGGCCCATCTTTAGGTTTTTGAGTTGCCAGAGAATGCCCTGGAACCAAACCAACTCCATTGTCCCCGTTCCATCCGTGAATTGGGCTGTCAATCGCTTTTTATAGCCCTCCCCCACTGTCTCGAAGCCCGTAATTCGCCCACAAACCTGCACATAGGGAAACTCCACCTGCTCGGCATTAAGCTCGGCCAGGGCATAAATCCGGGTGCGGTCTTCGTGCCGAAAGGGATAATGCCGGAGCAATTCGCCGTAGGTGGAGAGCTGCAGTTCTTCCTGGAGCAGTTTCGCTCTCTGTGGCCCTACCCCTTTGAGAAATTCCAGTTTAGTTTCTAAAAAATTTGTCATTTGTGCCTTACAAAACCTTAGCGAAGTTAAGGATTTTGAACTAAAAAAGAAGGCCCCGCCCGGAAAGAACCGTACGGAGCCGTGTTGGTTATGGGGTTTGGAAAACTAAAGCTTGTAAAAAATCCATTGTCCCAGGTCTTTGAAAGTAGGTTTTTTGCCATACATCAAAATCCCGATACGATAAATGCGGGCCGCCACCCAGGTAATGCCAATGAACGTTACGGTGAGCAAAGTCATAGAAAGCAAAAGCTCCCACAGAGGTACCCCGCCAAAGGCGAGCCGAATGACCATAATGATGGGGGAAGTAAAAGGGATGATGGACATCCAGAAGGCCATAGGTCCATCTGGGTCATTGATTACCACCTGAAAAGCCACAAAAGCAATGATGAGGGGCAGCGAAATAGGAAGGACAAACTGCTGAGTATCGGCCTCATTGTCCACGGCAGAAGCCACCGCCGCAAACATTGCACTGTAGAGCAGATAGCCCCCCAGAAAATAAAACAAAAAGCCCGCTACTACCGACACAATCGGAAAATTACCCAGCCCGGCCAGGATTTTTTGAATTTGTGGGTTTTGCGCCGGGCTTTTCTCGGTTGGGGCATTTCCTACCGCCCAATCCGCTTTGGGATTGGCCACCTCCGTTGTCGTGGGAGGCTGTTTTATGTTCTGGCCCAGGTCAAAAACCGAGGCAAGACCTGTAAAAATGGCAAAAGTCAAACCAATCCAGAGTACAAACTGGGTGAGGCCAATCAGCCCTACGCCCACAATTTTGCCCATCATCAGCTCAAATGGTTTCACAGAAGAAACGATTACCTCCACGATTCGATTTGATTTTTCTTCAATCACCCCGCGCATTACCTGCTGGCCATATAAAAACACGGACATATACACCACAAAGGCGACGATGATGCCGATGATGAAGGCTACGGCGGAGCTGCTTTCTTCGCCCTGGGTGGTGCTGGTGGCCAAGACCACACTCACACTGAGCTGCTCGAGTTTTTTGGGGTCAATGCCTGCTTCCTGATAGCGAATAGATTCAATGGCCTGGTCAAGGCGGCGCTTGATGTCTATTTCATTTTTCTAGGCTGATGCTTTTTTCGGCCACTATTTGGATGGCTTGCGGGGGAATGTTGGCCCAGTCTAGTTTGGGTATAAATAAAATGGCAAAATTTTCGCTTTCCGCCAGGCTTTTTTTGGCCGCTTCCAGTTGGGTATGCTTCGATTTGACAAACTTAATTTTGGACAAATCTTCCATTTTGGGCAGGATTTGCCCACTTTGGTCAATGACTTCTATTTTTTTGACGTTTTCAAATTGAGTGGCCAGCAAAACCGGCACAATCATCAGGGCGGCAATCAATAAAGGCGTAAGAAAAGTCATAATCAGAAAACTGCGTTTGCGCACCCGCACCCAGTATTCGCGCTGTATGATGATAAATATCTTTTTCATAAGGAGTGATTTGTGAGATTAGAAATCGTTTAAATGCGTACGTCTTCATGGTTTTGCACCGTTTGCAGGGTGGCGCTGGGGTCCTGGCCCGTTACCAGGCGGATAAAAATATCGTTCATACTGGGGATTCTTTCCTGAAAGCTCTGCACCTCTACCTGCTGAATCAAAGCCTGCAAAACTGCATTGGCACTGACTCCCGCGCTGGCTTTTAAAATTGCCTCTTGGCCGTTTTGGGGCTGGGAAAGGGTTTCAAGCACCTCAAAAGTACCCGCTATGCTGTGCAAGGTGCCACTAAACGCTACTTGATAAGTGTAAGTCCGAAACTGATTTTTGATTTCGTTTTTGGGGCCATCCAGTATTTTTTGGGATTGGTGGATGAGGGCCACATAATCACAGAGTTCTTCTACCGATTCCATTCGGTGGGTGGAGAAAATGATGGTACTTCCTTTTTGGCGCAGTTCCAGAATTTCGTTTTTAATAAGGTTGGCATTCACCGGGTCAAAGCCCGAAAAAGGCTCATCCAGGATAATGAGCGGCGGTTCGTGCAGCACCGTGGCCACAAATTGCACCTTTTGCTGCATACCCTTCGAGAGGTCTTCAATTTTTTGTCCCACCAGGTCTTGATATCAAATTTGATGAACCACTGTTTGAGCCTTTCGAGGGCATTTTTGCGGCTCAGACCTTTGAGCTGGGCCAAGTAGAGCAATTGTTCGCCTACTTTCATTTTTTATACAAGCCTCTTTCTTCGGGCAGATACCCAATAGAGGAAATATGATGGGGAGCCAGGGCTTCGTTCAAGAACCGGATTTCACCCTCGTCGCGGCTGATAATTTGGTTAATGATGCGGATGAGGGTGGTTTTGCCGGCCCCGTTTGGCCCCAGCAGGCCAAAAATGGCTCCCTTCGGCACGAGCAGGCTCACATCTTTGAGGGCCTGATGCTTGGCGTAGGTTTTGGATATGTGATGCGCTTCCAGAATGTTTTCCATCGTGAGACTGTGGTTTGATTTTGATTGCATTGGTAGGCAAAGATGAGGCAGGATTACAGTTTATTTCTCAAAATACAAAAATAGCTTTTTGCCTGGGCAAGAATTCACGCCCACCTTATGCGAAAATGGCTAATTTTGCCCGAAAAAATAAAACATGAAAATAGCCATTGGAGGCGACCACGCCGGATTTGCCTACAAACAAAAGCTTCGCCAGGCACTCGAGGCCGCCGGGCACGAAGTACAGGATTTTGGGCCTTTCAGCGAAGCTTCGGTAGATTACCCCGATTATGTCCACCCCCTGGCCAAAGCCCTGGAGCAGGGGCAGACAGATTTGGGCATTGTCATCTGCGGAAGTGGCAATGGAGTGGCGATGACTGCCAACAAACACCCCCACATTCGCTGCGCCCTTTGCTGGAATACAGACCTGGCCGCCCTGGCCCGCCAGCACAATGACGCCAATGTATTGGCCCTGCCTGCCCGCTTTGTGGCCTATGAGTATGCCCAACAGATTGCGGAAGTGTTTCTTAAAACCGAATTTGAAGGGGGAAGGCACACCCGCCGGGTAGAAAAGATTGCCTGCCCCTGAGCAGGAAGGATTTTCTTAAAAAAAAATGGCAGGAGGGCCCGGTTTGGCCTGGACTCCAACGGCCCGGTTTCAGCTTTGCCTTAGCCGAATGCCTTCTTCTTCCAGGCTGAGCAAGCCCTGTTTATAAAGTATGCCGACAGCTTTTTTAAAAGTCTTTTTGCTCATGTGCAGGGTTTCGGCAATGGCATCGGCAGGGCTTTTGTCGTGCAGGGCCAGAAAACCGCTCCGGGCTTGCAAGATTGCCAGTAGGCGCTGGCTTTCATCGGCAATGTGGGCAAAACCCGGGGGGCGCAATCGCACATCAATTTTCCCGTCTGGCCGAATGGTCTGAATGTAGCCCGGACAGATGGCACCCACTTCCAGGGGGCGAAAGATTTCGCTGTGATAAACCAGCCCATGGTAAGTATCATTGATAATGACCTTCCAGCCCAGTTCGGAAGGCTCCCAGGCACGCAATTCTACTTCTTCGCCTTCGGCCAGGGCGATGTTTTCATTTTCGGTAAAGGTATCCAGTTTGGCCGAAGCCGTTAAGCGACCCGTACGGCATCCAGATAGACATAAAAAAGATAGGTTTCGCCTAGCCGCAAGGGGTGGTACATTTCGGCATAAGGCACAAAAAGGTCTTTGTCGAGGCCCCAATCCAAAAAAGCCCCGTGATTTTCCAGGCTTTTGACCAGCAGCGCAGCAAAGCTACGCAGGGTGGCGCCCGCTTTTTGGGTAGTGGCAATGGGCCGGTCTTCGCTGTCGAGATAAATAAATACTTCCAGAGACTGCCCAATTTCAAAGTTTTCGGGCATAAATTTGCCCGGCAGGAGCACCTCATTGCCCTCATTATCGCCCAAAAAAAGGCCACTGCGGGTATTGCGTAAGATGGTCAGGGTATGATAGCGACCCAGGGTGAGCATACTACAAGGTTTTAAAAGCCAAAAGAACAAAAATTAGCTAGTACGAAGATAAGCCTTTTCAGAATTATTTTGACACAGGCTTGGTGTTTTTGTCAGAAAGTTCTACCTTTGCCACTCCAAAAAAGAAATAATTCAAAGTCATGGCCAAGAAAGGAAACCGTGTGCAGGTGATTATGGAGTGTACCGAACACAAAAACAGTGGAATGCCGGGCACTTCGCGCTATATCACTACCAAAAACCGCAAAAAACACCACCGGAAGGATGGAATTAAAAAAAATACAATCCCCATTTTTAAAACGTTATACCGTTCACCGCGAAATTAAATAATCATGGCAAAGAAAACCGTTGCAACCCTCAAAAGCAAAGATACCAAAGGATACGCCAAACTGATTCGCACGGTGCGTTCGCCCAAAACCGGGGCTTATACTTTCCGTGAGGAAATCATGCCCCTGGACGATGTGCAGGCGGCCCTGAAGAAGTAAATCCTTTTTTATCCTTGTTTGATAAGGCTTCCTTTTCGCAAAGGAGGCTTTTTTTGTTTTATTTTGTATCTTCGTCTAAAATATAAAGAAAGGGCTAGATGTATGAAGTTTAACTTTTTTTCCCGCAACAATGGTGAAAATAAAAAAAACCTGGACAAAGGCCTGGAAAAAACCAAGCAAAGCTTTTTTAACAAGATTGCCAAAGCGACCGTAGGCAAGTCAAAAGTAGATGAGGAAGTACTGGATGAGTTGGAGGAAATTCTCATAAGCTCGGATGTAGGGGTGGAAACCACCCTCAAAATTATTACCCGCATAGAAGCCCGGGTCAAGAAAGATAAATACCTCAATGCCTCAGAACTGGATTTTATCCTGCGGGATGAGATTGTGCAATTACTGGCCGAAAATAACACGGATGAAGTGAGTGATTTTGCCCCTCCGGCGGTGGCGCAAAAGCCTTATGTGTTGCTGGTGGTAGGGGTCAATGGGGTGGGCAAAACCACTACCATTGGCAAGCTGGCCGCCCAGTTTGTCAAAGCAGGTCATAGCGTAATCTTAGGCGCAGCCGATACCTTCCGGGCAGCGGCAGTGGACCAGCTCAAGATATGGGGCGAAAGGGCGGGCGTGCCTGTCATCACCCACGGAATGAATACCGACCCGGCCGCAGTGGCCTTTGATGCCGTAAAACAAGGCCTGGAGCAAGAGGCCGATGTGGTGATTGTGGATACGGCGGGCCGCCTGCAAACCAAAAAACCCCTGATGGAAGAACTGGGCAAAATCAAAAGGGTGATGCAAAAAGTCTTGCCCGAAGCACCTCACGATGTACTTTTGGTATTGGATGGCAGCACCGGGCAAAACGCCTTTCATCAGGCCCAGGAATTTACTCGGGTAACCGATGTGAGCGCCCTGGCCATCACCAAACTGGATGGTACGGCCAAAGGCGGAGTGGTCATAGGCATTAGCGACCAGTTTAAAATTCCGGTAAAATACATTGGGGTAGGAGAGAAAATTGAAGATTTGCAGGTTTTTGACAAAAAGGAGTTTGTTGATTCCTTGTTTAAGAAAGGAGAGGAATAATTTGGCCAGAAAATTGAAAAATAAACAAGCCAATTAACCTACAATACGGCATGGCCGAATCCAACTTTCTTTTACAAAATCTTGACCAAGACTGGCAGCGCGAATACCTGCGCCTGGGTCGCCTCTATGCAAGCCGGGCGGCCTGGATGGTGGTCTTTACCTTTCCAAGCATCCTCCTGGCCAATCTGAGCCTTCTGGAAACCCAAAGCCGCTTTGTGTATATTTTGGCTTATACCCTGCCTTCGGCACTGATAGCCCTGGGCTGGGTATTTTGGCATTTCGCCCGGCTTCGCCATGAAGTGCTGGTAAGTTGGATGGTGGCCCTCATTTTTTTTGCCTCGGCCATTCGTACTGACGAAAATACACTGATTATCTATTTGATTATCAATCTGGTGTGTTTTATTGCCTCGGCGGTGCAAATGCTGATATTGCCCCGCTTCAATCTTTTTTTTCTGGCTTATATCCTCTTGGTGCACTCCCTGGTGGCCACATTAGGCTATCAGGAATCCCTGAGCGTTTATTTTACCCAAAGCGGGGGCCTGGTGATGCTGGTGCTGGGTTTGGTTTTTACGGGGGTCAATCAACTGCGGTACCGAATTTTGCGCAATAATTTTATCAACTCATTGGCTTTGAAGCAGTCTTACGCGCTGCTGGAGCAAAAATCAGAAGAAGTTGCCCGGATAGCTGAGAAAATCAAAGCACAAAACCAAAAAATCACCAGCAGCATCAATTATGCCCTGCGCATTCAACAGGCCGTTTTGCCCCCCTTAGAAACAGTGCGCGATTTATTGCCCCAATCCTTCATCTTTTATCGTCCGCGAGACATCGTGAGCGGCGATTTTTTATTGGATTGCCGACCTGCGTGCTTTTACCGAGCAAGACGAACTGCTTATTGCGGCAGTGGACTGTACCGGGCACGGCGTACCGGGGGCCTTTATGAGCCTGATTGGCAATACTTTCTTGAACCAAATCGTAAACGAATACCGGATTTTCGCGCCCGAACTTATTTTGCGCAACCTGCACCGGAGTATTCAAAAGGCCCTGCGCCAGAAAGAAACCCAAAATTGGGATGGTATGGACATTGCCCTGCTCCGCCTTAACCGCCAGGAAAAACTTGCCCATTTTGCCGGAGCCAAAAACCCCCTGGTCTATGTCCAAAATGGCCAGCTCCACGTCATCAAAGGGGATAAGTTCTCAATTGGCGGGAATTTTATCAAAGATGCCCGATTCAAAAGCCATACGATTTCGCTTCAAGGCGATGAGGTTTTTTATCTTTTTTCAGATGGATTTCAAGACCAGTTTGGCGGCGAGATAGGCCGAAAATTTACGGTGGGCCGTTTTCACGACCTGCTCTTCAAGCTTCACCCCTTTGCCCCGCAAGACCAGCAAATTCATCTTATTCAGTCTTTGGAGGCTTGGCAACAAAATGAAGAGCAAGTGGATGACCTACTCGTTATTGGGTTTAAAGCCTGAAAATCAATCAATTAATTTTCTTATATACTTCTATGTATTGGCTGCAGCCGGGATTTTGGCCGCAACTATGGCCTAGCCATAAGGCAAAAGCAAATGGCTTTTTTTAGCGTTTATATCTCCTCGTGAGGCGAGCAGAAGACTTTTTGCTAAGGCACGATAAATGGGACACTGACCCCTTCCTGGTCAAAGCTTTTCAATTTTTTGGTTTCCAAATCGGCCTTAATGACTTTCCACATCAGCACATATTGTCCATTTTCAGTGGCTTGCTTTGGGTCATACAAAGCTATCAAGGAATTATCCGGCTGGCCCTGGTAATGCACAAAGCCCGCATTGCTCAATTGATAAAGGCTAGAAACATTATTGATTTGTACGGCATCCAGGATGGTATGGCTAGGCTTGGTATCAATGCTGGTTTTCTCGAGCGTGAAAATATAAGTGCTTGCCTTTCGAAAAACATTGACCCCATAGGCCTTTTGGTTTTCGATGGCACTGATGATGCCCCCGCCTAAGTTTTCATAGCCTTTTAGCGGGCTCAGTTGTTGATAAATCATTCCGGGAGGAGCCCCTGCATAGCTTTTTCCGAGCAGTTCCCGGACGTGCAATAAGTCATCGGCAGTAGCATCTTCGGTTTTCTGAGGGGGCACACTTTCCCCTCTGGTTTCTGCCGCCGGCTGATTCAGTTCGGGCAGGGTGGGCTGAGACGACTGTGAGGGCTGGCACTGTATGCCTAGCAAGGCAACAAACCACGTAGAAAGCCATTTTTGTATCATTTCCAAAGGATTTTCTGAAAACAGGGAGGACCTCATACGCCTCCCTGCCGAGAATAGATTAACTTCTTTCCTTGCCCGTGCCTATTTCGGTGGCCAGGGTTTGCACCAGTTTGCTGATAGGCATAGACTGCATCCATACTTTGCCGGTACCGCTGAGGGTAGCTAAAAACAGGCCTTCGCCGCCAAAAAACATAGATTTCAGCCCGCCGCTCATCTGAATATCAAAATTGATTTGTGGCTCAAAAGCGACTACACAGCCCGTATCTACGCGGAGGGTTTCGTTATTGAGCTGGCGTTCAATCACACTGCCCCCGGCATGGACAAAAGCCTTGCCGTCTCCTTCCAGTTTTTGGAGGATAAAACCTTCCCCCCCAAAAAAACCGGCTCCCAGCTTACGGTTAAAATGGATAGAAAGCTTGGTGCCAAGGGCCGCACACAAAAAGCTGTCTTTTTGCACAATCAGGGTATTTTGGCCGGCCTGGGCCAGGTCTATGGGGATGATAGTGCCGGGATAAGGGGCCGTAAAAGCCACTTTGCGCTTTTGGGCACCGTGGTTGGTAAAGTGCGTAATGAACATCGATTCTCCCGTAATCATCCGCTTGCCCGCCGAGAGCAATTTGCCAAAGAAGCCCTGGTCGGGGTTAGAGCCGTCGCCCATTTTGGCTTCAAACTTAATGTCTTCTTCCATGTAGAGCATTGCGCCGGCTTCCGCAATGACGGTTTCCTGGGGGTCCAGCTCAATTTCTACAATCTGGATGTCGCCACCCAAAATTTGGTAATCTACTTCGTGTGATTGCATAAGGCGTTTGAGTTATAAAGTTTAAAAATAAGACCATTGCAATGGCAAGCTAGACATTAGTGGGCTTCAAAACCAGGCCTTGGCTTTAAGAAATGATGATTTATTTCGCTTTATTTGAGGCTGTTCAGGATGGCCGTTTCATCGGCCTGTATTTTGGAAGCTTGGCCCATCGGGCAAATATCTGTGAAAAGCAAGACGGCTCTTTTGCCCCGGATATTGCACAAATACATACGATGGGTAAATGTTTCTTGAGAGGCCTGACTCTCGCGGGGCATATCCATCAGAATAGCTTGTCCATTTTTGAGTGTAATCTGTTGGGGACTTGCTTTCTCAAAATCGGCGGGCTCGAGGGCGGTTTTTTCCTGCAAAAACTGGATAGTGGCCAAAGTGAGGGCATCTGAATCTTGGCTTTGGATGGCAATCATTTGCAAACCAGCCAGCCCCTTGACGGCATAAAACACTTCTTCATCGGCCTGGCTGGCGATATTCCAGCCTTTGGGCAGGGTAAAATTGAAACCCAGCCTTTCTACTTTTTGCGCCCAGAGGGTTTGTAAGCTAAGAAGGACCAATAGCCCTGCCAGCAAATATATTTTTCTCATATTCATAAGTTTTTATTCAAGCTTACGGATAGAAACCCACAGGTTTTTTGCTAAATCACCAGCGACTGAATTGGCTTCACGAAGGTTCGGTTTGGCTTGAGGAGAGAGGTTTCTGCTTGCTATGGCAAGATTTTCTGTTTTTTAATGCGAAAGCCCTCGGCCAGGGTTTTGCCTCGTAGTTCTAGCCCTGGTTTTAATATAGGAACGCAAGGAATTGGCGTACCATAGCAGAACTTTAAATTTTTATCTTTTGAAGAATAGTGGTGATTTTAATAAAAATAGATGGTGCAATTTTAATTGGTATAGTATCCTCCATAACTGGAAAAGAAGGGGGAAATAATAGGTGCTGACTCAATATATTGTTACTATTTTCTACATTAAAAATATTTTTTGCAACGAAAAGTACTCCAAAATAAAACAATAGCGGATAGAATCTTTTCGCCATTTTAGACATGCACCAGCTCATAATTAAAGCAGTTCCAAAAGTAATGATAAATATCCAATAACCATGTACTATTCGGATGCCTCCAAATAGCCAACTTGGCAATACCATTAACCACAAAAAAAGATTTATAATTAAGGTTGTTTTTACCTCAATGGGGAGGGTGTAAAAATTGAATTTCCTAAATGTAACAAGCATATTTACCGTGCTAAATATAGCCAGAAAAAGCCATAACCAATCGTGAAAATCAAATGTAAATACAGTATATCTAATCCACTCGAGCCAGGTTAGCCTGTCTTTATTCATAATGGATAATCCGCTCTGCGAGTTAAATTCTGTAATGCGGTGATGTGTTATGCCTGTTGTAAAGGGCTCCAACAAGTATCCAATATCAATCAAGCCTGATTTGTCTGTTTGTTGAGGCATTTTCCAATCCACCTCAAAGAAGTCAAATAGGCTTAATGGAGAGATAGGATAACCGGTCAAAATAACATTATGTACCAAATAAGGGACTACATAAAAAGCAGACAATAATGACAAATAGCTCACAAAAGGCCAAGCTTTATATCTAATGTGTTTTAAAAACCAAAACACGAGTAGAAGAAAAAGACCCGCCCCGGAAAGCTTAATAATGAGTCCAAAAAGGATAACAGGAATCAAATAAAAATTGCGTGATTACGTTTTCCTTTTCATTTCTGGCAGGACTCAAAGGAAATACCTTTTCTGTGAGAACATACCAAATCAAGAGCGCAAGCGCAAAATCGGGTGTAATTGGCAAAATGCCTGGTCTCAAAAAGAAATAACCGTAAAAGGCAAATCCTACTCTGTGGAGAACCTTCACGCTAAAATCAGATTTATAAAATCTTTGCCAAGCAGGTAATGTATAGCCAAAAACGATTAGATATAAAAATCCATTAAGGTCATTAAAATGTATTTTTCCGTAAACCACCAAAATGCTCCCAATTTGTGCCAGGCCGAATTATATGCCAATGTAACGGATAAATTGCCTAAGCCCGGAACAGAAGGGTATTGTTGCATCCAAAGTATAGTCTGGATGTAATAGCCTCCCTCATCCATGGCGGCTGTGATTGGAACAGATTGAAGAACTGTAAAAAAGCCAAAAATGAAGAATATAAGCTTTATCCAAAGGTAAGAGTTACACCAAGCCTGCATTATAACCTTTTTAATAGCAGGATAATGCAAAAGCAATAGCAATACTGCTGCTCCGGATGCAATGAAGTGCATAATAGAAGATACCGAGAGCCAGAGTGAAAGGAGGTTGAGGCATCCTGACCAAATGGACATTCCTATTATGATATATTGAAAAATACCTAAGTTTTGCTTAGGCTGGCTAAGGATTTGGGCGCTACCCTGCACAGTAGCTACCCCTACAATCAAAAACAACATAGCCAATGAATAGCCAAATAACCGCAATGCCAATCATATTCCCATTAAGAAAAGCACCGGTATCGTCAGCCTTTTGCGCCAGGCCCGCTCCGAATGGTCTTCGCCTTCAAATTTGCGGCTGGTCCATTGCGCGGCCGGAAACCCGGCCTGGCGCATGGTTTCATCTATCCTGGCTTGCAGGGGCGGGTAGAGGCTGTCCAGGGTGGCCGTGCCATAGTCAAAATAGATTTTGCGCTTCATTTTTATGAGCTTGGGCAGTTTTTGGGCCAGATAGCGGTTAAATGCCTCCGGGATAATGTGGGGGCTTCGGGTGATGCTGCCTGGCCAGTGGGTAGAAAGACATCCGGCCCCACCAAAAACCTGGGGGTATTCGGCCAGCGCATACATCGATATCAAGCCTCCCATGCTCGAGCCCATCACAAAAGTATGGGCAGCATCCGTATGGACGGAAAAATTTTTGTCAATAAAGGGCTTCAGCTCCCGGACAATAAACTTCAGGTAGGCATCGGCTTGTGCCTGGCCTTTTAGTTCAAGGGCTTGCAGCGAATCACGGAGCACTTTCGGGAGCAATTGCTGGGGCTTTTGGGGAAAATATTCGGCATGCCGGGTGGCTCCGGTGTTCCACATTCCTACTACAATGCAAGGCACCATTTTGCCTTCGGTTTGCAATGGCCCCAAAATTTCATCTACCCCCCATTCCTGTTTGTTCCAGGTGGTACTGCTGTCAAAAAGCATCTGGCCATCGTGCATATACAATACCGCATAGCGCTGGGTATTGCTATAGCCAGGAGGGAGCCATATATCTACGTATCGTGCCTGCACATATTGAGAAGAAAAGTTTTCCAGGCGTTGCAGTTGCCCCTGAGATACCTGGGGGATTTGAGCAAATACCGGCGCAAAACCTGCCCAAAGCAGCAATGTAACCATGATTTTAGGCATAAAAATAAATTTAGCGTGAACCACAAAAATAGGATTTTTTGGGACAGAAGCTATTCCAAAAGAAGCGGGATAAAAAATGGAAAAAATATTGAAGCGGCCTTAAAAAAATACCACGATTGCCATAATTTTGTGAAAATACCAACAAGGCTGGGCAAAATCGAAGGGAATTGTGCGTAAAATTGCAAACTTCAACCAGCACACACTGGATTTTGGTAATTGTTTTCAAAGCCCAAATTTTTAAAGTTATGATTAGAGTAGTGCCGGCCATGGCCATCAAAGAAGGCCAAGTAGTGAAAACCATACGCGGTAATGTGGATGAAGTGCAGGTGTATGACAAAAACCCCCTGGACCTGGCCATGGAATTTGAAGACAATGGCATCAAGCGACTGCACCTGATTGATATTGATGGCGCCAGCAAGCGCAAAGTGGTTAATTATCCTACCCTGGAAATGATTGCCAAATATACCAAGCTGGAAATTGATTTTACCGGAGGCATCACCTCCGACGGCGATGTGCGCACGGCTTTTGAATTTGGAGCTTCTTTTATCACGGTGGCTTCGGTGCCTATGCACGAACCCGAAAAGTTCAATTCCTGGCTGGTTACTTATGGCAATAAAAAAATTATCTTGGCTGCCGATGCCCTCCACGGCGTGGTGCGCACCGGAGGCTGGAAAAAGCACACAGGAGTGGCCCTCGAGGAGCATATCAGCCATTATTATGAAAGAGGCATCCGCCGGGTAAAATGCACGGAAATCTCCCGCGATGGCACCCTCGAAGGCCCGGCCCTGGAAGTGTATCAAGCACTTCTGGTTCGCTTCCCGGATTTGAAAATACTGGCCAGTGGCGGCATTCGCTCTGTTGGAGACATCGAGGCCCTTGATTCCATCGGGGTTACGGCCGTCTTGGTTTCAAAATCTTTTTATGAAGGCCGCATTCAGCTCAAAGATTTGCAAAAATTTTCCCTCTGAGCCTTGGCCCCTTCCTGCCGGCTTAAGGGAGCAAAGCACCACGTTTTTTCAGGAAATCCCTTACCTTTGTTCTTGGGTAGCCAATCCCGATTATCCAAACATTCGATAAAAACACAATTATGGCCAAATATGATGTATTAGTCATTGGTGGCGGCCCGGGCGGTTATGTGGCCGCTATCCGCGCCTCCCAGTTGGGAAAAAAGGTAGCCGTAGTAGAAAAAGAAGCCCTGGGAGGCATTTGCCTCAATTGGGGCTGTATTCCTACCAAAGCCCTGCTCAAAAGTGCACAGGTGTTTGAATACATTCGCCACGCCCACGACTATGGTATAGAAGTGAAGGAAGCCCAAATCGATTTTGGCGCCATGATTCAGCGTAGCCGCCAGGTAGCCGATGGCATGAGCAAAGGCGTGCAGTTTTTGTTTCGCAAAAACAAAATAGATGCCCTGATGGGCTTTGGCAAATTACTGCCCAGCAACAAAGTGGAAGTTACCGCCGCCGACGGCCAAAAAACCATCCACGAGGCCAGCCACATTATTTTGGCCACCGGGGGGCGCGCCCGCGAACTGCCCAATCTGAAGATTGACGGACAAAAGATTATTGAATATCGCCGGGCGATGTCGCTGGATAAAAAACCCGCCTCTCTGGTTGTCGTCGGCTCTGGTGCCATCGGGGTAGAGTTTGCCTATTTCTACAATGCCATCGGCACAAAGGTTACCATAGTCGAGTTTTTGCCCAACATTGTGCCCAATGAAGATGATGAAATCTCCAAACAACTGGAACGTATTTACAAAAAAGCAGGCATTGAAATTATGACCAACTCCGAGGTAACCCACGTGGATACCAGTGGGGATAAATGCAAGGTCTTTGTAAAAACTGCCAAAGGTGAACAGACCCTCGAGTGCGACCTGGTGCTTTCGGCCGTAGGCGTAGCCACCAACCTGGAGGGGCTGGGCCTCGAGGAAGCCGGAGTAAAAACCGAGCGGGGCAAGGTACTCGTAGATGAGTATTATCGCACCAATGTGCCCGGGGTGTATGCCATTGGCGACATTACGCACGGCCCCGCTTTGGCTCACGTAGCTTCCGCCGAAGGGATTCTTTGCGTAGAAAAAATTGCCGGCCACCACCCGGAGCCCCTGGATTATAATAACCTGCCTGGTTGTACCTACTGCCAGCCCGAAATTGCCTCGGTAGGCTATACCGAAAAACAAGCCCGGGAAGCCGGTTATGAAATACGGGTAGGGAAATTTCCTTTTTCCGCTTCTGGCAAAGCCAGCGCCGCGGGGGTCAAAGACGGATTTGTAAAGCTGATTTTTGATGCCAAATACGGCGAATTTCTGGGTGCGCACATGATTGGAGCCAATGTAACCGAAATGATTGCCGAAGTGGTGGCCGCCCGCAAACTGGAAACCACCGGGTACGAAATCATCAAATCGGTACACCCACACCCCACTATGTCGGAAGCAATCATGGAAGCCGCCGCCGCCGCTTATGATGAAGTGATTCACCTCTGAGAAACAAAGGCCAAACAGCCGAAATAAAAGACAAGGCTTTCGAGCAAAAAGCCTTGTCTGCTTTACCTTAGCCTTTGAAGCCTATTTTTTTATGTGCCCCATCGCAGAAAGGCTTATTTTCTGAGGCTCCACAGCGGCAAAAAAAATGCCCGCGTCTCTTTTTCAACCAGGGAACCATCGGTCATTTTTTATCTGTACCCGGCCCTCTACTTTGAGCGGCCCGTCGGCAATCACTTCCGCCACCATGACCGCGGGCGTAGGAATCCCGGCCTCGCCTTCCGGGGCCGCATTGACATAGTACGTCAGTGCACCCGAAGGGCATTTTTGCACCTGGGCCATAATTTCAGCACTGCTCGCCCCCTGGGCATTAATCCAGGGTTTTTGCTGGGTATCAAATACCTGCGGCAGACCTTTGACGCAATTGGCAGAGTGAATGCATAAATCAGCTTTCCAGACAATGGTAATCTCTCCATTGCTGTACTCATTTACAGCGGAAGTTTCGGTGGACATAAGCGTTTTCTAAAAATGAAAGGTGAAAAAATCAAACAATTAATCAAAGCTACTACCGATAATTTGCCTTGGCCCAAATATTCGCGGCCAAATCGCCTTATTTTGAGATGCCATTAATCTAACCAACGAATGGCCCGTAGGTTTGCGCCATTTGATAATTCTGCTTTGCTACTGCCTTTCCAGCCCCCAGTCCAAGCCCCGAATCGGTCTATTGTCGGCCGATTCTCCAAAATGGCCCCTAGTTTCTTCGCCGCATAAGGTGCGGGGCCAGAGTGGGCTATCGCGACAGGACGGGAGCGCCCGAACCCAGGGTGCAGCCCGAATAAATTTAGCGCAGCATTTGCCTCACGGTTTTCCACATAAGCTGTACCCAGGCGGCATACATTTTTCACTGGGATGGAGTTCATCTTCCGCAACCAGGCTAGGGTCTTGAACAGCTTGCCGGGAAATGGGGGTGATGTCGAAGTAAAGAATGCCGGCAGCCCTCGCAATTTCCTGATTGAGGGCATTATACCTATCAATTTCACGGGCTATTTTTTCGGCTTTGTCTTTTCCAAAAGGGGTACAGCCATAATCAGGAATAGAAACCACAAACACCCGGGAGGTCCGCCCACCCGCTCTTCGCACGGCTTCCTCCAAAAGCTGGGTAAATTCCTGCCGATAGACCGCCGTATCGCGCCCCTGATATTGGTTATTGACCCCGATGAGCAAAGAAACCAAATCATAGTTTTGCAGCTCCGGGCGGCTCATCAGCGAATCGTAGAGCTGGTCGGTGCGCCAGCCCGTCCGGGCAATAATGCTTACCTCACTGAATTTTACCCCCTTCTTGCCCAATTGAAAGGCCAGTTGCAGGGGCCAGCGGCCGCCTACGGGCACACTTTCGCCGATGGTGTAAGAATCGCCTAAGGCCAGAAAACGAAGGCCGCTTGTGTTTTGAGGCTGGGCCCAAGCCAGCGAAAGCCCCATGAATTTGACAATAAAACCCAAACGCAGTGTTTTCAAAATGTGATTGTTTTGGTGATAATATCGCAAAAAAAGACCGACTTCTTCGGATATTCCTTCATTTTTCAAA
The DNA here is from genome assembly GCA_012031215.1 of Microscillaceae bacterium. GTDB lineage: Bacteria > Bacteroidota > Bacteroidia > Cytophagales > Microscillaceae > JAAUUB01. The sequence goes on along the minus strand of JAAUUB010000038.1, from coordinate 5,127 downwards.
CAAAAATACTTCGCTAGGATTTATTTTTCTCAAAAGTTTAGAAATGTAAATATATCGGAGATTTTTCAATCCCTGGCCGGGCATCTATTGGAAGGCCGGGCAGAAGGTTTTTGGGCCACTATTTTTGCTTAACTTTGTAAGATAAGGCTTCAGGCTTGGCTAGCCAGAATAAGCCATTGAAAAAATACCGGGTGAAAGCACGCGGAAGCCCAAAAACCAGTAATTCCCCCTTTGCCAAATGATTTTTCACTTAAATACAAACCTAAGATGATTGGTGTTGCCGAAGCCGAGGCCCTGATTTTAAAAGATTGTCTTCTATTGCCCATCACGGCGGTGCCCCTTGAGCTGGCCCTGGGCCGGGTTTTGAGGGAGCCGGTGCTTGCCGACCGCGATTTGCCACCTTTTGACCGGGTAACGATGGACGGCATTGCCCTGGCTTTTGACGATTGGCAAGCCGGACGCACCAAGTTTGAAGTCATTGGTCAACAAAGGGCCGGGCAATTGCCCTTGTCGCCCGGCATTTCGGGTCAGGCTATTGAGATTATGACCGGAGCCGTTTGCCCGCCCGGCCTCGACACCGTGGTGCGGCGAGAAGACCTCCTTTTTTCGGAAGAAAAGGGAAAAAAATGGGTAGAAATCCAGGCCAAAGTCCTGAGCAAGGGCCAAAATATTCACGAAGCCGGCTACGATGGCCGGGCCGGGATGGTCTTGCTTGAAGAAGGACAGCTATTGAGGGCTCCTGAAATCGGGGTTTTGGCCAGCGCAGGTTATGCGAAGGTGCGTGTAAGTGGCGTGCCCCGGGTGGCCCTTATCTCCACGGGTGATGAACTGGTAGAAGTGCATCAAATGCCTTTGCCTCATCAGATTCGCCGTTCCAATGTTTTTGCCCTGGCGGCGGCTTTGTCGTCAGTGGCCGCTTGCGAGGTCTCTTTGCTGCATCTCCCCGATGAGCCCCAGGCCATGCGCGACCACCTTCGGCCTGTCTTGGCAGGGCACGATGTGCTGATATTGAGTGGAGGAGTATCGGCAGGTGAGGCCGACTATGTGCCCCGGGTATTGTCAGATTTGGGGGTGCAGCCAGTTTTTCACAAAGTGCGCCAGCGCCCGGGCAAGCCCTTTTGGTTTGGGCGAAAAGAAGACAAGGCAGTTTTTGGCCTGCCCGGTAATCCGGTTTCTACCTTGCTGGGCTTTTATCGGTATGTGCAAGCATTTTTGGGGCAAAGGCTTGGCCTGCATCCGGTGGCTCCGGCCTACGCCCGTTTGTCCGAGGATTTTACTTTTGCGCCTCAACTAACCTATTTTCTGCCTGTTTGGGCCAGTAGTAGCCCCGAAGGAATTTATGAAGCCCGCCCTTTTCCCGGGCATGGTTCCGGCGATTATGCCAATTTGCGGTGGGGCAATGGATTTCTGGAACTCCCCGAAGAGCAATCGTATTTTCCGGCGGGAACGGTGTATAGGTTTTGGCCTTTTTGAAACCCTGAACGTGATTTATTTGCCATATATTGGCAAAACCATTCTGAAAAGTTCTTCGGGCATTTCAAGGCAAAAAGAAAAAATGCAGATTGAACTTGCAAATTTTGACTTTATACAATGGTTATTTGGACCGTTTTTTTTTTAAGTATATCATTGAATCTAAATTGCGCAAAATGAAAAGTTTTGACCAAAGAGACAGTAAAGCTTTACAAAGTGAATTGAAGGCACTAGAGTCTGTATCTGGAATGCTCTCAGGACTTTTGATTGTGTTGTTTATCTTTGGTATCTACGGCTTGATTGCCACCGAAAACAAGACCGTTTTTATTAGTTTATTGACGGTAGGATTCTCCTGCCTGGCCATACTTTTCGGGCTATTCAAGAAAATGAAGAATATAAAAGCGGTAATCCGATCGAGAGAAAAGTCGGATGCATCCTGAACTTCCACGTGGTTTTGGCGGCGCTTGGGGATATTTATTTATTGCCCAGAAGCAAAACCCCTGGGATTACTTTTCTTCAAACAAGCGATAGTATTGCATGTTAAATTTTTTATTCAGCAAATGCAAAATACGCCCGCCTTTGATTGCCTCAAATTTACAATGAAATTCGCCCGGGTCATTGGCATCCCGATTGGTCAAATTGGCTGCCCAGACATTGACAGTATATCTACCGCTGTAGTTTTGCTTGCCGGCCCCACCCCCCGATGTATAATAAGAATGGTGGCTGGTGTAAGTGCCATTTTGGGCAAAATTAAATTCATCACTGGTAGCGGCGGTATTTGTGCCTACATATTGTCCGGTAATGCCACTGTAATAATTGGTATAAGCCCCGCCACTGGTGGCCCATTTGCCTATCATATCCGCTGGGGTAACGGCAAAGTTATTGTATCTGCGCATATTTTCAAAACTTTCGTGCCTGGGCAGGTACTCCTGCAGCAGTTCGCGCGAGGGAGCGAAGCCAAAGATGGGGGTGCAAATCCCATTCTCAAAATACAGCATCAGGGCAGCATAGCCTTGCTGGCCCGTCTGCAAATTTTTGACGGGGGCTTCCAGGATAGCGTCGCGCCCTATCTCAAATGGGCGTTCATAAATCTCTCCCGTCTGAAAATCTGGTCTTACCCAAACATCCCAATAATGGTATTCAAATTTTCTTCCTTGTCCACCGCGATTTTTATCCACATTGGCATCGGGGTAGTATAAACGGACTTCTACGCCATTTTTACGAACAGTCACATAATTGGCACTGGGTGTGGCTACCCAACCATCCTCAAAATTAGTTTGGGCAAGGCTGATGCCTGTGCCCCCGTTGCCATCGTTTGAGGGTTTTAGCCCTTGATTTGTGGGGGAGGCTTGATTGGGAGTGGCCGTGCTCGAGGTTTTATCCACTACCTTTACTTTGTCAATGAACAGCAGGATTTGGGATAAATAGGATTCATCATTAAAATTAGAAGAAATACTGAAGCTTTCTCTGCCCTTAGTGCAAGTAATCAAGAGCGTCACCAAAGGTTTGTTTTGAAAACTTGCCTCGGCTATTCCAAGTGTTACGTCCCAACCCTCTTCGTAAGATTTCTCAATTTTGGGTTCTCCCTTAACCCGCAATTGATTCGCTATCAGAGAATTCCAATCATTCTCAAAATCGGCTTGGTTGCTGCCTTTGCTGTCGGTCATACACCAAAGATAAATTTGGCAATAGGTATTGCCGTTGATGGTTTCAAACATCAGCTTTTTTGTGTCTTGCGTTATTTTCCAACCCAAGGGGGCCTCATAACTAAATCGGTTGAAATTAGCTTCCTGGCCAAAAGCACCCACGCCTATGAAGCAGAAAAGCAGCGCAGGCCAATATCGGGAAAGGGAACATTTGGTTTGCGGGAAAAAAGCACTCGATTTTGAAAACAGGACTTTCATAGATTTAAGCATTTATCTTTTTAAAAAAACGGCCAGCCGTTTTAGCTTCACCTTAGGGAAAGTTTTAGGGAACTACATACATCAACTAAACACAATCCTAAAAAAGACCCCATTAATAACCCGATAACGCCACTTTGAGGCAAAAATTTTGGCCCGATAGAACCCCTTTCTGCCTGAGGATATGGCTCCAGACAAGGAGTCTTTCCACCCGCTGCCCTCGATATTTTGGCTGCTTAGTTTGTCGAGCATCAGGACTGCTTCTGTGATAAAAAAAATATGCATAGAAGGAAGTGCCTTCGGGCAGAAATATTTTAGTAGAATTAAATCGATTTGTGCAAAAAAAGGTCTCCAAAAGTCTGCTTTTGGGTAGAAAACCAAGCGTACTGAGCAGGCAGGGGCAATGTCTCTGAAAACCCCTGGCCCAATAAACTATCAAAGCCCGGCTTGCCACCGAAAACCCATCACCAACACATCATCAATTTGCTTATGCCCCCCCTGCCAGGCCCTAAAAGTGGCCTCCATTGTTTGGCCCTGAACCACCAAGGGCTGTAAATGGATTTCATAGAGCAATTCGCGCAGGCGGCGCGGGGTAAACTTACGGTTTTGCGGCCCTCCAAACTGGTCTTGCAAGCCATCCGAAAAAAGATAAAAGGTGGTCGGCTGGTCAAGGCGTAATCGGAAGGTTTCAAAACTTCGCAAAGCAAAACGATTGGGGTCGCCAATGGCAATGCGTGCCCCTTTCACTTCATAGAGATGCCCGGCCTGAAAATAAATGAGGGGGTTATGAGCACCACAATAGCTCAGTTCGGCTTTGTCAATGTCTATTACACAGAGCGCCGCATCCATGCCATAATGGGTAGGCGTATCGCTGGCTTTCATCTGTGCCACCACGCCCCGATGCATTTCATTAAGAATAGTGGCCGGGTCGAGTATTTGCTTATCCACGACTACCCGGTTGAGAAGGTCATAGGCCAGGAGCGATTGAAAGGCCCCTGGAACCCCATGCCCGGTGCAGTCAATGGCCGCAATGATGAGCTTGTTGTGCACTTTTTCCCACCAAAACAGGTCGCCACTCACCACCTGCAAGGGCTGATAAAACACAAAAAAATCAGGGCAAAGGTGGCGCATCTGCTCCATAGAGGGCAAAACAGCCTCCTGAATACGGCGGGCAGCCTGAATGCTGGCCATTATGTTGCGGTTTTGCTCCTCCAACACATCGCGCTGGGAGGCAATTTCTTCACTGGCTTCCCGTAATTGGGCGGTGCGAAAGCGTACTTTTTCTTCCAATTGTTGATTGGCCTCTTGCTGCACTCGAATGGTTTCGGCCTGAGCGGCTTTTTGCGCCTCCAGGCTCCGTCTTTGCTTATCGGTGAGGGCCAGCGAAAGCGTAAGCACCTCCGCCAGGATGCCTAACTCAAACCCATGCTGGGTAAACCAAGATTCGGCCCAAAGCCCTATTGCCCCTCCAATAACCGGCAAAGCCCCCAAAATGAGCAAACCATAAGCATAGAGATAAAACCGGGCTTCGGGATGGCGGCGAGGCGAAATCTGAAAGGCCGAAAAAATAGTGAAGAAAGCCAGCGTGAGGCCACTCAAATGCACCGCAAGCAGCCAGGCCCGGCCCTGGGTGAGTAAATAAAACACAAAGAAGATTAGGCTTATCGGAATGGCCCAATAAAAAAACCGGCTCCGCCCCGGTAAATATTGACGCAAATCAAGAAAATTAATCGCAAATAAAAGACCCGATAGATGG
>JAAUUB010000254.1 GCA_012031215.1 Microscillaceae bacterium | reverse complement strand
GCCTGGCTTTTGCCGCCTTTGCACAAGACAGAGTCGTGAAGGGCCGGGTAACTGATCCTGCTACAGGTGAAGGATTACCTGGTGTGAGTGTATTCATCGAAAACACTACCACAGGAACAGTAACAAATTCTGATGGAACTTTTGAGATAAGGGTTTCAAAAGGCTCCGTTTTGGTATTTAAATCTGTTGGCTTACTTACTCAAAGAGTTACAATTGATGAGCAAGCCAGCTTAAACATCTCAATGGCTCCTGATATTAAAGAATTGGGAGAGATTGTGGTAACAGGATATGGCGAAGCTGTTATTCGTGAAAAGTTGGTGGGGGCTATTGCCACCGTAAAATCTGATTCTTACAAAGATATTCCGGTAGTAAGTATTGACCAAGCTCTTCAGGGTCAGGCCCCTGGGGTTCAGGTAAGCTTATCGTCAGGAACTCCTGGTGGAGGTATTAAAATCAATATCCGGGGAAACACCTCGATTAATGCCAGCAATCGCCCGCTTTTTATTGTGGATGGTATTCAGGTGGAAGACGGGGCCCTTACCACCCGAAGTTTTGGTAACCAAGATGACAACGCCTTATCTACCATTAATCCGAATGACATAGAGTCCATCGAGGTTTTGAAAGATGCCTCAGCAAAGGCAATTTATGGTACGCGGGGAGCCAATGGAGTAGTAATCGTAACTACTAAAAGAGGGAAAAAAGACTCTCCCACTCGCTTTAATGTAGATTTCCAAAGGGGGATTACCGACGTTACCAAGAAGCTTGACTTGCTCAATTCTACGGAACTTTTGACCCTTCAGCGCGAAGCAGTGATAAATGCCGGACAAGACCCTGATTTGTTAGGCTTGATTCCCGGTGTTACCGATGCCATTGATACGGATTGGTTGGATGAGGTGTTAAGGCAAGGAAATTATGAACAATATCAGATATCCGCTCAAGGGGGTGGTAACAAAACCACTTATTATGTGAGTGCCAATTATCGTGGTGAAGAAGGTGTACAACTTAACAACCGCTTTGACCGCTACACAGGTACTTTCAATCTAAATCATCAGGCCACTAATAAGCTTTCTTTTGGTTTAAATGTTCAGCTGGCTTATACTACAAACCGCCGGGTGAAAAGTGATAACTTTCTCGATGGGGTATATTCCGGCGCATTGCGCAGTATTCCCTATTATGCTCCCTTTGATGAGTTTGGAAACATTATTGGACCAAATGACGCGGGCTATGCCGGATTTCCCAATTTTAATCCCGTAGGCCAGGCTATTTTGCCAAGGTTCTTGACCTACACTACCAAGATTTTGGCAGGCCTGAATGTTGAGTATAAAATAGTTGATAATCTGAAGTTTCGGACTCAGTTCAGTGTGGATTATAATGATGTTGACGAAGACCAATTTGAGCCTACTACCACTGCCATTGGAGGCTTTTTGTTTCCTAATGGGTATGGTGTGTATTCCACCTCTAACGCCACAAGGGTGCTGAATGCAAGTACTTTGACCTATGCAAATACTTTTGCGGAGAAACACAATGTGAGTGCTCTTGTTGGAGCAGAATTCCAAAATCGCCGTTTTACGCAGGCCAGTGTAGAGGGCCAAGATTTCCCAAATGACCAACTTACTTACATTACCTCGGCGGCTACGGTCAATGCAGGAACCTCATTTGAAGTAGATAATGGTTTGGTATCTTACTTCTTTAATGTCAAATATGATTTTAACGAAAAATATCTCTTCGAGGCCACTGCTCGTACAGATGCTTCCTCTCGTTTCGGAGAAGACCGGCGTTATGGCTTTTTCCCATCGGTTTCATTGGGCTGGCGAATTTCAGAAGAAGCATTTTTCGATAATATCGAATTCATTGACGAGTTAAAACTAAGAGCAAGCTATGGCTTGACCGGAAATGAGCGGATTGATAATTTTGCTTTTCTGGCTACCTGGGGGGCAGCAAGTTACGGTGCGCGCTCAGGGGTATCACCAAGTAGTCTTGATAACCCTGAGTTGCAATGGGAACGTACTGCCGAGCTGAATATTGGGTTAGATGTCGCTTTATTGAAAGGCAGAGTTGCTTTTTCATTGGATTATTATACCAACAAAACTACCGAATTGCTCTTTGCCGAGCAATTGCCTCTGACCACTGGCTTCGGAAGCGTGTTGGGCAATATCGGGGAAATCTCTAATCAGGGTATTGAACTAGGTCTGAATACTGTAAACCTGGATTTGGAGAATGGTTTTCAATGGACAACCAACTTTAATATATCCAGAAATGTGAATGAAGTTGTTTCGCTGGCTACAGATGAACCTCAGTTTTTTGGTTATGCACTCACGCCAACCTCTACTCATATTATTCAGGTAGGAGCGCCCTTAGGTTCCTTCTATGGCCTGGAGTTCTTAGGCGTGGATCCTGCCACAGGAGACGCAATTTACAATGATTTGAACGGAGACGGTACCATCAATGACCAGGATGCGAAAATCATTGGCAACGCCCAACCAGATTTCATTGGTGGCATTACCAACCGATTCACATTCAAGGGTTTTGATTTAAGTATCTTTTTTCAGTTCTCCAGCGGCAACCAACTTATCAATGGCGTAAAAGAGGGCTTGCTGGATGGCGGCAACACCATTCTTGACAATAACCAGCTTCAGGAAGCGCTAGAACGCTGGCAAAAACCCGGTGACATTACCGATGTTCCTCGCTATGAAGCAGGAAATGTGCCTAATTCATTCTTTAGCAGCCGTTTTGTGGAAGATGCCTCGTTTCTACGCTTAAAAAACATCACTTTAGGCTATAGCTTCTCGGATAAGCTATTGAAAAAAACCAAAGTCATCAAGAGTGCCCCGTATTTTATATCTCCGGCACCAATCTCTTGACCTTCACCAAGTACTCGGGTGCAGATCCTGAAGTAAGTACTTTTGATGGTTCAACCGCCGCACAAGGCTTTGATGGGAACACGCTACCCCAAGTGAAAACAATGATGGCGGGTCTTAACATTGGCTTCTAAAATGAAAATCAACATGAAAAAAATAATTGCTCTTTTTGGAATTCTTTGCTCACTTATTTTTTCTTCTTGCCAAGAAATACTTGAGCCGCAACCGGTCAATTTGCTTACCAACGATGTTATTTTGCGTAACGCCGCAGATGCTGAAAGCATCTTGATAGGTACTTATGGCCGTTTTAGAGGATTGCTGGCCCCAGCTATCTGGGCGGGCGATTTTACTCCCGACTTATTGTTGCACAATGGTACATTTGCTTTGTATAATGAATTGGGAACAAAACAAATTACTTCTTCAAACGGTGCAGCAGAAGCATTATGGGCTTCAATATTTGGCACAGCATACAATGCCAACTTTTTGATTAACAACCTCCCTGGTATCCAGATGGATGAAAATCGCAAAAATGAAATCATTGCCACTGCTCGCTTCTTGCGGGGCTATGCATTTTTCATAGGCGCTTATACATTTGGCAAACTTCCTATTACGACCACAACCGATCTCACGGCTAACCGCACCATTTCACGCTCGAACGTAGCGGATGTATTGGCCTTTGTATTGGATGATTTAGAATTTGCGGAAGAAAACCTTCCCACAACTGTAAATTCCTCGGCCTTGGCAAGCACCTGGGCAGCCAAAGCGGCATTAGCCCGTTTCCATCTGTATGCCGGAAACTGGGCCGAAGCCGAAAGCTTTGCCACCGAGGTCATTCAGAGCGGTTTGTTTCCCCTGGAAGATGAATATGTGGATGCTGTAGGCATGGATTTTCCCACAGAATCAATCTTTGAAGCTGATTATTCAGCCAACGATGACCCCGGCACAAGCACTACTCGCGGATTATTCAATATCTTTTTAGCAAGACGGGAAGCAATTCCCAGTAATGAGGCGGTGGTTTTGCTCAATGCTGATGAATCGGGTGATAGGGTCAATTCCATTTCCTTTGATGCCGGAGATGTAGGACCAGCTGATAACGGTTGGACCGTAATCAAATATGAGAATCAGAACTCGGGCAATAACAACATTCCGGTTTTTCGGACGGCCGAGATGTATCTGATTTTGGCGGAAGCTTGTGCACAGCAAGGGCGTCTCTCCCCAGCCAATGACCCCGATGATTTGCAAAATGCGGAGGAGGTACTCAATGTTTTGAGAAACAGAGCTGATGCTTTGACTTTTTCGGCTACGGGTTTAACACAAAGCGAGGTATTAGAGGCTATCGAGAGAGAGCGCGTTTATGAGCTTGCTTATGAAGGCCATCGGTGGTTTGATTTGAAGCGAACAAACCGCATCACAACGGTTATGAATGCTTTTGCTGCATCAAATGGCTACACCTGGTCAAGTACATTTGAACTTTGGCCCGTTCCGCTTACCGAGTTGCAAACAAACTCGTCATTGGCGGCTGACCAAAACCCCGGATATTAGATTCTAAACTTTGATAGGAGGCTTGCTAAGCCAAGCCTCCTTTTTCTTTGATTTCTTTATTTTCTCAATAATATGAAAACAATTTTTCGCTATACAATCCTCTTCTTAAGCTTGTTTTTCTTCGCTGGATGTGAAGAAGAGCAGAAGATTTTACAAGATTACTTCGTTTCTTTTGATGGAAATACTGCCGTTGGAACTGAAGGGCTAGACGACATCATTAACTTTCGGGTAAAGAATGTTGGCCCCCAATCCTCTTCAGATATCACCCTCCAATATACCGTAGGAGGAACAGCCATAGAAGGTCAAGATTACGAAATAGTCGGAGGAACAGGTTCTGTTACTATTCCCGCCAATGAAAGTTTTGGCAGTTTGAGCATTGAACTCTTGGATGATAATGTGGTAGAGGAGGCTAAGACGATTATTTTCACCATTACGTCGGCAAGTAATGGGTCTAGAGTTGGCCAGGGAGCTTTTCAAGTAGGCTCCACATTCACCATTACCATTGCCGATAATGATTGCCCCTGGGATATTAGCACTTTTGCAGGTGATTATGATGTGGTCGTTTTACAAAGCACTGGCTTTGGCCAAAGTGCCACTAGTTATACTACTACTTTAACCGTTGACCCCGCTCAGCCGAATACGCTCGTAGATGCTAATTTCTTCAATGTTCCGGTCAACGGCACGGTTGGAGACCCTGGCACGCAAAACGCAGCTATCAGAATACAAATGAACGAAGCAGGGCTGACCAGCAATGTTCCTTCTCAAACACTGTATTCTATCGGTGGAGGGCCAAGGATAGTGCAGCCATCTGCTTCACTGCCTCTAGGTGGAATTCAATCTACTTGTGGTTTGTTTCAAGTAACATTTGACATCGCAAGGATTGTTACTACAGACATAAGAAACTCTGTTGTATTACAATACTCAAAAAGGTAGTAAAAACTCTAAAAAAAAAGAGAGCCAAATTCTGGCTCTCTTTTTTTTTGCCTAAAACAGTTAAGGGCGGTTGGTTTCAGATTCTAAGCTACTTTTGTCAACAAGTTTAATCTTGAAAAAAACCTCTTCAAGTTTTAGGACATCTTTCTTTACTGATAATAATGCACTTTCAAGTGCAGCAGTATTTTGATTGTAAACGATAATTCCAAGGGATAAGACACGGTCCAATTTTTGGCTTGCTTCTTTGGTAGTCATGCTCCCATTGTTTGCGGATTTCATATAGTAGCGATTCAACTTTTTAATGGCCTGATAAATAGGCTTTTTTGTAACAATTGTCTTCGTATTGGCATAAGACCCTGCCCCTACCGCATCGGCTTGCTCATAGGTGTACAAATTTTCAATTTTATTTAGTTTCTGGCGTATTTCTTCGCCAAAGGATGCTCACTTACATAGCTTCCTCTTTCTTTCACACTTACCTCATTTTCATTAAAATTCTCAAAATAAATGACTTGCCCCGTTCCTCCTGAAGAAGAAACAACTTGGGCAGAAAGTTGAGGAGTGAAAATAAATGATGAAAT
>JAAUUB010000253.1 GCA_012031215.1 Microscillaceae bacterium | reverse complement strand
GAAGATTCATCCCCATAAGTCAGGTTGGTTTGCAATAATAGCGGTTTTGTTTGAAATAAAACCGCGCCATCAGACCGATGTGATTGGTTTCCTCCCGAGATTCTTCTACCCGGCCCACCGCACTGCCCACCAAAAACTTATCCCCAATCAGCCGCTCCGATAGGTGCAAACGATACAGGCCATAGCCCAATACCGGGCTGAGTGTGATTCTTTGGGCAAAGGCAGGAAAACTTAAAGCAATGCTTAGTAATAAGATGATAAGTCTTTTCATGGCTGGAAAACAATTAAGCTAAAGAAACATTCAAAAAAGCTGTTTTGCTGAAGTATTTTAAAAACATGTCTGTTTAAAGTTTGAATGAACAATATTTACCTGACTAAGTTAAGTAAATTCCTCAAAATTTCCTCAAAATTTCCTCAAAATTTCCTCAAAAATTATATTTTTTTTATTATTTATATGAAATTTTAAACACGACTAAACCTTCCTTATCGCCTCAGCGGGCCGCAAGCGCAGGGCTTGCCAGGCAGGATAAAGGGCCGCCAGCAACGCAGTAAAAAATACCATCACGCAAATTTGAAGATATTCACCGGGCTGCAGGTGCGGATAGATGACACTGCGGTAACCCAATGCCCCAAAGCCCTCGCCTACTGCACTCAGATCCAGCCCGGCTTGGGCGCTCAGGGCCACACTGGCCCAGGCCAGCAATAGTCCAATGGGCAGGCCTGTGCAGGTGAGCAAAAAGGTCTCCGTCATAATCATCCGTAAAATGCGCCCCCGGCTCATTCCTATGGCCATGAGCATGCCCAACTCACGGGTACGCTCCAAGACGGCCATCAGCATTGTATTGACAATGCCCATAGCCAGGGCCAGCAGGATAATGCCAATGAAAATATAAAAGAAATAGCGCATCACGGTGTCGATATAGGCCATTTCGGGCGAGATTTCTTCCCAGCTTTGTACTTTGCATTGGGGAAAATGGGCCTGCAAACGGGCCGCCACAGCCGGGGCTTGGCGATAATCTGCCAGCTTGGCAATGACCTGGTGCGTCAGATCGGCCCTCCCCCCCAGCAGGGCCCGCAGGTCAGAGGCTTGCACAAACACATGGCTTTCCTCAAAGGTGGTATTGGTGATTTGGTAAATGCCCACTACCCGAAAAGCCCCGGCAGTGAGTTCTCCCGCCATCGTTTGGAAACTCAAAACCACCTTCCGCCCTATTTTCAGACCCAGACGGGTCGCCAGCTTTTGCCCTATCACCACCGGCAGGCGTTTCCTGGTATTGAAATACTGCCCGGCTACAACTTGCTGGGAAATGGCAAATACTTTTTGCTCGGTGGCGGGTGTAATTCCATAAATATCTACCCCAAAACTTCCTGCGCTGCTGCTGGCCATGCCATACAAATTTACCCGGGTAGTAATGGCCTGTACCTCAGGCTGTTTTTTCAGACTTTCCGCAATCTTGGCCACCTGAGGCAGTGTATGGCCCACCTGCTTTTCTTCGGCAAAAGCGGGATGCACAAATTTTATGTGGCCGAGGCTATTGTTGAGCTGGTCCTCAAGGCGTTGCTGGTTGAGTCCATTGGTGAAGGCCACCATAAACATTCCGGCCCAAAGCCCCAAGGCAACCGCCACAATGACGACCAAACTTCGCACCGGTCGCCGCCAAATATTTTTCCAGGCAATTTTTACAATCATCTTGCAGTGAATTATAAGATTTTAGAAGGCCCGCATGGCTTCTACTGGCTTTATTCGGCTTATCTTGTACACCGGGTAAGCCGCCACCAGCAGGGTGATGCCAAAAATCAACAGGGCTTGAGTCCAAAAAATGCTACTTTCGGCGGCATAGTTAATGACCGGTTCAAAACCCAGGTCTTCAATGGCCCGGGCTGCTTCCCCGGTAAGGTGCATAGGGTGATAATACAAATAAGCAATCAAAGGAGCCATCAGTGCACAGCCCAGCAGGGCCCCCAAAAGCGCCAAGCCCAGCATTTCGCTCAGCACGGTGAGTGCCAGACGCACCCGCGACATTCCAATGGCCAGCAAAACCCCAAATTCATAGCGTCGCTCAGCCGTCATCATAATCATAGTGCCCAAAATGCCAAAACTCATCACCATATACAAAATGCCGATAATGATGCGCCCGCCAATGTCATCAGATTGAATCATTTGTACCAGTTCGGGGCTAAGTGCCTGCCAGGGGCGGGCCACCATTTCGCCCTTAGGCAAGACCAGGCTTCTGGCCAACGGCAAAGACTGGCTTGGGTGCAAACAGCATACATTGAGCGAAGTAAGTTGACCTTCGGCCCCAAACAAAGCTTGAGCGGCGGGCAAAGGCAAAAAAACCATTTGTCGGTTCAATTCCGGCGAAGGAGCTTTTAGAATGCCCACCACCAGATACTTGCCTGCCGCCTGCAATCCCTGATAGCCCTGCCCCAGGATAATGAGGCTATCACCCAGGCGGAGCCTAAGAAACCGAGCCAGGTCTTCACCCAGCACCACTTCTTCGGACGAAGTAGAAAAGTAACGACCTTGTCGGAGGTATTTTTGCGGATTGGCCAAATGCTTTTCCAAAACAGGGTCAATGCCCACCACCAGCCCGGCCCGGCTTTGATCCTGATGGGCCAGCAGCGCATAGGTGAGCAAACGCGGCACTACGGCCTGTACCAGGGGGTTTTGTTGCAATTGTTGGCGGAGATTATCCGCATCCGCAAAGCTATTGTCCAGGTTGGGCGTTTGGGCATAGTCGGGGTGTTGGATTTGCAGATGCCCCAAGAAACTACCCAGGCTGTTGTCAAGCATGGTCTGATAAGAACCCAACTGTTGAGAACGCATCAGCACAGCCAGGGCTACCGACAGGGCAATCACTGACAAGGTAATGAATGAGCGGCGGCGATTGCGCCAGAGATTGCGCCAGGCAAGTTGCAAAATCATAGAAAAATAGGTTAAGAAAAAGGCTTAGCGAATCGTTTTCATTTGCTGAATAGAAAAGAAGTCATCTGCCAATTCCTGGTCAAAGACAATGCTTTGGTACTCAATCACCGTTTTGTGGCCGGGCTTATCCGCCGGAATCATCTCCAGGTATGCGGGCAGGTTGCGCCCCCCCAGCAGCTTGATCTGCGAAGCCTGCAAGGTATTGACCAGTTCGCCCTCTTCATCATACATTTCTGTTTTGAGCTGTAAAAAATCGGTTTTTGAAATCCAGAGCAATATTTTGCCCCATACCACGGCTGCTTCGGGCTTAGGCAGAAGCTGGATTTTATAACAATCCCGCTCACCTATTTTTTCGCTGCCCAGGATTTTATGGGTATAATCGTGCACCAGGGAAGATTCCCGAATGAAATCCTCATTTTTGAAATCCGAACCCATCCAAGACTGGCCCATCAGCGAAGAGGGCAATTTGACATTGCGGTTGATGCTGGGCTGCCAGTTCCACATCTCGCGATTGCGCTTCAAAAAGCTCTGGCCTTTGTCGCGGGCAGGGGCAGTTACCAGGATGAGTGAATACGCCTGGCCTTTGTTCCAGGTTTTAAAAGAAAGGCTGCGGTTCCATTTGGGCCGAATAATTTGCATCGTTATAAGGGCCTGCATTGTCTTGCCCCGCATGCGCAAATCTGATTGGCGGACAATTTCGGTGGCTTCCTGGGCCTGCCCAAATCGGAAGGCTCCCAGAAAGATAGTAATCAGTAAAAAATAAGAACTAGGTTTCATGGATGTAAGGGTTTGGAAAATGGTTTTCAGGTAAATTTTTAAAACAAATCTGGTTTTTGCCCCACCGTATAGCGATGCCAAATCCGGTTGTAAGCTTCTTGCAAAGGGTATTTCTCAAAATGGAATAAGTAATGAAGATTTACCCCGTCAAGGGTGGCATGAAACAAGGCTGCTTCAATCCTTTCGTGTGCTTGTCCCAGGTCTTGCAGCATGTGGACAATGGTGCGGTTCCAGCCATCTTCCACTTCATAGAGCCGCCGGGGAAGGGCCATTTTTTCATAAAGTTGAATACCAATGCGGGCATACAATTTGAAAAAATCGGTATCTTGTTCAATCAGACGGCAATTTAGAGTCAAGATTTTGGCCAAAAGCGTGCAGCCACCCTCAAAACCCTGCCCCCCAGGATAGGTCAGTATTTCCTGAAAAGATAAGCCAATTTTTTGAAACACCACATTGACCATCTCTTCCAGGAGTTGTTGTTTGCTTTCAAAATAATTATACAATAATCCTTTGGACATGCCTGTTTCCCGGGCTATCTGGCTGATAGAAGTGGCCTCAAAACCTTGGTCGGCAAATAAGCGCAAGGCCGCCATCAAAATTTCTTGCCGACGTTCTTCGCGTAAATGGGCAAATTGTTCCGGGCTTCGAGGGCTCATTTTATTTTTGATTAAACGTTTAGTCAATTAAACGCAAAGCTAAAATAAAAGTTAGAGAATACCGATGGGCCTTTATCAAAAAAACCCACCCCCGGCAAAAACCAAGGATGGGTCTTAAATACTGTAAGCCAAAGGCTTAGATTAGCGCTCCTGGCGCGTCATTTGCTGAATCTTGTAGGCTTGCAAGAAAAATACAATCCCGAAAAAACACAATACAATCAGTTCCATAATACAAAAATTAAGTTTAGCAATATAAATTGTGCAATTTTAACACAATCTAGCTAACGCCACAAATCCAAATAAAGTTTTGTAATCCTGGTTAATTTTTGGTGAACCCTGCATTATTCAAAACTTCCTCGAAAGAAAAAAGGCCGCTCGCATCGGGGCAAGGGGCCTTTTTGAAACATTCTTCAACCAGCTATGCATTGAGTCTTCATCTCAACGAGATACGGAAGGGCGATTTTCAAGCCAAAAGGATAAATTGCTGATTATCAGCGTATTGAAATTTGGCATATTTTGGAATAAATCTCTTTTTAGGAAAAAACACCAATTTTGGGAACCTAAAAAAAAGGTGCTTGTCTTGAAATACTTAGGACTTCACAAAGGCTGTCCCGGAACAGCCAGGGCTTGAAAATCCTTTTGAGAGAAAACAAAAAACAAGACATGGCCACTAGCACCCAAACCCGTACCCGCAAAAGAGGAGCCTCGCCGCCCGCTCCCTTTGAGGCTTTTTTTACTTCGGGCGGACTAAAAGGGATGGTTTTGCTTTTGATTATGGCTTTCAATGTGGCTGTGCTCAAAAACAGCTACCAATTGGCTGTACCCGAAGCCCGCTTGCTGGGTGAGGCCCAGGCCGATGCCTGGCTTTATGGACTGGCCATTGCGGTACTGATGGTGGTTGTGCTTTTTCACGAAAGCCATTGGGAAAATGCCTGGTGCCCGGGAGCAATTACGCTTTACCTCAACCTGGGCATTCTGATGCTCTACCTGAAATGGCTGGATAAATTTTGGGGGGGCTTGTGGAGCCTTTGGTTGCTAAGTGGCCTGCTGATGGTGCTGCCCGTAGTAGGGCTTTTCGTAATGGTTACTTTGCTCAAACGTCCGGTCTAGCCGGATAGGCCCCGTAAATTTTGGTCAAAAATCCAAGGTTTTGCGGGGCTTTTTCCTTTAAAAAATTTCCGGCTTATTTTCAGGGGCTTAGCAAATGGGTCTCGAGAAGTTGTGGGCAGAATGGATAAAAGGCCGTTTTTTTGGTTTACTTTTAGGTAGTTGCGGTTCAAAAAACAGATTACGTATGGCTTGGTCTATCTCTTTCTCCCACGGTTTACAACGCTTCTGGCACAAAGCCCAGCAGGCTTACCAAACCTGGCTATCATCTACACAAGGTGATGAAGCCGTCGAAGAAGAAAACACGGGCAAACGGGTGCGGGTATCGGTAGAAGACCTGAAGGTAATCTCCAGCGCACTCTTGCACTTCAAAAACAACTGCTGCAACGCAAGGAACTGGACCGCGCCCGCCGGTACGCTGAGGTAGATGAACGAATCTATCAAATGATAATGCAAATAG
>JAAUUB010000252.1 GCA_012031215.1 Microscillaceae bacterium | reverse complement strand
ATCGGGGATCAAAGCCGACCAGAAATGGGCAGAATTATCGAAAAATGACCTCCATTCTTTGACCCAACAACTGCACCACTGCGAAATTATAGTGACGGGGAAGGGGGCATTCAAGGAAGAATTTGTTACCTGCGGCGGCATTCAGGCCGATGACATCCATTGGGAAACCATGGAAAGCCGCAAAGTGCCGGGCTTGTATTTTGCGGGCGAAGTGCTGGATGTAGATGGCATCACGGGCGGCTTCAACTTTCAATCGGCCTGGGCCACTGGCTTTGTGGCGGGGGAAGCCGCCGGACACGCATAAGGGCCCGTCTATTTCAATCTGCGCCCCATTCGGACGGCAATGTCGGAGCCTTCGGCCAAAAAAACGGACCGGGGTGTTTGTCGGTTGAGAAAGGCAAAGTCGAGCCCATAGACCTCCGCAAAATCCACCTCAATATGGTGATAAAGCACCGGATAGCATTGCCAGCGGGGATGGACTACTTCATATTCTGCCGTTTGATGCGCCCCAAGGCGGGTATAGCCCCAATAATGCTCCGTGATGAACTCCGCTTCGCTGCCCGGCGCAATAGGCTCCGCCTCCGGGTGGCTCTTGGCTTGCAGGGTGTGCCATTGCTGCATTTTCCACTGATACTGCACCCAGAGGGCCTCTTTTTCCTGTTTCCATTGGTGGCGCATGGGCCGGGTGAGGTAATGTTCGCCATAAAGGGTATTGGCCACCCAGGAAAGCGCCGGGCGGGGCACAATCTCCCGAATAAATACCACCCCCCGGCGTATTTCCCCCGGCTTTTCGTGCCGGACGTAAAAGCGCAGGTTTACCTCCTCAAAATGGATGTGAAAAGGAATGCGAAGTCCCAAAACACGGGTATGGCAAAACATAAAGCCTACCAGGCTCACATAGCAGGTATTTTGCCAAAGGTCGAGCGTGGTATGGGCGGGCAGGTAGGGCTGCAATACCGCCGGGTCAAGGGCATAATTGCACAAGAGCAATTTGCGCCATTCGGCTTTCAGAAAGGTGCGTGCCATAGGCTTAAAATAGAAAAGCAGTGAAAATAGCAATCTTCGTGCAGTTTTTTGAAATGCGCAAACAAACAGCGGCGCGAAGGCTCACAGGGCCTGTTTTTGTTGCTCATACATCTTTTTGACTTGTAAATCGCCCCATCCGTAGATGCCTTCCCGGGCCGAAAAGGCCTGAAAAACTTCCTGAAAATCCGCTGTTTGTGAGGCCATTATTTCTCTCAGCACTTTCTCGGGCCGCCCGGGCGATTTATCCGAGGGAAAGCGATCGATATGTGCCTGGCAAACTTCTTCTAAATATTGAAAACAGGGCGAGGGCTGTTTGGAAAGGTCTTTCAAGGCTTGCAGGTCTTTGTGCCGGTAAGCCTGCCAAAGGTTTTTTCCCAGGGCAAGGTCAGGGGGCAAAAACGGAATGCGGGCGGCATAGGCCTGCAATAATTGCGCGGTATGGGCCGCGCCAAAACCTTTCCATACATCGGCCTGGTTTTCCAGCACCGGAAACACCCGAAAGATTTTCAAATGGGGTTTTTCGGAAAGCAGGGAAAGGGCAAACCACATATTGACCTGGCAAAATAAAATCGTGTTCAAACCATAGACAGACTTCGGAATCCTCGGGTAGATGCAATAGTTTTTCAAATTCGCTTACGGTCTTGCGGAAATATTCTTCCTCCGAAACCTGGCCCCAAGCCGCCATAAATGCGGCCCTTTGATTCCAAAAATCGGCCCGGTTTTCGGCCTCTACTTCCCCTTCCAGAAGACATTCGCGGCAGATGATACAATGCGCGGGGGAGATGTTAGTCTGGCTTAGTTGTTCGGCCAGGCAGTCTCCGTTGAGCAGGTGGTAGGTAGGCATGGCTTTTCTCGGTTTTTTTAAGGTGAAGGATGAATGACCAGGGCCACTCCGTGTGAAAAAAATCGGGCAAGGAAAATGGCAGGAAATGCGGCACTCAGGGAGCCTCCGTGGCCGTATTATCCACTTCTTCTATCACAAAAACCTCCTCTTTGGGCTTCTTGAGAAAGTATTTTTCGCGGGCAAACCGTTCTATGGCCGCCGAGTCGTTGGTGAGGGCGGCCTGGGTGCGCTCTATTTTTTTGATTTCACGCAGATAATAGCTTTTCTCTTTTTTCAGTTTTTCCAGCCTTTGCTGGCGGTCGTACTGGGTAATGAGGTCATTGGTATCGAAGAAAAAAATCCAAAGCCCAAAGACCAGGAGGCTCAGAATATAAAAATTTTTAAAAAGGAGGGATTTTCAATCGGGCCATTTCCGCAAATTTATTGCACCTTTATTTTTTCAAGCACTACAAATAAAGCAAAAATTTTCGGGAAGGCCTAGATACCGGGGGCTTTTTTTGCTTAGCGTGCCGCCCAGTTTCGGACAAAAGACAAAAAAAAAACTATTTTTGAGCCATTAAAAAAGGAATACTTCTTAACAAATCGTATCGTGAAAAACCGCCCTGTTCAAATTGGCATTGTGCAGATGAGCTGTGAGGCCGAAAAGTCCCTCAACCTGGAAAAAGCGGCCCTTCAAATTCGCCATCTGGCCCGACAAGGGGCACAAATCATCTGCCTTCAGGAGTTATTTGCCACCCCTTACTTTTGCTTTGAAGAAAATCCGGCTTATTTCGACCTGGCCGAGCCAATCCCCGGTCCTTCTACCGAATACTTTCAGGCCCTGGCCCGCGAAACCCAGACCGTACTGATTGTTTCTCTGTTTGAGCACCGCGCCCCCGGCCTCTACCACAATACCACCGCCGTGTTAAATGCCGACGGGCAATACCTGGGCAAGTACCGCAAAACCCACATCCCGGATGACCCTGGTTTCTACGAAAAATACTATTTCACGCCCGGGGACTTGGGCTACCGCATTTTCGAGACTGCTTATGCCAAGATAGGGGTGCTCATTTGCTGGGACCAATGGTATCCCGAAGCCGCCCGCCTCACGGCCCTGCACGGTGCCGAAATCTTGTTTTATCCCACTGCCATTGGCTGGGAACCGGACGAAACCGAGGCCGTCAACCAAGAACAATACCAGGCCTGGCAATTGATACAACGCAGCCACGCTGTAGCGAATGGTATTCCGGTGGTGGCCGTCAACCGCGTGGGGCTCGAGGCCGGCACCCTGTTTTGGGGCGGCTCATTTGTGAGCAATGCCTTTGGTTCGGTGGTTTATCAGGCCTCGCATACCCAGGAAGTTAGTTATGTCTTCCCGCTTGATTTGGCCCAGTCCGAACAATATCGCCGGATATGGCCCTTCCTGCGTGACCGCCGCATCGATACCTATGCCCCGCTGACCCAACGCTACCTGGGAGATTGAAGCCCTTGCGCTTTCCGGCCCCTGTTGGCGAAGGAGGCCTTTTTCAAACCCTTTCCTGAGAGAACCCTTTTGGTCGGACTTGCCTAAGCAATCACGGCATAAGAGATAGCTGCATAATGATTTTCTTATGCAAGAAAAAATTATGCAAAGCAGTGCAGGCAATCACAGCATAAGAGATAGCGGCATAATGATTTTCTTATGCAAGAAAAAATTATGCAAAGCAGTGCCCAAAAGAAAATCAAGCAAATATTGGCAGTTGTTTGGGGCGTGGAATTTGTAGAAGTAATGGAGGATGAAATAAAAGAAGAAGTTGAAACCAATTAAATTTGCGGTATGATAACAAGGGAAGAATTAGACAAAATACTGAGCAACTTAGAAGAAGATAGCGTAGAAAAAACGATTTCTACCAACGATGCTTCTAAATTTGGGGAAGCTATATGCTCGTTTTGTAATGATTTTCCTGCTCATAATAAACCCGGCTATTTAATAGTTGGTGTAAATGATGATGGTAGTAGATGTGGTTTGCAAAAAGACGAAAAAATCTTGCAAACGCTGATGGATTTTAGAACAGATGGTAGAATTGTGCCACCACCTGTTATTACGGTAGCTGGCTATGAATATCCTGATGGATATGTGGCTGTGGCGGAGGTTCAACCAAGTTTTCAGCCTCCTACCAGATTTAAGGGCAAAGTTTGCATAAGAATTGGACCACGAAAAGGGTATGCGACAGATATGGAAGAAAGGATTTTGAGTGAAAAGCGAAGTTCATTTGCAACTTCCTGGGATACCTTGCCTTGTTATGGTAGCACTTTGAATGATATAAGCATTGACATATTTAAACTTACCTATCTGCCCACCGCTATAGATGAAGAAACGCTATCGGCAAATGGCAGAGAAATTAAAGAACAATTAGCGTCTTTGAAATTTTATGATTTAAAAGCCGATTGTCCGACTAATGCCGCTATATTGATGTTTGGTACCAATCCACGTTTTTTTATTTCGGGTGCGGCTGTACAGTATGTACGTTTTACAGGTAATGATGAAGTGAGTGACTTTGAATATGAAACGAGATTTGAAGGTGATTTAACCACCCAAATGAGACAAATGGAAGAGTTCATTAAATCACAAATCATCAAAAAAGTGCTACACAACATAGGAGAAGAACACCAGTTCAATTTCCCGATATCAGCGATAAAAGAGTTGCTTTTTAATGCCGTTATCCACAGGGATTATCAATCTAATGCTGCGATAAAGTTTTATGAGTTTAGCGACAGAATAGAAATTTCAAATGCTGGTGGCTTATTTGGAAAAGCAAGACCAGAAAATTTTCCAAGGGAAAACGATTATAGAAATCCAACCATTGCAGAAGCCGCATACAATTTAGGTTATGTGAACAGATTCAATTTAGGTGTGCAAAGAGCAAAAGCAGCCCTTGTAAAAATGGTAATCCCGAACCAGAATTTATTTTTGACCAACCTACTAGCTTCTCGGTTATAATTTATAAAAAAACAGCATGAAAACGATCGCTTTTTTCAACAACAAGGGAGGTGTAGGTAAAACCACTTTGGTTTATCACTTTTCTTATATGCTGGCAGAATTAGGATACAGATGCCTAGCGGTTGATTTAGACCCACAGGCTAATCTAACCTCTATGTTTTTATCAGATGAAAGGCTTGTGGATATTTATGAAAACGAAAATGAAAGGCCAACAATCTTAGATGCTATAAAGCCCTTAGACAGAGGAATTGGCGATATAAAAGAAGTGGCTATCCAGGATGTATCAGACAAAATAGGTTTGCTGGCTGGAGATTTGGAGCTATCAATGTTTGAAGATAAATTGAGTGAAAGCTGGGGAAAATGTAATGATGGTGATGAGGCAGCATTCAGAATTATTTCATCTTTCTACAGAGTAATTGATGAAGCAGGGAACCGGATGAATGCCGATTACGCGGTGATTGACATTGGTCCAAACTTTGGAGCAATAAATAGGGCAACACTTATTGCGGCAGATTATGTGGTGGTTCCGATGGCGGCTGATTTATTTTCACTGCAAGGACTTAAAAATTTAGGTAGCAGACTAGAAAAATGGAGAAAAGAGTGGGATAAAAGGAAATCACAAAATCCAGATAGAGATTTAAAGCTTCCCAATTCGGCCATAAGACCACTTGGATATGTTATTATGCAGCATGGCATTAAAGAAAGCCGCCCTGTAAAGTCATATTTAAAATGGGCGAATAGAATACCTCGGGTTTTTGTTGAAGCTGTTTTGAAAAAACAACTATTGTCAGATAAAACAGTAGAGGAAGATGAAAATTGTCTTTCGCTTTTAAAACATTATCATAGTTTAATTCCCATGGCAATGGAAACCAGAAAACCCATTTTCTCACTAAAACCTTCAGATGGTGCGATTGGTGCTCATTTAGGGGCTGTTAGAAGTGCATTTAATGATTTTAAAACGCTTACTGAAAAAATTATTGCTAAGATAAATGAGCAAGAAAATTAATGAAGCTACTTCTATGTCCTACCCTCCCAACCGGGTTACCAAAATGAAGTAGTAATTTAGAAAAAGTCATAACTTTCTATACCTATAAAAAGGAGC
>JAAUUB010000251.1 GCA_012031215.1 Microscillaceae bacterium | reverse complement strand
GCAACCCAAAAACTAATCATCTGCTCGGTCAAGGCTTTCCGAGTTTTGGCTCACACAAAAGCCCGTTTTGGTCGTGTTCTACCACCTCTCGGCAACCGGCTACGTTGGTTGCCAGCAGCGGTTTGCCATGGCTGCTGCCTCCAATAGCGAGCGGGGCGTTCCTTCGCGGTACGAGGGCAATACCATCACATCTGCTGCTGCAATACACGGACGCACATCTTGCCTGACGCCCAAATACACAACCGCATTTTGCCAACTTTCTACCTCCTCAGGTCTGATATTGAGCCGATGCGTGGGGTTTTTCTCAAAACTACCCACAAGCTGAAAAACCACTTCCGGAAACTGCTGTTTCACTATTTGGGCGGCAGCGGCATACTCTCGGACGCCCTTGTCGCCAATCAAGCGGGCAATCATCAGAAACGTAAAATGCGTGTGTGGCGTATTTTGTGGCTGAAACTTCTGCAAATCTATGCCCGAACCCGCCAACAAACCTGTTTTATGTTTCTTTATCAATTTTTTTTCAAGAAACAGGAACCTTTTTTTTAACACAATTTAACAAAGTGTCCGCCATCCAAAGGAATTCCGCCCGGCGTAAATGGGAATGATTATTTTTTAACTTAAACCCATTTTTCCATGAAAGCTATTTTTTTGTTTTTGGGCCTATTTTTTTGGGCTTTTATCCCTCCTGCCCACCTTGCCGCCCAGCACCACCACCGCTCCTCGGCTTCGCAGAACAGCTCCTCGGCTTCGGACCCATCCGAAAACCTCGTAAGTTTTGCGGCTTCGCAAAGCAATTTTTCCACCTTGGTCGCGGCGCTTCGGGCGGCCGACCTGGTAAGTACCTTGCAAAACGGGGGCCCTTTCACCGTTTTTGCCCCGACCGATGCGGCTTTTGCTGCTTTGCCTTTGGGCACCCTGGAGGAGTTGCTGAGGCCCGAAAACAAGGCGCAACTCATCAAAATTCTGACCTACCACGTAGTACCGGGGCGTATTGAAGCCAGCGACCTGCGCAATGGCCAGGCACTTACGACCGTAGAAGGCCGCGTCCTCAAAGTCCAGCTCAATGGAAAAAGTGTAGGGCTGAACCAGGCGCTGGTTACTAGGGCCAATCTGCGCACCGGAAACGGGGTTATACATGTGATTGACCGCGTGTTGCTGCCCGCTGACCGCTAAGTCCGGCCACAAAAAAACCACTCCCCGGCCTAGAAACTGGAGGAGTGGTTTTATCAGGTATTAATTTGAATTTAGCCTCAAAAAAAGAAACGGCGCACCAATATCACCATCAGACAGACCAGAAACATCACAATTGAAATACGATTAATGCCATGCATCATTCTGAGATTGAAGTTATTGGGCCGACTGGGGTCGTGTTTTTGAAAAACCCGCACGAAGTAATAAAAAAATTCGCCAAACTTGAAATAATCCTGCCAGCGATTGACTTTTTCGTCCGGATTGAGGGGTAGGTATATCTTGCATAAAATTTCAATTAAAGATTTAGAAATACTTTGATGAAGGAAAAAGTTTGCGATTTACAGGTTTTTTCCCTCGGAATTGAGCGGCCTTGTGCCCACTTTTTCAGGAACGCCGCTTGCCCGCAGTAGCCCCAGTAGGGAAGCCAATAACATGGTCCCCGCCAAGAAAACCACATTCAGAAGAGCCGATTCTATAAATTTTTCCCAGCCATGATTGCCAAATAAAGGTCCTGTTCCCCGTGTGATGCCCACAAACAAAAGCACTGCAAGCCCCATGCACAGCACTCTTGGCCCCCAGGTCGCAGCCAAGGCAGGCATGCCCCAGAGGGCAAACCACAACACGGCCAGGTGCAGTCCAAAAAGTGTACCCGGCAGGGCGGCATCTTCCCACTGAAAAATAAAGGGAAGCACGGCCAGTCCCAGCCCCCAAAAGGCATAAAAATAGGGCCAGTCCCGAAAGGCAAACTGCCCTGTTTGTTCAAAACGATGCAGCCGGGCCGGGCGAAATACCAGCCCGTAGGCTAGTCCCAGCAATGCGCCCCCCAGCAGGTAGCCGCCCAGCAAATCGCCCAGAAAATGCACCCCCAGATAAAGCCTCGAGAAAGGCACAAAAAAAAGCATCAGGGCATAGACCGGCGCCAGCCATCGATGCCAGAACAGCAGCATCAGCCCCCCCCAAAGCGCTACCGCCATGCTGGTATGGCCCGAAGGAAAACCATAGGCAATCATCTCTTTGCTTTGGCGAAAATGCTGCACTACTTCCTCCGGCAAAGCCGACCAAAAGGTAGGGGCATCACCGCCCTTGAAAATACGGGCCGACTCGGCCGCCGGCATCCGGTTGTCGAGCAAAGCCAGCTGATTGTCCACATGAAAAGGCCTGGGATAGGCCACATAGTCTTTTGCATAATCGGTGAGCAGGGCCGTCCAAAACACCAGGGCCATCAACAACAGCCCCCGACGAAAATTGACCCCAAAAAGCAGGATTACGAATACCAACACAATAAACTCCCGATGTCCCGCCCAGGAAAAAAGCCGCATCAGAAAGGTAAGCGGGGCCGAAGCAAAAGACTGAAGGAAATGAAGGCTATCGGTTTGAAACATACGATATTAGCTTGCAGATAAAAAAAGCCCGGATTTTCCGGGCCCTTGTTTAGCGGCTTTCGGGTATCAGCACCCCAATGGCCTCAAAAGTATAGCGGGTTTGCGGTTTTTTGATGGCCGCAATCTCTTCGGCACTTTTGCCGGCATCTTCGGCATAGTGGCGCAGGGTGGCCACATCCAGTTTTTCTTTCTTGGCTAGGCCTTGCAAAATGGCCATTTTGCCATCTACCCCTTCTTTGGGTACAAAAAATCCATAATCCTTGAAGCGCACCATCACCGTTTCGCCCTTGCCCAGGTCCATGGTCATCCAGCAGCCTTTTTTGCGGCAGGTCTGCACGATATTGCCCTGAATCTTGAGGCTCATTTCAGTTTTGCCTTTCATCACTTTGGGCAGGTTGGCTACCTCCACCGCCCCTTCGGCATCAATGGTTTGGCCAAAATGAGAGCCGGATTGTGCCAGGGCCATATTCCCAATTAGGTAAATACAGCCCAATAAGATTACCATTGACTTTGTCATCATAAGCGTTGTTTTAGCATCTTAAATGCTCAAATCTACGTATTTTTGAACGAATTAGGAAAAAAATGAAAAATCTCTTTCATCTCTTGCTGGTTTTTGGGGGGCTTTGCCCCAATCTGCTTTTGGCCCAACCTTATTCTTACGAAAAAAACTTCAAGCAAGGGCTCAGCCTCTTTCAGGAAGGCAATTACCGAAGTGCCATCGTGGAGTTCTCCATCGCCGTTGAGATTGAACCCCGCAAAGAAGGCTTTATGTACCTGGCCGAGGCCAAGCAAAAAATTCAGGATTGGGAGGGGGCTTTGCGGGTTTACGAAAATCTGATTGGGATAGACTCTACCGATGCGGTGGTTTTTAATAACCAGGGCAATCTTTTTGACCTGCTCCAAAAACCCGAAGCCGCCCTGCGTGCCTATGACCAGGCCCTGGCCCTCGACCCGGCCTATACCGAGGCCAAATATAACCGGGCCATTACTTATTTCAATGTGCAGGACTATAACCGGGCCCGGCGCGATTTTGAAAAGGTACTGGAGGCCAATCCCGAAGACTGGGAAGCCATGCTGGGCCTGGCCCTGACCGAATACCGGCTGGGCGATACCGGACGGGCCTGCGCCTATCTCATCAAAGCCAAAGAAGGCGGCCTGGCCCTGGCCCAAAAATACCTCGAGGAATACTGCGAAACACAAAACTAAACCTCCTTGCCAAAATGCCCGAATCGGGCGGGACGTATCAAGCCAGGAAAATGACTTTTTGGGGCTTTTGGCTTGCGATTTTCTTGCTTTTTCCCTATCTTTCCTAAAATTAGCGACCCTATCACTATGCTGACCCAACTGACCATCACCGTAGCCGAAGACGAAGCTGCCCTGCTGAGGCAAATTTTGGAAAATCTAAAAATGGTGCGCCATCTCTCCGACAATTCGCCCCGCTATTACTACGACCCCCACCAGGGCGATTATAGCTTCCAGGATATGCTCGACATCGTGGCTCGTTTTCCGGCAGACTATCCCTGGACGGCCGCCGACCTCGAAAATCCTCATTTCTTCCCCCCCCGACAACACATTCAAAATTGAAATCCTCCACCATCAACTCTATCTTATGGACCCTAGTACCCTGCACCAGGAAATCCTGACCAACCTTGCCGTTGAGTTAGGGGCCTATATCCGAAAACATAAGCTTGGTCAATTGTACGTGGCTCCGGTCAGCCTGAAAATAGACGAAGCCACGGTATTAAAGCCAGATATTTTGTATGTTTCCGTAGCCCGGCGGCATATTGTGGGCGAAAAAGGACTCACCGAAGCCCCCGACCTGGTGGTGGAAGTGCTCTCACCCGCCAATTACAAAAAAACTTCGGGAACAGAAAAAGCAGGTCTATGCCGATTTTGGGGTGCGCGAATATTGGGAGATTCAGCCCTCGGCCTCGCGCATCCGCATCGAGACCCTCGTGCAGACAGAAGAGGATGGCTGGGCGTATGCCCTTTTTTCGGAGGCCGAAGGCCAGGGCCAGGTGCGCTCGCAGGTGCTGGAGGGCTTTACTTTGTCTTTGGGGCAGGTCTTTCCGGAGGTGGAGGTTCCCGCCGGGGGAGCAAAATCGCTAGGATAAGCAAAAGAGAGCAAATTTCCCGAACTACTTAAACCCAAATATAAAACGACATTCTGAAATAAATGCGTTGTTTTGTAGATGTTCATAAAATTTAAGTATTGTTTGATTTTATTTAAGTTTACCCTACTATATTGAAATCACCAAATAACCAACAAGTCCGTTCTTAATTATTTCACACAAAAAAAGAGCCTAACAACTTAAAATCATTAGGCTCTCTTGCTGATTGGAATTTTACCTCGAGGGGTCGAAAGGTAGAGAAGATTTGTGAACGATAATTCTCAATTTACCATCTTTGCCCTTTCTAAATACCCAAGTTTTGTCAACCATTACTTCATTTCCCTCTTTATCAGTAACCCATACGTTTCCCATAGTAATCGCTACACTACCATAAATTTGAATTCCTTGATTTGCCCCTCCAGCATTGTCATACCTTGCTTTTACCCAAGGCTTCAAAGCAAAACCTTTATCATCTGGATAGTTTGTATCACCGCCAACGAAATACGCTAATGCTCCTTGCTTATCAAGCCTGAATGTCTTATCACCTGAGGCTAAGGTTGGCTTGAAGAACACCTTCCCTTGGTCATAATTATATGCATCCTCAATAACTTGTTTTGCGAAGGATTTGTAGTCACCGCCTTCATCGTAAAGCTTGCCAATTTTCACTAAAGCGTCACACCAGGCTTGTTGAGCTGCATTAACTTCATCATAGGTAATGATAGTTTGCGCTCCTTCCTCTACATACACTAAGCCGAGGTCATCAATCACTTTCTGAACTTCTTCATTAGTCTGGGCTACTGAATCAGTAGTTTCTGGTTTTACTTTTTCCGTGGCTTCTTGTTTTACTTTTTCCGTGGCTTGATTGCACGAATAAGTAATAGTCGCTACCATAAGTAGCCCGAAAATCATTTTTTTGCTCATTTTTATCTAAATTAAATATTGCCTACTTTGTAAAACGGTGTTCGGCGTTTCCGGTATTATCTTCCATTTTTTTCGACTGTGAGTAATATTGCAGGCTAAAAAGTATCTCCGTCTCATTCTAAAATCATCTTCAAAAAATCTTTGCTCAAATCGTTACTTGTGTTGAATTAAAACCCTTCCATAACGCTGCCTTGTGATAAACTGTTAATAAAAATGCATTCTTTGAGGTTGGTCTTGTTGTCTGAACCTGCTATGTATGGTTCACTATAAATACACCCCTAATCTAAGTGAATATTCTTGATGTTTTCGGTTAAGTTATTACCAAT
>JAAUUB010000037.1 GCA_012031215.1 Microscillaceae bacterium | reverse complement strand
GCAAAACCACCATTCCTTACAAGGGCTTGCCGCCGGGTAGGGAAATCTCGCTCAACCAACAAGACCAAGAGGCCATCTTACGCAAAATTCCCGAAGTGGACTACGTGGGTGTGCGCAACTGGCTTTCGGGAGAATTTACGATCAATTACAAAGATAAAAACGGTTCTTTTGGTGTGTTTGGTTGCAATCCCGACTTCTTCAAAGCCAATGGCGAAAAGCTCCACAAAGGCCGTATGCTCAATGCCTTAGACATGCGCGACAAGCGCAAGGTAGTAGTGATAGGGCAGCGTGTAGCCAAGGTGATTTTTGGGGAGCAAGACCCCATCGGCGAGTATGTAGAAATCCGCGGGATTCACTTCAAAGTAGTGGGAATATTCACACGCAAAGGCGGCAATGGCCGTGCCGAAGAGCGGGTATATATGCCTTTTTCGGCCTACCAAGTTACCTTCAATCCGCGTCAAAACATCCATACAGCCAGCGTAGTGGCCAAAGAAGGTATTTCGGCGGAGGTGATTGATTTACGTTCTGTTCGTCCGATTGACTATGCCGCTGTTGTGGCCTCAGTCAAAAAAACCAACCGCCTCGTGGTGGTAGAAGAAGCCTGGCCCCTGGCGGCCATCTCTTCCGAAATTGCCTATCACGTCCAGCGTCACGCCTTTGACTACCTGGATGCCCCGATACACCGGGTCAATAACATGGATATTCCCTTGCACTATGCCCCTACACTCATAGAGGCTACCCTGCCCAATGTACGCCGAACAATGGAGGCGGTCAAAGCCGTGATGTATCGCAATTAAACCGAGGCTTTCATGAAAGGCTTAAACAAGTGTCTTTTTCCTGTTTTTAATGGCACCTTTTAGGATAGTGCTTGCTTCGGTACTCAAACCTACCGAGGATGCACGAGCATTTCACAAACTGGCCTATTCTCTGCACAAAATTTGGCCTACGGCGGAAATCCACGTCTGGGGCTATGGGAATGGCCCCGCGACACAAGAAAAGGCCCCTTTTTAAAAAAATATCTATTCAAAATCTCGGCTACACTCCACCCGCCTGGGGGTAGCCAATCGGGTCAAGAGGCTCCTAGAGCAAATCCGACCCCAGTTGCTCATCATCACCACCTGGGAACTGCTCCGGGTGGGGGTCTGGGCCAAGAAAAAACTTGGGTTGCGCCTGGTCTATGATGTGCAGGAAAACTACCGGGCCAATTTGCAGTATGGAACCGCATATCCAGCCTGGCTCAAGCCTCTTCTGATAAACATGCTTACCCGCATAGAGAAAAAAGCCCACCCTTACATTGATTATTATTTTCTGGCGGAGGCCTGCTATCAAGAAGAAATGCCGGAAAAAGAGCCAGCCATACTTTTAGAAAACAAAGTGCGGGCAATTTCTTTTCCGTCTCTACCCTCTCCCATTTTGCAGAACCCCGCAGAGCCTTGCTTTTTACTCTGTGGCACACTGGCTCCCGACTATGGCTTATTCAGAGCATTAGAAGCCCTGGCCCGGTTGGCCACGCATCTTCCTAGGCTTAGCATAGAACTGGTAGGTTTTGCGCCCCAAAAGTGGGTAAGAAGAAAAGTAAGACGATGGGCTGCCCAGCACCCTTTTGTCCAAATTGTGGGGCTGGATTTGCCCGTAGCCTACGCCACGATTCTCCAAGCCATGCAAAATTGCGATTATTTGCTTTTGCCCTATATCATCCATCCGGGTGTAGCGCATCGCATCCCCACCAAGCTTTTTGAAGGCCTAGCCGCCCAGATACCAATGCTTGTGCAGCAAAATTCTTATTGGCAAAGGTATCTGGAAGAAAATAATGTGGGCAAAGCTTTTTTTTTAGATTTTGAGCAGCCTGAAGCTCTGGCGCAACAATGGCCCGCCATTCAGGCTTTTGCATTTCGGCCGCAAGGCACAGCACAGGGGGCTATTTTTTGGGAAAGCCAGGAGTTATTGCTGGAGCAGGTCATCAGGCAGCTTTGGGACAGGTCTGCCTAAGCAGCCTCACCCAAGTCTATTTTTCAAACCTTGACCCCAATAAGCAATACGTCGTCCACCTGGCGTTCGCGGCTTTGGGCCATCCAGGCGTTGAGGGTTTCTTCCAAGTTACGCTTTTGGTGCTCGGCACCAAAAGAGTGCGTTTCGTGCAAAAGCTTCTGCAATCTTTTTGAAGAAAACTTACGCCCAGTTGGCCCTCCAAATTGGTCGGCAAAACCATCGGAATAAAGATAAAAATGAGTTGGAATGCGCTGGCCATTCTGGCGTAGGGGGATAATGTGTTTGGTAAAACGACGCTCCGTTTCGTGTTGATAGCCCCCTACCGGAACCCGGTCGCCAGCGATGACCTGTAATTCCCCCTCTTGGACATAGACCAGCGGGTTTTTTGCCCCGGCATAGTGCAGTTCCTCCCGTTCGTGGTCAATCACCACTAGGGCAATATCCATCCCATCCCGGTTTTGGTTTTCGGCCTGGCGCAGGGCGGTGCGCACACTTAGGTGCAGTTCATTGAGCAACAGGTCAGGCTCAGTAATTTGGTGGATAGACAGCAATTCGTTGAGCAAATTATGGCCAATAGCCGACATCAATGCCCCAGGGACACCGTGTCCAGTACAATCAACCGCCGCCACCCAGGTTTTTTGCCCCAAGCGTCTAATCCAATAAAAATCGCCCGATACCACATCGCGGGGGCGAAACAAAACAAAGGATTCGGGCAGGAGCTGCCGAATCTCTGGGTCGGGCAAGAGCATGGCCTGCTGAATGCGCTGGGCATAATTGATGCTGGAGCGGATTTTTTTGTTTTGCTCCTCTATTTCGCTTTTCTGGCTTTCCAGCATTTCTTTTTGCCGCAGTACCTCCTGAGTCCTTTGCTTCACTTTATTGTCCAAGTCTTCGTACAGGCTGGCATTTTCAATAGAAATGGCCAGTTGTGAGGAAAGTAGGTTGAGCAATTGTGTCCGCTCCGGGCTAAAGACATTCGGGGCCAAGTTGTTTTCAAGGTATAAGACCCCGGTAAGCTTTCCCTGCCGGAGCAAAGGCATGCAAAATACTGAGCGGACCACTTCACTTTGAAGATAAGCACTTTGCGAAAACTGGGTGGGCTGTTGGGCATCGCTCAAAACTACCGTTTCTTGGCGACGGGCCACATATTGAATCACGGGCAGAGGCAAAAGGGTAGATATATCGGCCTCTAGGGGCAGGTTTTGCATAAAAGCTTCCTGCTGACGGGGCAAGTCAATTTCGGCTTGCAAAAGCAAGCGGTCTTTTTCGTCGTTTAGTAGCAAAACTCCTCTTTGCGCGCCGGCATTCTCGAGCACAATATCCAGCATTTTCTTGAGCAAAGCGGCCAGCACAATTTCACCGGATAAGACTTGCGCACTTTTGACTACGGTCAGGAGGTCTAAATTGGTGCGCCCTCCGTCGGTAGTATCCACCGATTGGCCCAGGCCGGGGTTTTGTTGGAGAGGCTTAAATTCGGGCCAGCGTAGCTTAAGCTGTTCTAATTTGCGATGGCTACCCCATTTTTCATAGGCCAGACGGGCTTTTGCAAAAATA
This sequence comes from Microscillaceae bacterium, assembly GCA_012031215.1. Lineage (GTDB taxonomy): Bacteria > Bacteroidota > Bacteroidia > Cytophagales > Microscillaceae > JAAUUB01. The sequence continues at coordinate 24,361 of JAAUUB010000037.1, read as the reverse complement.
ATCTACCAGGGCTTCTTGCTTTTGTTGGGAGAAAAGGCGGGCCATTAGCTCAAGGGCCAGGGCCTCCTCTGCCAGATTTCGGTGTTGACGCGCCAAGCGACGGGCTTCTTCAAAAGCCTGGGCCGCCTCTGCGGCTTTATTTTCTAGTCGAAGGCTTTCGCCACGCACCAGCCAGTAGCGGTTTTGATAATTGGCCGGGCTTTTTTGGCCCCATTTGCGCAAAGTTTTTTCATCTTTGGCAATTTGTGCGCGGTATTTTTTTGCCTGGGCGGGCTTTGCTTTTTCCCAGAGAGCAGCATAAGTGAGGGCACGATAGGCGTGAAAGACCGCCGAAGTAGCCCCGGAAGCGCTGGCCTGGATATTTTGCTCAAACAAGGAAATCAAGGAGATTCCTTGTTCATATTCTTCTAATAAATAGGCGTTTATCAGGTATCCCAGGCGCAGGGTTTGGAGCGTAGCCAGGTTTTTATCTTCTTCCAGTTTTTGGACAAAAGCCGCTTCCTGAAAATCTGCCCCATCAAAGGTTTTTAAGGCCAAAACCGGCGAAAAATGAACCGCTACCGTACTCATCACACTCATAATCTGCTCATAGGTAGCCTGCGCTTTTATTTTTTCTTTGGCCGTTTTGACATACCCATCCAGATAATTTTTAAGCAAAGGCAAAGAAACCCCTCCCAGGAAGCCATAAAAAGTGCCAATGCTGGCCGCAAAACCCGCAAATTCAAAATCCCCGTTCTCTAAACATTCTTGATGTACCTGGCGCAGATTGGCCGAAACCTGCTGAAGCGGTTCTTTCCAGTGCTTAATGAAGGTATTGAGGATAAAATTGGTGCGGCCTTCGTTTTGCTTAGAGGGAAGTTTGCGTTGCAAGGCTTCCGCCATCTGCCCCACGCGATAGCCTGCTTCTATATCTTTGAAGCCCACAATCAGCAAAAAGCCAAAAGAAGCATAAGAATAGGGGGAATAGACCGTATGGCCATGGCTCAAGGCCACTTTTACCTGTTGGGCCACCAATATCGGGATGAGGTTAGGCTTTACGAAATACACCACCGAGGCCATGTCCACCAAGATACGTTCAATGGCCAGGTGGAGGGGGTCGGTGGTTTGGCGTTTTTCCAGCAGGCGCTCAATTTTACTGACCTTTATGCGGTTGCGGGTCAAGAGCAGTTCTCGCAAAATATTCAGGGTGTTGGGCGGTGCCAGTCGTATGCGGAGGGTTTCCAGGAGGCTGATGCCCGTTTGCAAAGCTTTCTCGAGCTGGCCCTGGGCTTTGAATATCTTGACCTGCGTTTCAGTAGCCCGGACCCGGTCCTGCTGATTTTGCGCTTTTTCCCGGATAATTTGCAAGAGGGCCTCCGTCTGGGCAAAATCTCCGGTGAGATAGGTGTTTTCCAGCTTTTTTTGGTAGAGGGCTATCGTCAGGGAATAATTGCGTTGCCAGCCCTCCGCGCCCAATAGCTGGACACCCGTTTCGGCATAGGAAAGCGCGGGGGCATAGGCTGCGGAAGCTTGGGCTTTCTGGCAAGCCAAAAGGTTGAGTAGAGCGATATTGTCCCTTTCGGCCTGGGTATGGGCATATTCGCGGCCCTGATTAAATTGGTTGATGATGTCAAAAATTCGCACTTCCAGGTCGCGTTCCGCAATGACATCCTGCAATACTTGGGCGATTTGGTAGTGGGTGGGTCCTTGTTCGGCCGTGGGAATAAGTTCATAAAAGGCCTGCTGAATGCGGTCGTGCACAAATCTAAACTGTGAATGCATGCGCCGGGCCCCATCCGTGGGCACAATCAGGCCTTCTTTCATTCCTTCCCAGAGGTCTTGATAGGTTACTTTGAGAGGTTTGCCATAGACAGCCGAGAGGATTTTCAGGTCAAAATAATTGCCAATACAGGCAGCGGTTTTCAGGATTTGCTGGGTGATGGGGTCCGTTTTTTGAATTTTGCGCATCATAAAGCCCACCACATTTTCGGTGATGTTGAGGGCCTGAATGCCTTCAAAATCCCATTGCCAACGAAAGCCCTTTTCGGTTGCCTCTAGCTGGAGAAGCTTTTCCTCATACAGGCTTTGCAAAAGCTGATGCACAAAAAAGGCATTGCCCTGGGTTTTTTCAAAAACCAGTTGCTGGAGCGGAGCCAAGTCTTCGGCGGGAGCGCGTAGGGCATCTACCAAAAGGACCTGGATGTGTTCAGGCTGTAAATTGCGGAGCCATATTTCTTCAAAATGCACAGGCAGGTCGGTTTCCTTTTTGGCAAAGGCTTGCATCTGCTCGAGGGCTTGGCTGAAGGCGTGTTGAGGGGCTACCTCGTTATGGCGAACCGCCGCAATGAGAAAAAGGTGGCGCAGGGCTTCATCCTGGAAGAGATTCTCGAGCAAGAGGATGGAGGGCGTATCGGCCCATTGCCAGTCATCCATAAAAATAATGAGGGGGTGCTCTGCACTTGCCAAAGCTCCTACAAAGCGCTTGAGGGTCAGGATAAAGCGGTTTTGGGTCTCCTGCACATCCATAGGGGGCAGTTCGGGCTGTTTGCCAATGACCAGCTCAAGGTTGGGGTTGAGGTCGGAGAGGATTTTTCCGCTATTGCCCACGGCCGCCAGTATTTTATTGCGCCATTGGCCCAGGGAGCTTTCGTCTTCGGTGAGTAATCGCTCCGTAAAAGTATCAATCACCTGGCTCCAGGCAAAATAGGGGATGTTTTTTTGGAGTTGGTCAAATTTACCTTCCAAAAATATTCCGCGCCGGGCGGTCATAGGCTTATGCACTTCGTCCACTAGGGCCGATTTTCCGGTTCCTGGTTCCCCTTTCACAACCAAGAGGGCTTTTCCTCCTTGGACTATCTGCTCAAAAGTGCGCAGCAGGGCTTCCCGCTCCATTTCACGGCCATAGAGTTTCTCAGGAATTTGAAATTTTAGCGGAAAATCCTGGCTCCCCAGCGCAAAGCTTACCTGGGGCAATTGGTCTTGAAGCGGGGCATAAATGCGGCTTAGGTCATGTTTAAGCCCATAAGCCGATTGGTAGCGGTCTTCCGCATTTTTGGCCAGCAGTTTCAAAATAAGTTTGCTGAGCATTTCCGGGACATCCGCCCGGTAAGTGCCGGGAGAAGGCGGAATTTTGGCCATGTGGGCATGGATAAGCTCCAGCGCATCGGCAAAAGGAAAGGGAAGGTGATTGGTCAGGGCCTCAAAAAGCGTAATCCCCAGAGAATAAAGGTCGCTGCGATAATCTACAACGCGATTCATTCGGCCCGTTTGTTCCGGGGAAATATAATTGAGGGTGCCCTCAAGGCGATGTGGATTGCCCAGGTTTTGGGTTTTGAGGTCTATACGAGAGGCCGAGCCAAAGTCAATCAGATAGACCTTTTGGGTCTGGGCATCATAGATAATGTTGTTGCTGTTAAGGTCTTTGTGGATAATGTTCTGGCGGTGCAGTTCTCCTACAATATCGCAGAGCTGGAAAGCAATCTTGAGAAAGGTTTCCAGGGTAAACTGGTGGTTTTGTAAATAGGCCGACAAAGCCACGCCGGGCAGATATTCGCGCACCAGCAAAGGATTACCCTCATAATTGAGCAAGGCCAGGGCTTTGGGCAGACCCGATATGGCGAGGTCGGCCAGGAGTTTGTGTTCATACTCTATGCGCTGGTTGCTTTGCTCGCGTTGGGCGGTTGGCTGGCTGGCTTTGAGAATAACGAAGCCGTTTGCAGGAGCAGGGCTAGCCCGCCACACTACGGAATAATCGCTCTCGTAAATAGTTTCAACAACTTCGTAATCAAGTATTTGCGGGGTCGATAGTTTCATTTTAGTGATTAAAGATAGCGGTACTACCCTTCAAAATAAGGATACACATATTTATCAAAAAAGCGTTGCAAGCGTCTTCTTTTCAAAGGCCACCAAAATTTTGCCAATAGTGCGTTATAATCCTCACGGATAGCAATCTTATAAGAAGGTTGCGGGGTTTGGGCTTCGGCCATCCAGGCGGAGTGAAGCGTAAAGGCAAAACTCAAATCAGGGTGAGTAAGTTTGCAAATCGGTCCTTTTTGGAGGGCATCCGCTTCAAATATCCAAATTTCGGGTTGATACAAGCGCTCAACGAGGGGTTTTTGCGGTTCTACTACGTTGAGCAGGGTACAAAGCAGGTAGCCATCGCGGGAGGGCACAACTCCGGCGCGGGGCTGCTGGCGGGGCATAAATTGTACGGAACGCAGGTTATAATCAAAAGGCAATTGGTAAAAGTCAATAATTTCCATTGCCTCAGTTTCTACACATATCAGGCAGGGGGCAAACCCACCGATGAATAGCGACGGATGTCTTCTACCGGAATAAGGCGATTGGGATAATCCTTGTACAGGTTAAAAATAAACTCGGAGAGCATGCGGGGATCTAGGCCATACGAGATAAAATACATGTGCTTAATCTCCTCCACCACCCGGTCGGGGGCAATCATATCACGATAGGTATAAAGCCCCATTTCCCAGGTATGCGCCCCTATCTGGGCCGGGTTCTCTGGATTGCCGGTCTGGTGCAGCACCTTGCTTTTTTCTTCGCGGATGGTGGCTGTTTTGGCATCGATGACAAACTTGCCGATGCGGTTGATGTCCATGGCGCCAATGGCAAACATTCCCAGCAGCTTGGGGTCAACCGGCTGGCCGGGCTGGGTGGCCAGGGTATCATACGTGCGGAGCCATTCGGCCATACAAGCCGCACTGTTGTGGGCCAGATAAATAGTGATTTCCTGGTTGGGATTGGCATAGTTAGCCGAAAAGTGGACCGATTCCAGCGGAATAGGCGTTTTCAAAGTTGCCGCAGGGGCCGTATCGCGATGAGGGTGCAGGTCTCTTCGGTTTACCAAATATAAGCTCAGAAAAGGCAACATGGGTGCGGCCAAAAGCTGGCGCAGAAACCGGTCGATGCGGGGGTTATGTGGAAAAGGGTTGTTAATCAGTAAATCAATCGTAAACTTAAAAGAAGAATCGGACAAAAGAATATAATCCTGAGTGATGCCTACCTGATGCATAGATTGGCGAATGCGTAGGTTTTGCCCTTTTTCATCCAGTATGCGCCATTTTTGCAATAGTCCTGGCTGACCATTCCAACGCATGAGATAGACTGCGTCCTCCGTATCGAGCAGGTCGCCGGTGAGGTCCTCGACCAGGTCATGGAGGGGATGGGGCAATACCTCATCGGGGCGAGTCAGTAGTTTTTGCACTTCCGCCAGCGCACGTGCTGCGTCTTGGTGGGTTTCGTGCTCCTGGGCCATTTTCTCAAGGGCCTCTTCCAGTTTTTTTCATTGCCCAGCATCAGTTGGCGAAAGTGCTCCGAAGAAATCATGGTGTGCAGGGCGCGGGTATAGTTAACCGTGAATACTTCTTTGGTAAGGGGGTCAAAAACCGGGTGTGCGGTGCTTTGCACCAAAGGGAAAGGCATTTTGACAATGCCTGGCGTAGTAGGAATCCACTCAGTGTTTTGGCCAATAGGGGTGATGAGGGTCAGGCTGGCGGGGTCTAGTTCAAAAGGTCGGCCCACATCATAGGTGGCCAGTAGGCGGGGGGCTTCTGTATTGCTAAAACGAAAAGGGATGATGGCGGTATTAAGCTCATTGCGCGCCCCCAAATGGAGCGACAAGCGGGCGATGCCCGTATTTCGGAAGCCATACTTGCGATACAGACGCTGGCGGGAGGCCACCCCACCTATCTTGGTAGCTTCATCAGCATAATAACAAGGGGTTTTCATGAGGCGGGCTTTGAGGGAAACCTGCCCCTTTTGGTTAAAATCCAGTTTGAATATCATCCCATCGCCATTCATCAGGGGGGAGCCATACTCGCGGTTGTAGTCGCCGTCGGGTTCCTGGGCGGGGAAAGGCAAGCCGCCTGAATTGACCGAACCCGTGGGCGAAGTGAGCAATACTACACCATAAATATCTTCCGGCAATTGGCCTTCTATCAGCATCTGAACGTCCAACTCCTGGCGTTTGGCAAAAATAATGGGGTGCGGCATACGATTGAGGATAAATTTAGGATTGCATAAAAAAACCATCACAGCTTTTGCGATGGTTAAGTTGGGGACGATTTGTCCACTTTCCAAAAATAATCAGCCTCCGAGCATCGTGCCTCCGTCCACCACGAGGGTCTGCCCGGTAACGAAGGAAGCTTCCTCAGAACATAAAAAGAGGGCAACATTGGCAATGTCTTCGGGCTGGCCCAGCCGCTTGACCGGGATGCGGCCTTTCATTTGTTGAATAAGTTCTTCGGGCACAGTGGCCAGCATATCGGTTTGGATAGGCCCGGGCGCAATGGCATTGGCGTTGATGCCATATCGGCCCAGCTCGCGGCCCCAGGTTTTGGTCATTCCGGCCACGCCAGCCTTGGCAGCTACATAATTGGTCTGGCCAAAATTGCCATACACCCCTGCCGTAGAAGAAAGGCTGACAATCTTTCCATATTGCTGAGCCACCATCACAGGTACTACTGCCTTTGTGCAGTTAAAAACGCCGGTTAGATTGACCCCAATGACCTGGTCCCAGTGCTCGGAAGTCATTTTGAGAAAAGAAGCATCCCGCACAATTCCGGCATTGTTGATAAGGATGTCGATGCGACCATGTTTTTCCACGATGGCCTGGGCGGCTTGCTCCACCGAGGCGAGCAGGGTAATGTCCACCCCTTCCATAGCTTCGGCCTTGCAGCCTTGGGCACGCAGGGTGTGGGCAACGGTATGGGCTTTTTCAGTTTTTACATCCCAGATGATGACAGTGGCCCCTTCTTTGGCAAATTTCTCGGTGATGCCTTTGCCTATGCCTTGGGCCCCTCCGGTTACAATGGCTACCTTGTCTTTAAGTCGGTTCATAAGTAAGGATTAAAAAGGTGCTTGATATTTTTCCAAAATTGGGTATTTTTGCAAAAATAGAATAATCTCCCAACAACACCCAGGTTTTTGCCTTCTCCGCTTGGTCTTTTCAGACATAACCGCCTCGGTGCAAGAATGTTAAAAAGGTGGATTCAAAAAGGGCCTTCCTGAGGCCCAATCTTGCAAAAGAGCCGCTATCGCGGGTTTATCGGGCTTTTCCCAGGCATAATATTGGGGAAAACGGGCCATTAAAGCCGGAGGAAAGGCTGCCGACCCAATCAAGAGCAACAACGTTTTTTCGGCATATTTTATTACTTTGTTGAAAAACACCAGTAATCGGGGGCAGTTGGTTTGTTCTTTGACGTTCAGCAAGAAAATCACGGCTTCTGCTTGTTTGATAAGCTGGAAGGCTTGCTCAAACAAAAAAGATTCCGAATGATTGTCAAAATCAAAAAACAAGTCCTCCGCCGCCAAAGCTGGCAAAGCAAGCCAATCAGGGCTTTGATACAGGTTTTGAGCTGCCAGGTCGGCTGGTTTTTCAGACAGGGTCAGGGTGTAGAGCAGAATGAGTTTCATGGAAGATAAGCATTTTAGTTTGCAAGGTAATTTAAATAAATGCCATGAAGCAACCCAAGCGTTTGCAGCACGTATGTTTTGTGTTGGGCAAAGTAAAAATACGCGGCTTTTTGTTTGCTTTTTGCTTTTGTGCCCTGGGGCTTACGCCAGGCAAGGGCAGTTATAAACCTTGCTTTTGGGGTTTTTTTAAGCTTTTTTGGGCCTGATTATTACATATTGTGGGCAATGGGAGGGCAATGAGTTTCTCACACTTGAGCCGAAGTTTGCTAGTTTTACCCGTAATTAGTTTTTGTCAAATCACTAAAGCTTTGTAAAAAAAATGTTGAGCAGGAACATGAACCAAAAAAAAGACAGCCTGGCCATCCAATATGCGGAAAAGGCCTTGAAGATAAATAGCAAAAACAGCTTTGCTTACAGCACCCTCGCTGAAACCTATGCCTTGATGGGGGATGACGAAAACTTTTACAAAAACACGGAATTGGCCCTCAAATATGGTTTCCCGGTTTGGGAACAACTGGACGAGATTCCGTATGAAAAGTATGCCAATCAGGAACGCTTTTTGAGCCTGATTCGGAAATATCGTCGTTAGAAGTGCTTTATCTTTTGGCTATGCCTTGTGTTGGTCTCTTGTAAGTCTTTAAAAAACATTCTTCTCCTTCTCCATTAAAATAAGCTGATTGAACCTGGCCCTGGCCGGGCGGTAGGATGGTGCTAAGTGTCTTAGACCGCTCACCGAAATCGGAATCCCATTACCAGAATATCATCGGTTTGGCGAATAGTGCCTTGCCAGTTTTGGAGGCTTTCTTCCAATTGCTTTTTCTGCTCAGAAAAGGGCAAATGATGCAGGGCTACTATCAATTCTCTAAAACGCTTGGAGCCGAATTTTCGGTCGCCCAGGCCGCCAAACTGGTCTTGGAAGCCATCCGAAAAAAGATAAAATACATCTCCTGGTTCATATTCCATTGTATAGGAAAAAAATTCTTTGTTTTTGATTTGGTCGCCCCCCACTGGATATTTAGAACTTTTGATGACTTGTAGCTCTCCCTGGCGCACAAAGAACAGGGGGTTTTTAGCCCCGGCAAATTCCAGGCTTTGTTTGCCCTCATCTATGACGAGCAGAGCCAGATCCATTCCATCGCGCGATTGCCCGCCCTCTTCTTGCTTGAGGTAGGTTTTGAGCTTGCGGTCCAGTTTATCCAAAATCAGGTGGGCCCGGGATATTTTATCTTCAAAACAATCTGATTGAGCAGGTCATTGCCAATCACGGTCATAAAAGCACCAGGGACACCGTGCCCGGTACAGTCCACAGCAGCAATAATGGTTTTCACTTCTTCAAATCCCTTGAAAATGGGCGTTTGGCCGTCGCCAATGGATTGCTCCGGGGCAAAAATAGGCTCTGGAACGGTTTCGGCTACCCAGTAAAAATCGCCTGAGACAATGTCGCGAGGCTTAAAAAGCACAAAGCAATCGGCCACGTGTTGGGCCAGTTCTAGGTCAGAAGGTAAAATAGCTTTCTGGATACGCCGGGCATAGCGGATGCTGTCCGAAATCTTGCGATACGAATTGGCCACCTGGGTATTGGTATTTTCCAGTTCTTCCAGAATGCGGGCTTTCTCAAATGCCGAAACGGCATGCTCGCGAAAGCGAATCATCTTGGCAATATCTTGCAGGCCTATTTGCGGCAGGGTTTCCTCGCTGTCAAAAAAAATTAGCCCTTCCATGCGCCCATCTATTTCAATTTGCATGGCTAGCGAAGCCCGGGGGGCGTAGTCTGTGCTGAGGCGATTCAGATGAATAGGAGGATGTAGTTGAAAAAGCCCTTCGGCTAGTTCTAGGCCCATCTGGCAATACTTTTTAAGAATCTCCGCCGTGAAGCCCTCTCCGGCTAGTGGGTTATGGGAATAACCCTGGACAGCCTCTACCACGAACACATCTTTTTCGGCATTATAGCGCAGAAAGATGCCCCGGTCGGCCTGGGCAAAAAGACGCAATCCTTGCTCGAGAAGCACCTGCACCACTTTCTCAAATTTTACCTCCCGGTTGATGACCTGAGCAATCTGGTTGATGGTCTCAAGCTCCTGGGCTTGTTGGTTGATTTCTTCGTATTGGGTTTGAATCTTGTATGTGCGCTCGGCCACACTCTGCTCAAGGGCCTTCTTGCTTTGTTCCAGCGAACGGATACGCAAAAAATAAGTGGCCAGGGCCAGGGCAATGAAAGCAAAGGCGATGGCCAGGAAAAAGAGACGTGTTTGGTAAAAATACGGAGCCAGGTAAAATGACAAAACCGCACCTTTACGGTTCCAGACTCCATCGTTATTGGCGGCTTGTACCTCAAAGCGGTAATTTCCGGGGGGTAAATTGGTATAATAAGCATCCCGGCGATTGTTGGTTTCCACCCAGTCTTCGCGATAATAATCTCCTACCATCCGATAGCGATAGCGCACCCGGTCGGGGGCCAGAAAGCTGAGCGCCGCAAAGTCAATTTCAAACTTACTGGTGCCGGGGGGCAGATGGATGAGCCCTTTGATGGGATACGCCTTATTGTCGGCCAGCAATCTTTTGATGGCTACGGGCGGGATTAAGTAATTTTTTTTGATGCGGGCCGGGTCAATCATGGCCAGTCCTTCGGTGGTAGGATACCACAGCCGGCCTTTACGGTCTCGCAAGACTGATGGCTGCGACGAAGCCGCACAATCACTGCTCTTCATGCCCTCCTGCTCTTGATATAAGACCGCTTTGAGCTTGGGAGGGGCGGTCTGCCCTTGGGCGCGGGCATCAGCAAATGCGTTCAATTCGGATTTTTTAACCCAGAAAACCCCGTTATTGCCACTCATCCACAGGCGGCCCTGGGGGTCTTCGGTGATGCTGTGAATATCGTCATTGGGCAGGCCATCGCGGGCAAATATGCTCACCAGTTCACCTTTTCGAATTCGGGTAAGGCCGCCCTTTGTGCCCACCCATATATCCGCTTGGGTATCTTGAAATATTGTAAAAACCAGGTCATTGGCCAATCCGTTTTGGATGCGATAGACCACGATGGTTTGGTCGGGTCGCAAACAATTGAGACCAGCACCTTCGGTGCCTATCCACAAGTTGCCTTGTGTATCCTCGAGTAGGCCAATAATGGAATTATCCGAAAGGCCCAATTGCCGGGTGTAGGTCGTAAAAGTCCCTTTTTGATACTTGCTCAGCCCGGTTTTAGTTCCTATCCAGACGGCTCCGTCCCGGCTGGTGAGCAAAGCCCGGACAATATCGCCGGCCAGGCCTTTATCAAAACGTAGGACCCGGATGGGCGGATTTTGCTCGTTTTGGGCCAGCCCGATAACATTGACCCCCTGGCCGTAGGTGCCCACCCAGAGGTTGCCTTCCTGGTCTTCGGTAATAGACCGGACATAGTTGCTGCTCAGGCCATTGTCTTTGTTAAAAGACCTTATAAATTGTCCTTCCCAGAAGTAGCTTATTCCTCCACTGAGCGTGCCCACCCAGAGGCCCCCCTTGCGGTCTTGATATACGCAGTTGCTCAGATTGTCCACCAGGCCTTCGGTGCTTGTGTAATTGGTAAACTTTCCGTCCTGCAGGCGGTTCAGCCCGCCCCGGCTGAGCCCAATCCAGAGGCTGCCCTCCCGGTCTTCAAAAATTTCCAGCACACTGTTGGCAGCCAGGCCTTCTTTGACAGTGAGCGGCTCAAAGACAGGCTGCTCCGCCGCCAACTGCCCTGCCCGGAGGCGATTGAGGCCCCCTCCCTGGGTGCCAATCCAGAGCGAACCGCGTTGGTCAAGAAATAGCTTGGTGATATAATCATCGCTCAGGCCTTGTTTGATACGGAAGAGCTGGTATTTCTCTTTCTTTTTGTCCCAGCGCACCAGCCCGGCCTGGGTGCCAATCCAGAGGAAGCCCTGCTTGTCTTCGCAAATATCAGTGATACTCTTGTTGACAAACACAATCCGGTTGCGGGCGTAGTCATAAAATTGGCCCTTACGATAAGCACTCAGGCCCCGCGAAGTGCCAATCCAGAGCGTGCCGTCTTGTCCCGAAAGGAGGGCGGTGATGTCGCGGGAGGAAAGATTGTCCTTAGAGGTAAAAACCCGAAAGGCATCCCCTTCACGACGGCACAAGCCGTTGCGCGTGCCAATCCAAAGGTTTTTTTCTGCATCCAGGGCCAGGGCGGCCACGGTATTGTCGGGCAGGCCCTGCTCTGTGGTGTAGGTCTGAAAGACCCCCTGGCGATAGGCCACCAATCCGCCGTTATTTGTGCCTAGCCAAAGCGTTTGTTGGGCATCTTCCACGATGTCAAGAAAATTGCTCGTCAGCAGAGGCGATACATTGGCGGTATTAAAATTTTCAAACTGTAAGCCATCAAAACGAACCAGGCCGTCATAAGTAGCCAGCCAAAGATAGCCGTCCTGGCTTTGGAAAATAGAAAAAACACTGTTTTGAGGAAGACCCGTCCCTTTTTTCCAATGCGCAATCTGATATTGGGAAAGTTTCTTTTGGGGAGAAAGCCCTAATCGGGTGGCTTCGGTCAGTTTGCGGGTATAGTCCGACTTTTGCGCAAACAGACCCGCAGTGCTCCAAAGACTCAGCCAGCCACCACAAAAAAAGCAAATGAATAAACGGAGCATGTTTAAATTAATTCGGTGCAAGTTGGGCATATCCAGACTGACTTCGCAAATTGTATGCAAGTTTGGCCAATTTATGGATTTGGGGGCGGATTTTCAAGTCGTAAAACAATAAATTACTGATAATCAATGGCTTGTTTTTTGATGATGCTTTTACACGATTCTTTTGTGTTTTTGACAGGCTTGCATTCTGCCGAGGAAGCCAGTACCCGGCCAAAAGCACGGAATCGCAAATTTTTCCCCTCTCAGGATAAAAAACTAAGCCCTTCGGAGGTTTTATCTTATCCCCGCTTAATGTATCTTTGCCCTCCGAACAAGGATGGTACCGCAAAACAAGGATTTTCTTGGGACGTAATTTTCAAGGAAGCAAATGAATGAGGCCCGGAAACCTGACTGATTTGGCCCATCCGCTCACCTGAGATTGAAAATACTTGAGCATCAGACCTATGAATGAAAATGACCCGCGGCCTTCCCTCAATTTTATTGAGCAAATTATAGAAGAAGACCTGCAAAACGGCAAACACGAAGCCCGGATTTTATACCCGGTTTCCCCCCGAACCCAATGGCTTTTTGCATATCGGCCACGCCAAGTCCATTTGCCTCAATTTTGGTCTGGCCCAAAAATATGGGGGTAAATGCAATTTGCGCTTTGATGATACTAACCCTGCCGCCGAAGACCAGCAATATGTAGATGCCATTCGGGAGGATGTACGCTGGCTAGGCTTTGATTGGGAAGACCGGGAGTTTTATGCCTCTGACTATTTTGACCAGCTCTATGACTTTGCCCTGCTACTCATCAAAGCCGGAAAGGCCTATGTAGATGACCTGAGCAAAGAAGCATTTGAGAAGGTAAAAGGCACGCCCACTGAGCCAGGCCTGGGTAGCCCTTTTCGAGACCGAAGCGTGGAAGAAAACCTGGATTTGTTCGCCCGAATGAAAAAAGGAGAATTTAAAGAAGGAGAAAAAGTGCTTCGGGCCAAGATAGACATGGCTGCGGCCAATATGCAAATGCGCGACCCGGCTATCTATCGCATCAAACACGCCCACCATCACCGTACTGGCTACCAATGGCATATCTATCCGACCTATGATTTTGCGCACGGCCAGTCCGATTCAATAGAGGGCATCACCCATTCTTTGTGCACACTGGAGTTTCGCGACCACCGCCCGCTGTATGACTGGTTTATTGCCCAATTGGCTATTTTCCCCTCCCGCCAGATAGAGTTTGCCCGCCTTAACCTGAGCTATACCGTGATGAGCAAGCGCAAGCTTAAACTCTTGGTAGAAGAGGGCATCGTTTCGGGTTGGGACGACCCCCGCATGCCCACCATCTCCGGCATGCGCCGCCGAGGATATACCCCGCAGGCCGTTCGCGATTTTGCCGAACGAGTGGGCATCGCCCGCCGGGAAAATCTGATTGATTTGGGCTTGCTCGAGTTTAGCGTCCGAGACCATCTCAATAAAATAGCCCCTCGGGTGATGGCCGTACTTCAGCCGCTTCGCTTGGTTATCACCAATTATCCCGAAGGCCAGACCGAATGGCTAGAGACCGAGAACAATCCCGAAGACCCCCAGGCTGGCACCCGCACAATTCCTTTTTCGCGGGAGCTTTACATTGAACAGGAGGACTTTCTGGAAAACCCGCCTCCGCCCAAGAAATTTTTCCGACTGGGCCCACAGAGAATGGTGCGGCTCAAATCGGCCTATATTATAGAGTGCGAAAGCTATGACAAAGACCCCGAAACGGGTGCTATCACGACGGTATATGCCCGCTACATTCCCGAATCAAAAAGCGGCACCGATACCAGCGGCCTCAAAGTGAAAGGAACCCTGCACTGGGTTTCGGCCAGCCAGGCCCTTAGTGCCGAAGTGCGCCTCTATGACCGCCTCTTCACCGTAGAACAACCCGACAAAGACGGCGAGAAAAGTTTCCTGGATTTTATCAATCCTGATTCGCGGCAGATTTTGGCCCCTTGTTACCTGGAGCCCAGCCTGGCCCAGGCCCAGCCCGGTCAACAGTTTCAGTTTCAGCGTTTAGGGTATTTTTGTGTGGATAAGGACAGCCAAAAAAACGCACTGGTATTTAACCGCACCGTGGGCCTGAAGGACCATTCGGCCAAAGGGCAGTCATAGCGGGCAGGGGCTATTTTTTCTCTGTTTGGGGACTTTCTTGCCAAAAATAGAAAGTTTTCTTACCTTTGAGAGTGAAAACGTATTAAAATCCGTAGATATATCAGGATTTTAAAACCAAAACCAAGAATGGCTTGTTTGTTGCCTGGGAGTAAACAAAATTGAAAAAAAAGGAAAAATAAATTTGCCTTTGGTTTTAAAAAATTTGTTAACATTGCATTTATTCTAAAAAGAAATTAGTAAGTTAGGTTTTTCATGGTTATATGGTTTGGAAACCTTGCGGGCCTCCGATGTTTGCAAGGTTTTTTTTTTGTGGCTCGGCCCCAGTCTCCTGTTGCTGGTCAGCCTGAGCAGTTGCGAACTGGAGTGCGAAAATCCAAGCCTTCAGGTTTTGCGACTTCAGGTCTTCAAGGCGGGCGGGATAGAGCCTGATACCCTGGCTTTTCTCGATGTCCGGGGCACAGGGGCCCTCCTGGCTCAGCCCGATTCCCTGCTCTATACCCAAGCCGATACCCTTTCCATTTTCAGTCTTCCGCTTTCTCCTTTTTCGGATACTTCCCGCTTTGTTTTTCGGCGGTTGTTGGCGGGAGGAGATACCCTGACTTATCGACTAGGATTGATTTACGAAAGGCGTACTTTTGTGGAAAGACCCGACTGCGGATTGCAGGTGAGTATTACGGACCTTCGGCTCCTGGAAAGTGATTTCTTTGACACGACGCTCTTGTCTCCGGATATAAGCAATGATACCAACCAGATTCATCTTCGCCTGGTGCCTTAGTGCCAGTTTTCTGCCTTCGGTGTGGGGGCAGGATACACTTTCGCGCCCATCAGTGCAGATGGAGTCCGATGCCTTAGGCCCGGCGCGTTTGCCCTGGCGGCTTCAGGCGGTTCGGATAGGCTTGGATATAGTTCCCCCCTTGAAGCGCTGGCTCAGTCCCAATATCCGACAAACCGAAGCCGGGCTGGAAATGCTTTTGAAAATGGCTGGCTGGCCGTAGTAGAAGGGGGATGGGCCCGTATCGAGCGAAAAGCAAGCGATTTTAGCTACGAAAGCCGGGGGGTATTTTTACGGGCCGGGCTTGATTTTAATCTTTGGCAAGCCAATAAAAGTGGGGCGGGCGGCTTTTGGAGCCTGGGTTTCAAATATGGCTGGGCAGGTTTTGGGCAAAGCCTGGACTACCGCCTCCCACCTGGCTACTGGCTCGGCGAAACGGGGCGCATCGAGAACAAAGGCCTGCAAGCCCACTGGCTTGTTTTGCAAAGCCGCCTTCAGGCGCAGGTGTTTCGGGGTTTTTTTCTAGGGCCGCTGGTACGCCTCCACCTCCTCATCCTGGCTCCCGAACGGGCCGAAACCGAACTCAACAGCATTCCAGGCTTTGGCTTACGGCGCGGGGGGCGCATCGAGATAGGCTACCAATTGGTGTATGCACTTTGGCAGAAATCCAGAAAAGACGAAAAATAAGCACATCGCTTTGGGCTTTGATGAAAATGAAGACTGTGTTATTAAAATTTAAGTAAATCCCTTTTTGCCTTCCAGTCCAGGAAAGCAATACTTTGGGATGTGGGGGAATGATGAAGACCATGAATATCCAGCCGCTATGCCCTATTTTTGCATCAATAAGCGAAGAGGTTTATGTAAGCCAGCTGTTTTTGCCCCCTCCTTCCCGGTTGATTTCAACTACAAACAGACATTTGCTTATTTGCGCTGCTGCCTGGCTATGCCGTAGAAGACCTGGCTTTGCCCTTAATACAACAAAGCCTGGGCAGGGAGGCAAATAGAAGGCCTCGATTTTGAATGGGAGCGCAAGACCCTCAATCCCACCCTGCATCAGGTGCGGATGTCATCAAAAATAAAGGTTTCTACTTTGTCGCCGGAGTATTGTGTTGAGCTGCGCAATATTTTTTCAGAGATAGTGGCCACCGCCACCCAGGTGCTCGTGTTTAAGAAAGTAAATTAAGCTTCGGAAGCTATCCGGTTTGTGCTGATATGCCCAGTATTATTCAAAAATGTCTGGCCTTGCTGGCCCTGTTGTTATTGCTTTTGCCGGGCTTACTGGTAGCCCTGAGCCTGTGGCCCTCTGGGTCGGTTTTTTTCAGCCAGATGCGAATAGGCTATCAGGAGCGGGCTTTTCGGCTGTATAAATTCCGTACGATGCGCGGGACTTTGGAGTGTCCGGGGCCAGCTCTTGCCCGATGCCCCAACGCCTGACCCGGTGGGGCAATTTTTTGCGAAGATATTCCATTGACGAATGGCCCCAGCTCTGGCACGTGTTCCGGGGCGAGATGCACCTGGTAGGCCCGCGTCCGCTACCCCCCGAATACCTGCCTCTCTACACAGCTACCCAGCGCCAACGCCACCAAGTAAAGCCTGGCCTTACCGGGTTGGCTCAAATCCGGGGTCGTAACCGCCTGCCCTGGGCCCAGCGCCTCCGCCTTGATACTTGGTATGTGGCTCACCGCAGCCCTGGCCTCGACCTTTATATTCTTTGCCAAACCGCCCGGCATCTGCTTCGCCACCCCGACGGGGATGTGCCCAGCGAAAAATTTCTCCCTCCACTTTCAAATGATTATAAAAACCCGCCCCTTGTTCCTTGAAAGCGCTTCATTGCCCCTTGCTCATTGCTCATTGTCCCTTGCGCATTGTATTAAGTTTTTGTGATTGACCAAAATCATTGGTTTTTGTGGGTATTGTCTTTTATATTAAGGCTTCATAATCATTCAAAAACATCAAGAATATGCAAGCCAATTATGTAAGTGCGGCCGAAGCCCTGTCGGTCATCCAGTCAGGTCAGCGGCTTTTTGTGCATGGAGTGGCCGCCAATCCCCAGTACCTAATGGACGAACTGGTGAAATATGTGGTGGAAAAACAGGTTCGCGACATTGAGTTTCTGGCCTTTTGTCCATTTGGGCGCACGCCTTTTGCCGACGAGCGTTATGCCGAACATTTTTATTTCAACACTCTTTTTGTGTCGGACGGGGTGCGACCGGCACTGGATGCTGACCGGGGGGCTTATATTCCCATTTTTCTGAGTGAAGTGCCGGAATTGTTTCTCAATGATGTACTGCCTATTGACGTAGGCATTTTTCAGGTTTCGCCCCCTGATGCCCACGGCTTTTGCACCCTGGGCGTTTCGGTGGATGTGGCTCTTTCGGCCATCTATAAAGCCAAAGTTTGCATCGCCCAGGTCAATCCCCAGATGCCCCGTACGCATGGCGACGGCTTTGTGCATGTGAGTCATTTTAAATACCTGGTAGAAGCTGATGAAGCCCTGCCCGAAATTCCTTCGCCCCCGCCCACCGAGATAGAGCAGAAAATTGGGCAGTTTTGTGCCGACTTGGTGGAAGACGGGGCCACTATCCAGATGGGCATTGGTGGGATTCCTAATGCGGCCCTGGCCTGTCTCACCGGGCACAAAGACTTGGGCGTTCATACCGAAATGTTTTCGGACGGGGTCATTCCACTGGTGGAGAAGGGGGTTATCACGGGGAGATACAAGGTCAAGCATCCGGGAAAGATAGTGGCGGGCTTCGTCATTGGCACACGCAAGGTGTATGACTTTATCCACGACAACCCTCAGGTGGTGATGTTGGATTCTAACTACGTGAACGATGATGCCGTTATTCGCACCAATCCCAAAGTGGTGGCCATCAATAGTGCCATTGAGATAGACCTGATGGGTCAGATTTGTGCCGATACCATTGGCAGCCGTCAGTATTCTGGCATTGGGGGGCAGATGGATTTTATCCGGGGGGCCGCCCTTTCGCCCGGAGGCAAACCGATTATTGCCCTTCCCTCGGCTACCAACAAAGGGGTGTCGCGGATTGTGCCCATGCTCAAGGCGGGTGCCAGCGTTACGACCACCCGCGCCCACGTCCATTATGTTGTTACGGAATATGGGGTGGCTTACCTCTTTGGCAAAAACATCCGACAACGTGCCCACGCCCTCATTGAGATTGCCCATCCCGAGCATCGCGAAGAACTAGACCGGGCCGCTTTTGAGCGATTTAAGCATTGGCGGGACTAGGCCATTATTGCCTTCACTATTTTTATAAAGGAGCCATTGTTTGGTTCCTTTTTTTGTAGAAAGGCGATATGCTTGCTTGCCGGGGCATAAAAAATGACGGGGCGGAAATAGCCTGCTGGAATCAGCTATTCAGCAGGGCAAAAGAAATGAAGCCCAGGCCTATAAGGTATCCCCCATGTTTGATGAAGCCAATATCAGCTTTCTGAGTAGTTCTTCTGGTTTCTGTGTTGTCTGAGGTGTTCGCCTAAACTAACAGGTTTTTCCTTAATAGCCAGTCGGACAAATTTTGTCAACATCTAAAAATTAATTCTCGGCGAATAAATTTTATCCTGCATTTTGCTCGCAGACCGCTTGCTTTTTTGCAAGCCGAAGGGTAGCTTTGTTTAATTTGTAAGCAAACTAACACGCCCCCAATCAAAAGCGATTCCCTATGGCCCGCATTTTTCCCCAGGAACTTCCCCCCGCTCAACTTGCGCTCAGCCCGGCCGAAACCCGCATTTTACACAGTCTCCGTACCCATTTGTCGGATGAGTGGACTGTTTTTTATGCCTGGCGCTGGGCCAAGCATCCCCAAAACCGGGGCCGGCAAGCCCAGGGCGAGATGGATTTTTTGCTCTTTCATGCCTACTACGGCCTTATTGTGATTGAGGCCAAAAGCGGGACCATTGCCTACCAAAATGGGCAATGGACACAAAACGGCTTCCCGCTGGATGACCCTTCGCAGCAAGCCGCCCAAAGCAAATTTGACCTGATTGCCCGCCTCAAAGCCCAGGGGGTTCGCTGTATGGTTTCGGAGGCGGTCTGGTTTACGGATGTGCGCTGGCAAAACCGGCCTTATCCGCCTTCGCTCAACGAGCACATTGTGCTGGATGAGCAGGCCCTGGCTCAGCCGGAGTTTTTCTTAATCAAGGCTTTTAACTATTGGAACACGGCGGGCAATTTTCGTCATCAGGTCTTGAGCCCGGCTGACCACAAGCGGATTCTGGACATGATGATGCCGGCTTTTCGCTTAGTGCCCACTTTGCCTTCGCGCCTGGAAAATAACAACCAGGCGTTTTTCCGCCTGAGCCAGGAGCAGTTGCGCATTTTTGACTACCTGGTGCATTGCCCTGAGGTATCGGTGCAGGGGCGGGCAGGCACGGGCAAAACCGTACTGGCCCTGGAAAAGGCCCGCCTGCTGGCCCAGGAAGGCAAGCAGGTGCTCCTGCTTTGCTACAATGATGAGTTGGGGGCTTTTTTGAAACGTTGTGTGGCCGATTTGCCCGGCATCACGGCGGCCCCTGTGTATCATTTTGCCGGGCAATATTTGCAGACATATCATCCTGCGCGTCTGGAAGGGCTTGACCTGGAAAACCTGGCCGGGGGCGATTGGAATCGGATGATGAAGGCTTTTTTGGAAGAAGCCGCCCAAGTCCGCCCCCTTTATGATGCGGTGCTTATAGATGAAGGCCAGGATTTTGAACCTGCCTGGCTGCTGGCCCTGCAAGCCTTGCGCAAGTTGCCCAGCCAATGGTTTTTGTTTTATGACCCTTATCAGCACGTGATGAGCCGCAAAGCAGAGATAGATACGGCCCATCTGGTGCGCCCAGTGGATGTATGGCTGCCCAAAAAACCACCGCAATACCCGACAAATCAGCCGGAGCAGCCTCAATGTGATTGGCCAAACCTATGGGCGGCATCATTTTTCGGACATAGAGGGCCCCGAACCAGAAGTCTTGCTAATCAAAACCGGAGAGGTAGTGCCTTTGCATCAAAAAATCAATCTCCTGATTCAGGTGCATCACCTTGAGCCTGCCCATATCACGGTCATCACGCTGGCTTCCGCCGAAAAAAACGATGGTGAAACCGGAACGCCTGCCTTATGGGGTGGCTTTTAAAACGGTTCGCAAATTCAAGGGCCTGGAAAACGAGGTGGTGCTGGTGGTGGATGTACAATATGAGCACCTGGCCAGGCCCGAGGGCCAAAGGCTACTTTATACGGCGGCCTCGAGGGCCAAAAATGTGCTGGCAATATTTCTGACGGACCCTCCCCCTGATACCCGCCAGCAAAAATTTAAGACCGAATGGCTGTCCAGCCTATCGCTTTCCGAGAACCTGACGGTGCAAAAAGGTCTGGAAGCCCAATTACGCCATGAACGGTATAGCTGAGTAACTGTCTTTGCTTTGACCAGATAGAATTTGTTAATTTGTAGGATGAAAGTAACGGTATTGGGCAGTGGCACTTCGCAGGGGGTTCCGGTGATTGCCTGCGATTGTGAGGTTTGTAACTCATTGGATTATCGCGACCAGCGCCTCCGGCCTTCGGTGCATATTGAGGTGGAGGGGCTCAGCCTGGTCATCGATACCGGGCCCGATTTTCGGCAGCAGATGCTGCGCGCAGGCATCAAGCAGGTGGACGCGGTGCTCTATACCCATCAGCACAAAGACCACACGGCGGGGATGGATGATTTGCGTTCTTTCAATTTCAAACAAGGCACAGATATTCCCATTTATGGAAGAAAGCCAGTGATTGAGCAGTTGCGCCAAGAATTTGCGTATATTTTTGTGGATAAATCAAACAAATATCCTGGGGTTTTGTCGGTGGAGGTGCATCATATTGAAAACTGTGCTTTTCGGATAAAGGGGCTAGAAATTCTGCCGATTGATGTTTTTCATCTTTATTTACCAGTTTTTGGCTTCCGTATTGGTGATTTTACCTACCTGACCGATGTGAGCCGAATACCGGAGATGGAGATGCACAAAATTGCCGGAACCCGGTATCTAATTTTGGATGCTTTGCAAAAAGACCCTCATATTTCCCACCTTACTTTGCAACAAGCCACGGCCATTGCCCAGCAAATAGGCCCCGAAAAGGCCTACTTTACCCATATTAGTCACAAAATGGGCAAGCATGCCGAGGTAGAAAAAGAACTTCCTCCCAATATCCATCTGGCTTTTGACGGCCTGCAGTTTGAATGTTAAGTCTCTTTTCGCGGTAAGTTTACAATATCTTAATATAGGCTCAAGCCCTTTGGCGGGCATACGGTTGTATTTTTGTGCTGTTTTAGGCACTATCAATGGGAATTATACAGTATGCCGGGTTTATTGCGCACTATCAGAGCCAAATTGCTCTTCGCCTTCTTTGGGTTTTTGATGATTGTGAGTTTTTTAGCGTTGGTGGATTTTTTATTTGAAATCCGCGAAAAACGCATTGAACGCATTTTGGATAAACTCCAGCAGGTGAAACTCAACCTGCAAACCGCGGAACGAGACCAATACGTTTTTTTCAAAGATGAAATTATCAATCCTGATTTTCACAAATCGGGTAAAAGTATCGTTTTAGAACGCCGCGAAAAGCTCATTCAGTCTATCACTCAGGATTTGAACGACCTTCGTTCATTTGGCGAAATCAATACTTCTACGGTGGTGCAGGAAACCTCCAACCTCACCAGCAATTTAAAGCTTTATGAGGATAAATTTGCCCAGATTGTGCGACTTTCTCGCGAGCGTGGCTTTAAGGATTATGGTACAGAAGGGGATATGCGTAAGTACATCCACGAGATTGAGGAATCCAATACCACATTTGACATGGCTAAATTGCTCATGATTCGTCGCCACGAAAAAGACTTTATCTTGCGCAAAGAAAAAGCCTACATAGAAAAGCTTTCTAAGATGGTCGATTTGCTGGCCAAAGAAGTACAAGAACAGCCTCGGCTGAGTAACTTGCTTCGCCAATATGAAGCGGCTTTTATCCAACTGGCGGACTTGGAAGCCCAAATTGGCTTTAATGAAAATCAAGGATTAAAAAAAGAGCTAAACTCTTATCAAAAAGCCATTATTTCCAGCATTGAGCGAATTGATACTGAGGTAACCGGTCAGGTCAATTATCTCCGTGCCCAAAACAATGTTATCCAGCTTGGGATAGTTGCCGGCGGCGGTGGCCTGATTATCTTCTTAGGCTTTTTCCTGACCCGCATCCTAAGCCGACCCATAAGCAAGTTATCAGGTTCTATCCATCGCATTGTAGAAAGCAATTTTGATGATGCCGTGCATTTTCCTCAAATCAAGAGCCGCGATGAATTGGGAATGCTCTCCCAAGATGTTAGTTTTATGATTGACCGGGTGAAGGCCAGCCTAAATGAAATCAAGGATAAATCAGAAAAAGTGGAGCGCAAGCACCGCATCTTGATGGAAGGGGTTACGTATGCCAAACGGATTCAGCAGGCTATTTTGCCTACCTATACCATTGAGCAGCATTTCAAAAAGTTTTTTGTTCTCTATCGGCCCCAGTTTGACGTTTCCGGCGATTTTTATTGGTTTAGCCGCCACGATGATAAATATCTGCTGGCGGTGGTAGATTGCACGGGCAAGGGTGTTTCAGGGGCCTTTATGTCCATGATTGGCAATACCCTGCTCAATGAGGTAATTGATGAAAAAAACATTGAAGACCCTTCCCTTGTTCTTGAGACCCTCAATACAGAGTTTAGAATTTCATTGCACCAAGAGCAAAACCTCAGCTCCGATAGTATGGACATTTGCCTGTGCAAAATTGAAAAATCACTGGACAAAGAAAATTACTGGAACATCACCTATGCCGGGGCTAATCGCCCGCTCATCTACAGCCAGGGTTGGAATATCTGCGAATTGAAGCCTACCCCTCGCTCCATAGGAGGGCGCGACATCAACAAGCAGCTCTCCTTCGAGAACCAGACGATTGAACTGAAAAAAGGCGATTTTCTTTACCTGAGTACGGACGGGTTTGTGAATCAGTCCAATGCCGAAAAGGAAAAATATGGCATGCCCCGTTTTAAGGAGTTTTTGCAACACATCATCCACCTGCCCACTGATGAGCAGGCCCAACGCCTGGAGCAGGAGCTAGACCGACACCTGGAGGGCACGTCTCAGAAAGATGATATTACCCTTTTTGCCCTCAAACTCTAAGTCCCCAAGATTTTAAGTTGTTGGCAGGCTTTTTCGGCCGCCGCCTGTTCGGCCTTTTTCTTGCTAAAACCCGTGCCAATGGTCAGCGGGGCGTTGTCCAGATAGAGTTGGGACACAAATTCACGCCGATGCTTACTGCCCGACTCCCGCACAATCTCAAACCTAAGTTGACGATTTTCTTTTTGAGCCCATTCTATAACTAGGCTCTTAAAGTTTTTATTATTGTGGATGACTTCGTCCAGGTCAAGATGGACGGTGATGATTTTGCGAATAATAAAATGATAGCAGTGCCGAAAGCCCCTATCCAGATAAACCGCGCCCACAAAGGCCTCAAGGGCATCACCGTTCATAGATTTATAAGACATCCGGGTCTTTCTCCCTTCAAAAATGATAAGGTTATCAATGCCCAGTTTTTGCGCCAATTGATTCAGCGATTCGCGATTGACAATGCGCGAGCGAATGTCGGTCAAAAAGCCTTCATCCTCATAGGGAAACTTTCTAAAGAGATAATCGGCCACTACCGCGCCCAAAACCGCATCACCAAGATATTCAAGTCGCTCATTTGATTCCTTGATTTGGGTGGCTGGAATCGCCAGGGAGGCCGAGGTGTGGCGCAAGGCCAGGCGATAGAGGGCTAGATTCTGTGGTACCCAGCCAGTAATACGACTGATGTCCTGCCGAAGCAACTGGTCGGCGGGTGTATTTTGAGTAAATCCTGAGAAAAGACGCGAGAAAAGCCGGGCTATTCTTTGCCACACTATCCCTCAAACTTTTTGAAAATCACGGAACTGTTGTGCCCACCAAAGCCAAAGCCATTGCTCATTACATATTCTACTTTTCGGGTCTGGGCCTGGTTAAAAGTAAAATTAAGTCGCGGGTCAAAGGCCTCATCATCCTTAAAGTGGTTGATAGTAGGCGGGATGACCTGGTGCTGAATCGCCAAAATACCGGCGACGGCTTCCACTGCCCCGGCAGCACCCAATAGGTGTCCGGTCATAGATTTGGTGGAACTGATATTGAGCTGGTAGGCATGCTCCCCAAAAACCTCCTGAATGGCTTTCACTTCCTGTGGGTCGCCGATGGGGGTAGAAGTGCCGTGGACATTGATGTAATCAATTTTTCCGGGGCTTATCTGCGCATCCTCGAGGGCATTTCGCATCACCCGCACCACCCCAAGGCCCTCGGGATGGGGGGCCGAAATATGATAGGCATCAGAGGACATTCCCCCGCCAATGATTTCGGCATAAATTTTTGTCC
>JAAUUB010000250.1 GCA_012031215.1 Microscillaceae bacterium | reverse complement strand
TCGGTGGTAAAGACGGGTTTGATTACCTGGGTTTCGTCGTTTGCCTTGTTTTCTTCAGAAAGGGTTCCCTGCTCGGCTGGGGGATTGTTTTTTTGCTCAGTGGGTTGGCAAGTAGCCAGTGCCACGGCGGCCAATAGGGTAAATACGTAATATTTCATTTTTTAAAAAGGATTGGAAACTAAGAATTGGAAAAATAAGCCCACAACCAGGCCGGTTGTGAGCTTACGAAAAAAGGTTGGCATTGCCCTGAGGCTTAGTCTTTTTCCAGCACAAAGGTTTGTTCATCAAACTCTTCGTCGTCCAGTTCGCCGCTCAGGCTCAGGGTCAGGAAGCCATTGACGATAGAAAATTCACCCCCAAACTCGCCCTCGAGCACCGATTCATCCTCCAGTTCCACTTCAAAGATGAGTGCCAGTTCGCCTTCTACATCGTCGTCGGTGAGGTCGTCATATTCGCCTTCCAGTTCAATGACGATATTGTCCAGTTCGCCACAGTCGTCTTCTTCTTCTTCAATCAAGACGATTTCGATGGTAAGCTGGTCATAGCCAAATTCGAAGACGATTTCGTCCACATCGGCCACATCCAGGTCGGCCAGGTCTTCGTTGAGAGCACTGAATAGCGCCTTGAAATTGTCAAAGTCTTCATCCAGGTCCAGTTTCCATTGGGCAAAGATTTTTTCATCGTCCAGCACTTCATACTCAAACTCCAGGTCCAAGTTGACCACAACCCCGCTGGTATTGCCGGTGAGGCCCGTGAGTTGGAAGACAAAGCCCCGGTCTTCGGTATTGACCACATCATCGTCAAAAAGGTCTTCATCAAGTTCAAACTCAATTTCGATTTCTTCTACCCCGGCCGGGAAAGTAACCGAGCCTTGGCCGGTGGTGGTATTGAAGCTAAAGTCAAGGTCTTCGCCCAGGTCGTCCGAATTGGTGCAATCATCTACTTCGTAAAAAGCCTTGCCGTCCAGGATATAATCACTGATTTGGTCAAAGCCTTTGATGTCAGTGATGGCAAAAGTAAGGGTAACGGCCTGGTTGAGCGGGTTAATCTTACCCCCCAGTTCTTCGCCTTCGGGGTCTATGCGGTCGGCCAGGGTAATTTTTATCCCTACATTGTCATCATCTTCTACATTGCCATCGCCTTCGTCGTCCAGGAACAAAACCTGGGGAAAGGTAGCGGGCGTAAGGGGTTCAATCACCCCTTCATTTTTCTCATCACAAGCCGAAAAAAAGGCCAGTGCGTAGAGGCTGAGGAAAAGACTTATTTTTTTCATTGGAAATATTGATTTCAGGTTCATAATTTTGATTGGAAAAGCTTAAAGGTCAAATTTCAAACCGAGGCGCGACCACCAGGAGTAAAATTCGCGTTGGATAAGAATATTCTCGCTGCCCTGAAAGGTCTCAAAAGGCTGATTGGTCAGGTTGAGAAATTCCGCAAAGACACGCAGTTTCGGAATGATGGTATAACTGGCCGAGGCATCGAGTTGCAGGCGGCTTTTGACAAAAATATCCTCTTCGGGAGCGCCACCTACTTCTTGCAGGTATTTCCCATTGAAATTGAGGGCCACCCGGGCACTGAAGTTTTTCGAGTCATAAGACAGCGAAAAGTTTCCTACGTGCTCGGCCTGGCCGGGCAGGTCAATGGTTTCGGTTGCATTGTCTTGAGAGCGGCTCTGGATGTCGGCGGTGGAAGAAGTGTAGGTATAATTGACATACACCCCAAAGCCGGAAAGGAAACCGGGCAGGAAGCTCAGGTTTTGCTGATAGGCCAGCTCAAAACCAAACAAATCGGCGGATTCACCATTCTGGATTTGGGTTACGTCCACATTGCTTACCACCGGCGGGCCCACCAACGGGTACTGGCTGTTGCGAATCACGCGGGGGAAAATAAAGTCATTGAGACGTTTGTAGAACACCCCTCCGGAGAGAACCCCTACATTGCCAAAATATTTTTCGCCCAAAAAATCCAGGTTGAGAGCCCCAACGGGTTTCAGTTCGGGGTTGCCCACGCTGGCCTCGCGGTCTTCAAGATTGGCTTCCTGGGCAGGCACGATGTCGGCAAAATTAGGCCGGGCGTAAGAGAAAGTGGCCGCAAAGCGCAGATTGGTCAGGTCGTTGAGGGCGTATTTGAGGTGGAGCTGGGGCAGGAAGAAGTCATAGGTAGTGCCGCCTTCGCGCGGGATGATGGCCTGCAAATCGCCATTGGGGGCAATCACCACATCATTGGATTTATAATTCACCTCCGTAGATTCGTAGCGAATTCCTCCCAAAAGGGTCAGTTTATTAAACTGCAACTGAGTCATCAGATAGGCAGCATACACATTTTCTTCGGCTTCATAAGACTCGAGGGCCTGGTCAATGGCTTTGTCCTCGATTTGCAATTCAAACTGAGCCGGATTGGCATTCAGATACCCTGTCAGGGCCTGTACATCTAAATTGGGGGCCAGTGTGAATCGATTGTCCAGGAAGCGGTCGTCCAGCAGGCCACCTTGGAAGAAATCCAGATTTGGCACGCCGCCTCGGTTTTCATATTTGTCGTTGATAATCTCAAAAGATTTGGTCTTGAAGCGCACCTTGCCACCAAACTTAAACAAACCACTGGCATTGCCCAATTGGTAGGGCAGGCCAATATTAATGCGGGCGGTGATGTTTTCGTCTTTGGCCAGGGTTTGGCCCAGTTCCAGTTCGTTAAATTCATACTCGCTGTTGTCAAGATAGCCGGGCGCAGTCAAGACCGGGTAATCGGCCCCATCACCAAAATCAAGGGTGCTGGGAATACCAGCGATAAAGCTTCCTTCATAATCATAGGGGGTATCTTGTTCGGCATAAGAATAAGAAAATTCGTAGTCAATGCTCACTTTGGGGAGGCTGTGCCGCCCGCCTACATTGAGGCTCAGGATAGACTGTGATTCGTAGCGGTCTTTGGTAGCGCGCTCTATTTCCTCATCTTCGGGAATAAAGATATACCGACGGCGCCACTCCCGATCGCTAAAGCGGGCATACAAGGCCCGGACATACACCTCATTGTTGGCATCAAAACGATAATCAAGGGTGGTGCTCAGACCGAGGCGCGTGCGCACCAGTTCATAGTCGCGCAGTTCCAGTTCATTGTCAAAAGGCTCGCGTTCCCAGTTGTCGGAGCCAAGTTCATTATGGTAATAGCTGCTGTTGAGCATCACTCCAAATTTTTCACCCTGTCCAAAGCGCTGGCCATATTGCAAGGCCCCTTGGATATTGGGGCGGCGCATCAGGTTGTTATAACCGCCCACCAAAGAAGCACTCAGCGAAGGGTCCTTGCTTTGGGCTGTGCGTGTGATAAGATTCACGGAACCGCCAATGGCATCGCCGTCCATATCCGGGGTCAGGGCTTTGGTTACTTCCATAGAGGCCAGTTGGTCAGCAGGCACAGCGTCCAGGGCCACAAAGCGCACATCGGCTTCGGGCGAAGGGATTTGCTCCCCATTTACGCTCACATTGGTAAACTGCGGGGCCAGACCACGCACCAGCACGTATCGTCCTTCGCCCTGGTCGCGCTCAATGTTTACCCCGGGCACCCTCTGAAGGGCTTCGGCGGCGTTAGGGTCTGGGAAGCGGCCTATTTGGTCAGCCGCCACAATGTTTTTGATGTTGATGGCCGAACGTTGTTGGTTGAGGGCTTTTACCTGGCCCTCAAGTTGCCCGGTTACTACGATGCCGTTCAACTCGAAAGCCTCACTGACCAGGCTCAGGTTCAGTACCGTCGTTTGACCAGCCTGAATCTCAATCGCTTCTTTTTTGTCCGTAAATCCGATGAAGGTGATAAGCAATTGATAGCTACCCACAGGCAAAGAAAGTCGGTATTCACCATTGAGGTCCGTGGCTGTGCCATTGGTAGTGCCTTCTAGGCGAAGGCTGGCTCCGGGCAGGGCCTGTCCGGTTTGCTCATCCGTGATTTTGCCCGAAAGCAAACCATTTTGCGCGTAAACGGGCTGCCACAAGAGCAAGCCCAGCAATAGTAAGAGATAAAAGGTTCTCATAAGAAAGGGGTTTTAAACAATGATTATTTTTCTTGCGAATAAGGAGGGATTTCGGCCCTAAAGCAATTTTTAGGCATCAATAAAAAGGCAACATTCACCAACCGACGTTAACAAAAAGGCAACAATCACAATTTAATAATATTGGCGAAATCTTACGCTCATCTTAATTCACAAAAATCTATTTTTTTAAATTTAGGATAGGATTTCAATAGGAAGCCCGCCCGCTCTGGCTTATCTTCGCAAACAGATACTGAAATGGAAATTTGTAAATAAAACCCGGAAATGAGACGTATTTTTTTTTCCATCCTGCTTGGCCTCCTGGGGCTGGCGCTCCCGCAAGCCCTTTTTTCTCAGTCAAAAGCCCCCCGTCTGGTGGTAGGCATTGTAGTAGACCAGATGCGCTACGATTATCTCTATCGCTATGCCGCCCAATACAGCCCAGAGGGATTTCGAAGGCTTATGAAAGAGGGATTTGTGTGCCGGAATGCGCATTATAACTTTGCCCCTACCGAAACTGGCCCCGGCCACGCTTCGGTTTATACAGGTACTACCCCCTCGGTCAATGGCATTGTAGGCAATGACTGGTTTGAAAAGGGCAAGGAAAACTACTGCGCCGGCGATACCACCGAAAAAGCCGTAGGCAGCGAAACAGGCTACGGAGAAATCTCCCCACGCAATTTGTTTAGCACTACCCTGGGCGATGAGCTAAAACTGGCCACGGCTCAAAAGGCCAAAGTCATTGGCATTTCGCTCAAAGACCGGGGCGCAGTACTGCCCGCCGGGCACACGGCCAATGGGGCCTATTGGTTTGACCAGAACAGCGGGTCTTTCATCACCAGCACCTATTATATGGACAAACTGCCCGACTGGGTGGCCCAATACAATGCCCGCCGCCGCCCAGATTATTTCCTGACCCAAACCTGGCAAACCCTGCGCCCGATAAAAGAATATACCTCCAGCCAGGCCGATGACAATCTCTATGAACAAGCCCTGCCCGGACAGCCCAAGGCCGTTTTTCCTTATGATTTTAAAGCCCTGACCGAAGCCTTGGCCAAGTCTCAAATGAAGCGCCCTCCGTATGGCTTGCTCACCGGCACGCCCTACGGCAATACATTGGTAACCGAAATGGCCCTCGAGGCCCTCAAAGCCGAAGCCCTGGGCCAGGACGACATCACCGACCTGCTGGCCATCAGCTATTCCTCCACGGATATTGGGGGGCATGCCTTTGGGCCGCAATCGGTAGAGGTGCAGGACATTTATCTGCGCCTGGACCAGGAAATTGCCCTCTTGCTCAAAACCCTGGATGCCCAGTTCGGGAAAGGCAATTATACCATTTTTCTTACAGCGGACCATGCCGTGGCCCAGGTGCCCCGCTATGCCCAGGATTTGCGCCTGCCTGGCGGTTATGCCGACAGCAAAAAAATGCAGGACGAATTGAGCGCACACTTGGAGAAAACCTATGGCGCGGGAAAATGGGTGCTCACCGGCGATGACAAAGGGGTCTATCTCAACCGGGCCCTCCTCAAAGAGAAAAAGCTTTCGCAAGAAATGGTAGAGCGCGAAGTAGTAGATTTCGTACGCCAATATACCTGGGTCTATGATGCCTATACAGCCACCGACCTCCAGCGCCAGCAATACCAGCAGGGGATATTGGCCCTGGTGCAGGCTGGTTATTACTACGGCCGCAGTGCAGATGTGCTGATTGTGGCCAAAACGGGCTACCTGAACAAGAGCTGGGAACGAGGCGGCACCAGCCACGGTTCGCCCCATCGCTACGATACCCATGTGCCCATCCTGTTTTTTGGACAAGGCATACCCGCCGGACATACGGTACGCGAGGTCTATGTGAGTGATATTGCCCCCACCATGACGATGCTCCTCAACCTGCAAATGCCGAGCGGGGCTACGGGCAAGCCCATCGAGGAGATTTTTGTGCCTTAGTTGGGAGAAATCATTTTATGAAAAAGCAAATTTTTTTCAGATAAAGTAGTTGCTTTTTTATA
>JAAUUB010000249.1 GCA_012031215.1 Microscillaceae bacterium | reverse complement strand
GGATTTATGCACAACCGGGTGCGGATGATTACGGCCAGCTTCCTGACCAAGCACCTGCTCATCGACTGGCGCTGGGGAGAGCGTTATTTTTCCCAAAAATTGCTCGATTTGAGCTGTCTTCCAACAATGGCGGCTGGCAATGGGCGGCAGGCTCGGGTACGGATGCGGCACCTTATTTCAGAATTTTCAACCCCGAGGCCCAAACCAAAAAATTTGACCCTGACCTTCAATATATCAAAAAATGGGTGCCTGAGTTTCAAAGCCTGTCTTATAAACCCATCGTGGACCACGCTTTTGCCCGCCAGCGTTGCCTTGAGACTTACCAAAAAGCCCTTAAAAAGCAGGCAGAATAAAGCCTTCTTTTTGCTGGAAATGCCGCATTTATCTGCATACTTTTTCCTTTTTGGGTTTATGTTTATCTTGCCCCCTTCAAAACTATTTGTTGAGATATTTATGAAAAAAATTTACTTGTTGTTTGCTTGTTTGGGATGGGCTTGGATGGCCGCAGCCCAAACGGCCACCTGGTCGGTAGAAGACCTCATCAAACAGGAAGGGGCTTCTGATTTTGTATTTTCGCCAGATGGAAAAAAACTGGCCTGGGTCAAAACCCGCCCCTCAGAGGCCAAAGACCGCTTTGTACGCAATCTTTATCTGACCCGCCTGGATGCAAAAGATGGAACCTCTTTTAAAACACTTGCCCTCACCCGGGGCGATGAGTCGGAGCGTAGCCCGGTTTTTTCCCAAGATGGCGAACTGATTTACTTTCTATCTTCACGCGGGGAAAAGTCTATCTGGGCGATGAGTTTGTATGGGGGCGAAGCCTATGCCATTGACAGTTTTGAGGTCAGTCCTCAGGGCTTGCGAAAAATGGGCGCGCATAGCCTGGTGTTTGTGGCCGAGGATGGTGAAACCCTCTACGAAAAAGAACTCAGCAAAAAGAAAGACAATGTGGTGGTGGTGGAAGATACGGCGCATTTTAAGGCCAGCCAGGTCTATCGCTACGACCTTAAAGAGAAAAAGCTGCTGCGCCTGACCGATAACCGTTATCCCATGGACGAATATGCTTTTTCAAAAGATGGCCGCTGGCTGGTGAGTTCGCATATTCTTTCGCCCCATTATGGGGCCGATGGCAAACCCAGCCCTAAGGTCTATCTCTGGGATTTGAGCACAGGAAAAAAAACCGAGATTTTGGGCCTGGATTTCAAACGCCGGGCAATTTTTCTTTCACGGCAGATGGCCAGGGCTTTTATTTTGGAACTACCCAATCTTCTAACCCGGAGTGGCAGGGTGCGGGCATTGGTTTGTTGTATTATTTTGATATTTCCACCCAAAAAACACAAAATGTTCCGCTCAATTGGGAGTGGGGAATGGGGCGTGGCTTTGAGGTAGTGGGCAATGATGTCATTGTCAGTCTGGCCAATGGCCCTACGCTCAGGCTGCAGTTCTATCTCAAAAATGGCCTGACCTGGACGGCTCAAGCCCTGCCTATGGGCACGATGGACGAGCGTGTCAATCTGGCACACATTTCGGAAGACCAGAAACAGGCGGTTTTTGTATATTCTACGGCCTCGGTGCCACCTCAATATTGGCATGCCAACCTGCTGCGCGACCGCAAGGGCCTGCGCCTGGAAAAGACCACCGAGCTCATAAAGCTCAATCCCCATTGGGACGATAAGCCCAAGGCCAAGTCCGAAATTGTGCGTTGGAAGGGAGCCAATGACGATGAAATCACCGGAATTTTATACTACCCGCTTGACCACCAGGCGGGGCGGGCTTACCCATTGATGGTGGCTATTCATGGTGGGCCTGCTGCGGTCGACCTAGACCAATGGAGCGACCGCTGGACCTACTACCATCAATTGCTGGCCCAGAGGGGAATGTTTATCTTAAAACCCAATTATCACGGTTCTTCCAATCACGGGCAGGCTTTTGTGGAGTCTATCAAGAAAAAATATTATGACCAGGAGATGGAAGATATTCTCAAGGGCATAGATTATTTGGCCAATAAAGGCCTGATAAGTAAAGATTCGCTGGCCGTGATGGGCTGGTCAAATGGGGCCATTTTGACGACCATGCTCACGGTGCGTTATCCTGCCCTGTTCAAAGCCGCCGGGGCCGGAGCGGGGGATGTCAACTGGACATCGGATTATGGCACTTGTCAGTTTGGGGTTATTTTTGACCAGAGTTATTTTGGGGGAGCCCCCTGGGACGATGTCAATGGCAAGTTCTATAATGAGGCCTACATCACCAAATCGCCTCTTTTTGAACTGGAAAAGGTAAAAACCCCCACCATTATTTTTCACGGCAGTGAAGACCGGGCAGTGCCTCGCGACCAGGGCTGGGAGTATTACCGCGCCCTGCAGCAGGTGGGGCAGGCACCGGTGCGTTTTCTCTGGTTTCCAGGCCAGCCGCACGGATTGCAAAAGCTGAGCCACCAGCGCCGCAAAATCACCGAAGAAATGGCCTGGTTTGAGCAATATTTGTTTGGCAATGCCCCCAAAGAGAATGAAGCTTTCAAAGAGAGCAGCCCTTTGGCCGTCCTTCTCCAGAAAGAAAAACACGCCCACCAAAACGGCCTTTGGGGCCAAATTTATCAGGGTTTGCTTATTCCTGAGGTGGCTGTCATCAAAGCAGATTCGCTGGCCATCGGCATTTTTGAGGTAACCAATGCCCAATTTGCCGCTTTTCAGCCTTCCTACGCCTATTCACCCATAGCGGCCAATCATCCGGTAGCGAGCATTACATTTGCCCAAGCCCAGGCTTATGCCACGTGGTTGTCGGAGAAGACCGGCGAGGCCTACCGCCTGCCCAACGTACAAGAGGCCGAAGCCCTGCATAAAAAGGCACAAGTGGTGGCTCCCCGCGAAAACACCCTGGCACACTGGGCTGGCTTTGCCCTCACGCCTCGTGAAGTGCCGCTTTTTCGCCAAAAACTAAACGAAATCAAAACAAGCCTTCTCTCCCCGGCGGGCACTTTTGGAGCGGTTGCCCTGGGCAAAGCCAAAATCTATGACCTGGGAGGAAATGTGGCGGAATATTACCAAAAAGCCGACGGAGAAGCCTGGTATGGGTTTGCCGCAGATGATTTTGTGGATGAAAATGGGGCCGCAACTCCCTCAACAAGTAAATTGAAGGGTTTTAGAATTGTGAAGGCACTCAAAGCAAAATAAACAAAACAGCTTTTAAGGGGGCTTTTTTTCAAAGCCAAAGGAAGGCGGGGCAGAAAGCAACCGCCTTTTTTTGTTACATTTGTATCCAAAATCAAACCTTGTGCTGATTTATGAAACATCTTCGGTCATTGTTGCTGGTTCTCTTATGCAGTGCTTTTGTACTTCGCCCGGTTCGTATTGCCCAAAGCACCTGCGGCGGTTATGATGTAGACTATTACAGTGCCTATTCTTTTTTTAACCCACTTCAGTTTGGCCAGTTTTATCAGCCAAAATGGGAATTTGATAATACTGCCCCCGATAATTTGAGCGAATGGCAGGCCTATTGCCAAAACCAGGTGGACACAACTGACCTTAGATTTATCATTTATGAAGCGGATTCGGAGGTCTTAGCGCAAATCGATGCGCACTTGCAAAGTGGCAGTGTTATTGCTCCCAAAATTGCCCAAAATGGTCTTTTGCAATACTGGAAAAAAGGCAATCGCCCCGAAATGCGCCCATACTTGCGCTATGCCAAAGAATGCGAAATACAGGCCTGGACCAGCGATGAATGGCAAACCAAGACTGAGGAGGACTATGCCGAGATGTACCAACTGGCCAGCCAGGGCCGTCTCCTAAGTCGGCAATCCTCCGACATAACGCTCAAACTGCGCTATGCCTATCAGGCCATTCGAATGGCCCATTATAGCCAGAACCCCACCCAGGCGGTGGCTCTCTATGAAGAGCTAGTCGTGCCCTTATGGAACCAAACCGAAAGCCAACTCCGGTATTGGGCTTTGGGGCATTATGCCGGGGCCTTGAAAATGCTCGGGCAGGAAGCCCGGGCCAATTACTTGTTTTCGCGTATTTTTGAACTTTGCCCTAGCAAACGCACCTCGGCCCTGCTCAGTGTCAAAATCAAAAGCCAAGAAGAATGGGAGGCAACCCTGGCATTTTGCCAGCAGGAGGAGGAAAAAGCCACCCTGTATTTTATGCGGGCCCTTGATAAAAAAAGCCAGTTGCTTGAAGAAATGAAATCGGTTTATGGGCTTAGCCCCAACTCCGAAAAAATCAATATTATGCTGGTGCATCTCATCAATCGGTTAGAGTTTAACCTGCTCAGCATAAAACCAGAGGATAATCTGCTCTTTTATCGCGGCTACCAATCGTATCCACGTGGAGAAGCCGTAAAGCAATTGCTGGAAGCCAAAGCATTTATAGAAAAAGTGCGTCTGGAAGAAAAAAACACCCAACGCGACCTCTGGACCCTGGCGGAGGGCTATCTCGATTACCTGGCCGGAACTCCCCAAAAAGCCTTGCAAACTTTTGCCAGCCTGAAAAAAGCTACCCGTGACCGCCAAATCCAGGCGCAAATAGAATGTATGGAAACGGCCCTCGCGCTCACCCAACTGCGCGAACTGGATGAGACAAGCGAAGAACAACTCTACCAGCAGGTCAAAAAACTTGGTCAGGAAAATCTTCAGACCCTGATGCTGAGTGTGTTTGCCCGCCTGTATGAAAAACAAGGGCAGGCGGCCAAAGCCTATCTTTGTCTCAATTATCTCAGCTCGCTCAAAGTAAATCCTCGCTTGGAGATTATCGACGGCTTGATTGCTCTTACCAATAAGAAAAATACCAGTTTTGAGCGCGAGGTATTGCTTCCCAAAATTGACCCTTCGGCCTTGGACGACAAAAGCGAGACGCGACCCCGGCATTTTTTACTAGAGCTAAAAGCCACCGTATTGTTTAGCCAGGATAAGCTCAGCGAGGCGCTCGCCCTCTATGAACAATTGCCCGAAAAGGTCTTGTATCCTTTGCCGCAAGACCCCTTTTACCTGGAAATAGAAGACTGTAAAGAGTGCCCACCCTCGCCCGACCAGGGCAGGTATAACCGTCTGACCCTGGCCAAAAAGCTGCTGATTCTGAAAAATTATGCCGACCAAAACACCGTAGAACAGGCCAATTATTATTATCAACTGGGGGCAGCCTATTACAATATGTCGTATTTTGGAAATAGCTGGATGGCCATTGACTATTACTGGAGTACGGCGGATATAGCCGATGCCCGCAAAATTGTGGCCGGCCAGCAAAGGGAGGTGGATAATGTTGTTTTTGCTGATTGTGCCAAGGCCCGCTATTATTTTGACCGGGCCTTAACGTCCGCGCTCAAAAGTGGCCAAAAAGAACTGGCGGCCCAGGCTTGCTTTATGGCCGCGAAATGCGAGCAAAATCAGTATTACCTCAAGACCAGCGAAGAAATAGACTTTTGGCTTTTTGTGCCCCCCTCGTATTTGCCCGAACACCGCCGCAATTTTACCCGGCTCAAAAATGAATTTGCTAAGACTAAGTTTTATCAAAAAGCTTTACGGGAGTGTACTTATTTTCACGAATTCGTAAATTAATGCACTCTCGAGACTTGGCACTTACTTTATACAGTGGCACTTGCAAAAGCCCAGGGCCGATAATCGAGGAGGGCAATTGGCAATGATTGGCCTAAGAAAGGCGTTTTATGTAGGCTTACTAAAAAATAAAAAAATCGGGTGCAGGTCTTGGCATCTGTAGATGGGCATGGAGAGTTTTTTCAAAAGCATATACGGATTTGCATTAAGCTTTATTTGGGCAGGCTTTGCTTCGCTTTGGGCGCAAGAGGCTTGTTTTGAGGTAGTCCCCGCCGTTACCTGCAACATGGGTACTGTGGATGTAGTAGATTGCACGGTAGGCGCCATCAATGTTTCTTACAAATATTCGGAAGAAGAAGGCTTTGTAACACGCACGAATAATACCTATAACACACCCGGCTCCTTTACCATCACCCAACTGGCGCAGTTCAATGTCAATGGAACTACACAGGCCGATACCACCACCCGGCAGGTCATTATTCGCGAAACCCCT